>PAJD01000001.1 GCA_002705605.1 Fidelibacterota bacterium | reverse complement strand
GAAAATTTTGTCAAAATAATGAATTCGGGAAAAAAATATTTTGAGGATGTCGAAGCCTAGCCGATGCCGTTTCTATTATGAGTGATCTAATTTTTGATGATGGATATAGGGCTAATGTTGGAATTGTTATTTCTAACCCGAACGGAAAAGTTTTCTTCGCCAAAAGAAGGTATCAATCAGGATGGCAATTTCCGCAAGGCGGAATAAAGGAGGGCGAAAACCCAAAAAAAGCAATGTGGAGAGAGTTGCTTGAAGAGACAGGCCTAAAGAAGAAAGATATTGATCTCGTTAAAGTTTCTGATAATTGGTATCAATACAATCTCCCTAAGAAAAACATTAGAAGGAATGGCAAAGGCAAGACAGTAATTGGTCAGCGTCAAAAGTGGTTCTTGCTCTGTTTTAATAATGATTCAAAGCTCATAAGTTTGGATCAAAGTGCTGAACAAGAATTTGATTCTTGGAAATGGATTGATCCAGAAAAATCAATCAATCAAGTAATCGGATTTAAAAAAGAAGTCTATAGACAAGTCATAGACGAATTTATATCTTTCATATAAGTCGATTAATTTTTATAATTCACCTAATGGAGAATGAATAGTGCAAGAAGAAGCAATAATCTTTAGTGAAGCAGCAGCAAATAAAGTTGGAGCCTTATTACAAGATGAGGAAAATAATGCTATGCACCTCAGAGTTTATGTGGCCGGAGGAGGGTGCGCTGGATTCCAATATGGATTCTCTTTTGATGAGAGTAGGGATGAATCAGACACAATGGTAGAAAAGAATGGGGTAAAGCTTGTTGTTGACCCAATGAGTATTCAGTATCTCTTAGGAGCTGAAATTGATTTTCAAGAAGATCTACAAGGCGCGAGGTTTGTTATCAAGAATCCTAATGCAAATACAACATGCAGTTGCGGTTCATCTTTTTCATAAATCAATCATTTCACTTAGAATCTTCCAGCTCATTTAATATGATTCAATATGTTCTATCCAAATAATAAATTATTTATTCATATACCAAAAACAGGGGGAACCAGTCTTGAGTTTGCTATTTCAAGTAAATATTTCTATGAAAAAAATGAGCAGGAAAAGCCAGATAAAAGGTATAGAGACTTCATCAATCAGAATGGATTTCAGAATTTAGATAGAAAAAAAATTGAAGAAATGTCTTATGAAAAATTCACGGTCAATGGACATTTTAGAAAACTAAAAAAAGGCCAAGGAGGGCACCCACATAGTCTGATAAAAGATTATGCAGAATTTTTGGATATCAATGGTTATGAAAAATTTGTTGTTCTCAGAAATCCATATGATCAAGTTGTAAGTCTTTACAATCAAATTAGGAAGCAGGTTGAGATTAAATCATTAAATGATTTCATCATGTGCAATGAGAAGCATAATATAAAAAAATATAGACATTATATAGATCAGTATGCATTTACTCATATCAATGATCAGCTATTTATAGATAAGGTTTTTGTATTTGATCGATATCATGAAGTTCAAAAATATGTTGAAGATGCATTCGATCTAAGAATAGATAGATCATTAAGATTTTGGAAGACGGAACACAACGGAGAGTTTCTGGCAGACTCATCTAGGATTTATTTCGATGAGATTTTTCATAAGAGCATAGAGCTATATAATAAATATATTTAGAATATCAACCCAAAGTTGATTTCTGACCCTTAATTATTAAATGGAAACATAATGATGATACCTGAGGAAATTTATGATGTTATCGTTATTGGTGGGGGTTACTCTGGGTTAAATCTTACTTATAAATTATCCAAAAATCATAATTTAAGAGTTTTACTTGTTGAGGAGTCCGATCAGCTTGGTGGGCTTGCATCAACTTTCTACTCCAAAGGAATCAAGCTTGAAAAGTTTTATCATCACTGGTTCATAGGCGATAAGGAAATAATGGCACTAATTGATGAGTTAGGTTTGTCAGAAAGATTAATAGTAAAACCTTCAAGGACAGGTGTTTATTATGCAAATAGTACATTTAGACTGAGCACCCCCATTGATGTGCTTAAGTTCAAACCCTTAACATTAATATCAAGAATTCGATTAGGTCTCGGTTTCATATATGCTAAATTTTTGAAAGATACATCTAACATTGAAGGTATGACCTCTGAAGAATGGCTTACAAAAGTTTTTGGAAATGAGGTTTATGAGAAAGTATGGAAACCACTATTGGTCGGAAAATTTGGAGAAGATCATAAATCATTATCAGCTGTTTGGATGTGGAAAAAGTTGGGATTAAGAGGATCAAGTAGATCAAAGGATGGAAGAGAAAATTTGATTTATTTTGATGGGTCATTTGATGAATTAACTAATAAAATCGAAGAAGAGATTATTAAATCTGGTTCAGATATTTTAAAAGAATGTAAGATAAATGAAGTAATAGAAAACAATGATACGAATTTATTAGAAGTAAAATCTGAACAGAATCATTTGATACAAGCAAAAAAAGTGATTTTTACAACTGCTCCTGAAATTACAGAAAGTATTTGCAAAAAATCTTTAGACAAAGAAACAAGAAATCAACTAACTAGAATAGATTACCTTGGAAATGTTTGTATGATCTTGTTTCTTGATAAATCGTTATCAGATTTTTATTGGCTAAATGTTAATGACCCAAATTTCCCTTTTGTTGGAATAATTGAGCATACAAATTTTGATAATACATTCGTTGATAACGGGTACCATGTTATTTACCTTTCCAGATATTGCAGGGTTGAGGACAAATACTTCATAATGAGTGACAAAGAATTTTTAAATGTTTGTAAGGACTCACTTAAAGAAATGTTTCCAGATTTTTCTGAAGATTCTATTAAAGATTTTGCTATATGGAGATCAAAGTATTCTCAACCATTCATGGAGATTGGATATAAATCCATGATTCCAAAAAATGAGTTGCTCAAAGATAAGATTTTCCAAATTAGTATGGCTAATATATATCCTGAAGATCGAGGTACTAATTGTGCAGTTAAATATACTGATGATTTTTTAAATGAATATTATGATGACAAATAAGATTGAACTTATTATCCCTACCCATAATGAGATAGAAACAATAGATGAACTCATTGAAAGGATTGATGCTGTAAAAACCAATAATGATCTGAGCCTATGTCTTACATTTGTTGATGATAGCAATGATGGAACACATTCTCTTATTGAAGAAAAAATTAAAGAATATGAATATATAAAATTAATAAGATTAGTCAGGCAATTTAGTCAAGCAAGTGCAATCTTCGCTGGCCTTCAAGAATCTGAAGCAGAGGCAGTTATCATTATGGATGCTGATCTTCAAGATCCTCCAGAAGCAATTCCAATGCTCATAGATGAATATAAAAAAGGCTCTGAGATAGTTTTAGTTAAGAGAGAAAGTGAAAAAAAGAACCTTATATATGTCTTATTTTCCAAAGTTTTTTATTCAATCCATATGCTGCTCTCTGATACATATGTCCCAAAAAATGTTGGAGAATTTAGATTGCTCTCAAGAAGAGCTTATAGTTTTGTTAATAGCCTTAGAGAAAGTACAACTTTTTTAAGAGGAGCTAGCATGTGGCCTGGCTATAAATACTCAATTATTGAGGTTAATAGGTCTGAAAGATATTCAGGAGATACAAAATACAATTTTTTAAGAAGTCTATCTGTCGCTCTCGATGGAATTTTCTCTTTTTCAACAAAGCCATTAAGACTATCTGGTTTTTTAGCGATCCTAATGTTATTCCTTGGGATTATTGGAATAATTTATGCCTTATTTATAAGGTTATTTACAGAGTTATATGTTCCGGGGCTTACTCTTATATTCATAGCGATGCTATTTTTCACTGGGATACAGCTTTTGATACTAGGTATTGTTTCAGAATACATTCTCAGAATTTCATATGATGTTAAGAGAAGGCCAAAGTATCTCATTGATTACATAAAGAAAAATAGAAGTTGACCCTTTATAGGATTATATATTCATTAATCGGGATCGTTATCTCTATCTGTCTTATTTATTATATTTCTCATAAATATACTGTGCTTGATGGATTATTTTCAAGAGGGGATATAAAGACTAAAGATATTATTTTTTTTATTTCTTTGTATTCTTTAGCTCTTTTTTTGAAGCCACTTAGATATTTATTTATTATCTCGCCAGAGAAGCTTAGAGCATTTGTAAAGGGTTTTTATATTGGCAACTTCTTAAACTTACTAATACCTTTTAGGATTGGGGATATATCAAGAATATTTATGTTCACGGATATTATTAGTAAATCTGAAAATCTTAGGTTAATTTTGGCAGAAAAGATTTTAGATCTTTTCTTAATGTTTTTATTTTTAGGACTATTTTATTTTTTCTCTGAAAGATTTAATCTGGTCATGAATTATTTTCAATTCACTTTAATTCTTCTACTTATTCTAGTAGCACTAGTAATATATTTTAATCTTCAAAGATTAGCTTCTGTTCTGATAATAAGTTCATTTGCATGGTTTATAGAAGGGATTGCATTTTCCTATTTTTTATTAGTTGTTTTAGATCTGAGATTTTTAGATGGCTTCTCATTTTTGCCAATTGCAACCATAAGTACTTTAATCCCATCTGCCCCAGGTTATTTAGGGGTTATCAATTGGGCAATGATTATTTGGGCAGAATTTTTAGAAGTTTCTAACTCTAGTATTGGAACTATTACTTTTGAGATATATATTCTTATGTGGTTATCTACATTCCTATTCGGCTTACTTTCCATATTATCTGTAAAGAATGAGCTTATGCATTTTTTGGAAAGTTTCTTTAGAAGAAAAATTAAATAAATTTATTCTTTCTGTAAACTCATATCTTTACAATAGATGTTCCTAATTCATCAATTTGAAAATGAATATGTTTCAGTTTAGACAAAGATTTAATTAAAGACTTTTGTTTCGCAATAGGGCAATAAAATAACATTGATCCACCAGCCCCTGCGCCAAGAAGCTTTCCACCAGTGGCTCCATTTTCTCTGCCAATCTTATATATCTCATCAATTGTTTCGGAGGTTATACCTTTCGTGAGCGCTCTCTTTAGAAGCCAATTTTGGTGCAGGTAATTTCCAACAGAATCAACATCTGTAATAATTTCATTTGAGAGTTGATCAGCCAATTTTTTCATTTCCACCAAAGATTTCCTTGTGCGCTCCTTATTTATAGTATCTTCAGCTTGTTTTTTTAATATTGTAGACGCAGATCTTTTGTTACCAATATAAAATAAAACTGTATTTTGATTAAGTTTCTCTATAGAGGATGGCTTGAGGCGAATATTTTCTACCTTGATATCCCTTTTTTTATTAAAAGAAATTTTTTTGATGCCGCCCAAAGCTGATCCATACTGATCTTGAAATCCAATTGGAGCTTTCAAGAAGTCCACTTCTATCTCGCAAGCTTCTTTTGCAAGCTCAGATTGAGATTTTTCATTCTTACCAATATATTCTCTTACAGAATTTAATAGTCCTACAGTAAAAGCACTTGATGATCCCATACCGGTACCAGAAGGAATATCTCCAATTGAGCTAAAATCTACTTTTTTAACACCATATTTATTGAAAACTGCTCGTATTATCTTATGCTCAATTTCATCAATTGAGTTTATTCTTTCAATATTGCTATATTTCAAAAAATAGCCATTTCCTTCAAATAAATTATTTATACAAATGTAAATATATTTATTAATTGGAAAGCTAATTACTGCACCACCATCTTCATGATTTTCAAAGAATTCTGGTAAGTCGGTACCTCCTCCTACTAATGAAATTCTATATGGAGTTTTAGATATGATCATGGAAGGAATTGTTAAGAATATTTTTTATAGCTGTTTTGAAATCAGGAAATCTTGATATTTTTTTATCATTTAAGACCTGCATTTTACCGTAACCTGTCATAACTAACAAAGGCGTAATTTTTATCTTATTAGTAAGTTCAAGATCTTTGACAGTATCACTAATGAAGTATGAATTCGATATATCTATATTATGCTTCTCTATAGCATCTTGAAATAATTTAATACCTGGTTTCCGGCATTCACATTTAATTTTTAAATCTTTTCTTTCACCCTTCCAGCCTTTCTCAGGATGATGTGGACAATAAAAAATATCATCTAAGTAAGCTCCGTCTTTGCCAAGTAAAAATTCTAACTTTGAATGTATGCCATCAAGATCTTTTTCGTTAATGAAGCCCTTTGCTATTCCTGGCTGATTAGTTACACAAATTATTAATATATTTTTTTCATTAAGTTTTTTAATAGCAGAACTGACACCAGGTAATAATTTGAGATCATCTGGCTTATAAACACCGTTTATCTCCTTATTTAAAACCCCGTCTCTATCGACAAAAACTGCTTTCCTATGATTATCATAGAAATTCTCATTTAAGGAGTTCCTAGCTTTTTTTATTCTTTGTCTTGTCCCTACGTCAAATACTATTTCTGATGATTGATATGCAAAAATCTTGTTTTTCACATTTATAAAGACATCATTCATCCAGTCAGATTCATCATTTTTTGGAACATGTTTAAGTATATTTTTATTTAAACAATAGATTGCTGCATTAACTATGTTTCTAGTTATTAAATTTTTCGAATGTGGCTTTAAGAATATCTCCTCGATTTCATTTTTATTTCCAACCTTTATTAAATCACTATCACTAGGGTGTCCATTTGGATGGACAAACAAAGTACCTAGCCCTGAATTATTTTTTGCAGTTTCATAAAATTTTTTAAAATTGACATTTATCATTAGGTCCCCATAAATAACAAAGAACCAATTATCTAACTCTTCTTTTATTTGATTTATGCACCCAGCTGTACCAAGAGGTTTTACCTCTTTTTTGTGCTTGATTTTTATATTTGGATATTTTTCTTTAGTAAAATATTTTTCAATCTTATTTGATAGGTGTCCATTCAAAAAGATTATCTCACTAAAACCATTATCAATAAGAAGGTCTACAGTATGCTCTAATAATGGTTTTCCGTTCACCATTACCATAGGCTTCGGCTTTGATTTTAAGCCAAGCCTAGTTCCTTTACCCCCACAGAGAATTATTGCCTGCATCTATTTACTATATTTCTTCAAGTAGCTTTTTAGCTAATAAGTTTCTAAATAAACCAACTGCAACTTCTAAAAGAATAATATTCATTAAGTGCTACTTAAAAAATATTGAGAAAATATATGCATTATAGATTGATGAGCATCTTCAACGATCCCATAATTATTAGCGTTAACATGCAAGCTAGCATCTGATATTTTTTTTAATTCACCGCCATCAAAACCCGTCAATCCTATGGTTTTTCCTCCTCTTGACCGATTATATTCAACTGCCTCAATTATATTCTTACTATTTCCAGATGAAGAAATAGCAATTAGCAAGCCATCTTCTTCTCCTAGGAACTCTATTATTTTCGAGAAAGATTTTTCATGCCCAAAATCATTTGCTGCCGCACTATTAAGTGATGATAGGGACCCAAGTGGAATAACTCTAAATCTTTGTTTACTTGATTTATAAGAACCTTTTACAAAATCACATGCTAGATGATCTGCAATAGCGTGTGATCCACCATTACCAATAGCAAATATAAATTTATTGTTTTTATAATATTCACTTAGAATTTCTTCAGATTTCTTAAGTTCAGTTTTATCAATAGATTGAATTGCTCTTTTTAACTCATTAGAGTAATCACTTAGGTAAGAAGCAATTGAGTCATTAGAAAATAATTGATTTCTCTCTCTTGGATCTAAAATAGTCATTTTAAGTTTTTGCTATCAATGTCATAAATTCTTTATTATTCTTTTTAAACCATCCTCTATAGAGAATTTTGGTTGCCAGCCAAGAAGGTTTTTCGCTTTTAAGTTTGAACCATACTCTACCGATGTCTCATCTGACCTAAGTAATTCCTCATTTATCTTTATTTTAATCTTTAGATCAAGCAACCTTTCAATAACTGTAATGATATCTTTTGCATTTAATGCAGCTCCAGAGGATATATTATAAATCTGAAGACCATTCTGTGTATCAGTACTTATGGCACATTTAAAAGCCGCAGCTATATCTTCTATGAATGTATAATCTCTTTTAGCATTAATGTCACCAAGTGTAATAGTTTGAGAATATTTCATATCCAAACTAAGTTGAGAAAGAATTGTTGGTATTAAGAAATTGATTTGCTGACCAGGACCATATGCCTGAAAGATCCTAAAAATCACATAACTTTTTTTATCATCACAATAAAAATCAATAAGCTTTTCAGCTATCAACTTTGATTTGCCAAGAATATTAAGCGGATTAGTAATTGATTTCTCAATAATTGGGAGTTCATCAATATCACCATAAACTTTTCCTGTAGAAGCAAAAATAAATTTTTTCGCTCTTTTTGAGGCTTTAAAAGCATCTAGTATATTTTTAGTCCCATTAAGATTTATCTCAAGGGTTTCATACTTCTTATTAATGATTTCTGAGTGTGCAGTGATAGCTGCAAGATGGATAATTACATCAACTTTAGAAGCTAAATTTTCTAGTATTTTTTTATTATTTATTGATTCCGAATAGTATTGATAGATTCCCTCAATCTGAGAACTGCCATCAATATCCAATCCAATGATTCTATGACCAGAATTAATAAGAAGAGTGCTTATACTTCTTCCAATAAAACCATTGACGCCTGTAATAAGTACATCCAATTAATAATAACCTTTATCTAAGAATTCTCTCCAATAATTTAGTACTGAAGCCATAGTATCTTCAAACGATATTTCAGGCTTCCAGCCAGTCAAATCATTGAACTTTTTGAAATCACCAATAAAAGTTTTTAACTCATTAGGCCTGACTCTTTTTGGGTCAATTTCAAAGGTAATTTCACTTGATTTAGATGATAGACTGATTAAAGCCTCCAAGCATTGTTTCATCGTATATATATTCTGTGACCCTATTAAATATAATTCCGATGGCGCTCCTTTCTCCATTGCTAAGTAATATGCCCTAACAAGATCTAAAACATCTGTAAAATTTCTAGTAGCTTCTAAATTTCCAACTCTGATAATTGGTTCTTGCATATCTCTTTCGATCTTGGCAATTTGATATGCAAATGAAGCATTTGCACCTAATATTCCTCTCCTAGGTCCTTCATGATTAAATGCTCTAGTTCGAATTATGGGAAAGTTATAACTAGATGAATAAACCATTGAAACCATATCTTGAGCAGCTTTACTTGCAGCATAAGGATTTATAGGATGAATCCTTGTTTCTTCGGTTATTGGAATAAGTTCTTTTGGAACATCACCATATTCTTCAGGAGTGCAAGAAAGGAAAACTTTAGCTTTACTATTTTCAACCCTCATAGCCTCAAAAAGGTTAATAGTCCCAATAGCATTTGTTTGCATATAAGCTGATGGCATATCCCAACTTGGAGAAACCCAGCTAAGCGCTCCTAGGTGATAAATTTCATCAGGAGTTACATTTCTGATAAGCTCAATCAAACTAGTTTGATCAATCAAATCTCCATCTATTAATGTAATCTGATCTAAAATGTGGTGTATATTTCTGAGTTGAGAGTTTGGTCTTTTTAGACCAAAAATCTTATCATCTGTTTCCTTTAATAGAAAGTCTGCCAAGTGACTTCCCACAAAACCTGTGATACCTGTAATTAAGATTTTTTTCATTAATATTTACTGGATAGATATATTGGCTATAGTATACATCGATATCATTCTGATGCTCTAAGAATTCATGATGGGCGGTATCTTAAGGTGATCTTCTAAGTTCAAGTAGGTCTAAAGATTTAAAATTCTTTAATCTGTTTGAGAGTATTCATTTAGAGGTTTTCAGAGAGGAATCTTTTTTCTTATTTTCCTACGTATTTTGATAATTGGATAAATTAGATCATGTTTTTTTATAAATTTCCGAATATTTTCAGCAGCTTCTTTCTGAAGAGTGTACTTGTTATTTTCATCAGAGACTTTTGCTATCCCTATAATATTTCTACCACCATCTATTAGCTGAAATGAAAAGCCATTTTTATTTAGAAGATTAGATAATGAGATGACAGAAAAAGTGTAAGGATGTGCATAATGAAAGTGATAATTATATTTTTTTCCATGCATGAAGTGGAACCCATAGATTATTAGTATCAATATATAAAACTGTATCTTTATGACATAGTTCTTTTACTATTTTTAGGCCCTTATTTGGATCTAGAAGATGCTCTAAAACATCTCTCATAATTATTAGATCATATTTATCAATTTCTATATCTTCAATAAATCCCTGTTTAACATTCAGTCTTAGCTCAGTTTGAGCATATTTAGATAACTTTTTATGTGGCTCTATTCCGTGAAGATTTTGAAACCCTCTTTCTTTAAAGAATTTTAATATACCTCCCGCTGAGCAACCTATGTCGAATATTTTTAAATCTTTATTTTTCCAGAGACCATAATTTTCCAGATTCTTATAGATTTTTTCTCCTTTTATGAGCTGGTTTTTTATATAAGAACTAATATCTTTAGAGTCATCTGATCCATGAAAAAAGGCTCGATAAAGTAATTCATAAAATGCTTTGTTTTCATCTTCATCTAACTGAGGATTTGTAAATACAAAACCACAACCATTGCAACTAACATTAGTTATCTTCAAACCATTTCTTCCTTCATTATCTATAACTGTATGACTAGACTCACCACATATTAAGCAATCAATAGTTCTCAATTTTCACCTCTCATATGAGTTAATCACCAAATTATATTAAATAAATGAATAAAAGCATTAAACTCACACTCTTTTTTTATAAGGTTCCCGAATAATTATGATTTAGAACTCCTCTATTTATCAACTCTCATAAGAATCAGGTGGGATCTATTATCAAAAATTAATGAATAATTATCTGAAAGTGAGATTGCGCTCAAATGAGGATTAAGTAGTTTATCAATAACAACGTAATCCGGACTAATTTTGTTTATTTCTTCTTCAAAAATCTTTAAGCCTGTAATGGGATCAAATAAAGCATCAATATAATCAATTTGTGATTTTTCTAGCCTCTTTTTTGCTGTATCTTTCGAGGCTGTAAATATTACAACAGGCTTTATTGCTGGAAGGGTATTCGAAGTTTTAGCATCACTAATTACAGTAGAACCACTAGAAACCTGAGAATAAAAAGAATGATAGAATTCTCTATAATTCTTATCGAGAATTTCTCCCGGTTCACCTGGTATATAAGCAATAAGTATTAACCCACATAATGATGAATGAAATAGTTTGGGATAATTATTTAATAATTTAAAATCTCTTTTTTGAATGTAAATGGAGCAGAAAGATATTGGCACTAGGAAGAATGGCACTGCCCAAAGAAATCTTTCAAAGATAAAGATAGGAAGAAGATTAGATAAAAATCCTACAACCCAAGGGTTAAAAATAATTAGTAAAACTGATAGATAGCATCCAATAATTATATTTACTATGAACCTTAATTTTCTGGTAAATATGAGTACTAATGTGCCGATCGTAAGAATAAAAATAAAATCAAATAGCAGGAATCTCGTATCAAAATATCTGATTGGATTAACTACAAATAAACTCTGATTCAGTTGTATTAGATATTTCTTAATCAGATTTTCTCCCACTTCATCGAAAACTAGATCTTTTGTGGTTAATTCCAAAAATGGATAATTAATCAGAAAAATGAATAGAAAGCAGATAATTATTGAGGCTACAAAAGATGGAAGAAGTCTCTTTAATTGATCAATCTTTTTATTGATCAATAACCCGATAGAAATACCAAAAAATAATAGGGAAAGCCAAATGATATTTTGAGAGTGCCAAGAAGCAAACATAAATGCATTGAGAGTAAGAAAAGTAAAAATTTCCATTGAATTTTTTCTGAATAAATACACTCCCAAAATTATAAGTGGAACTATTATTAATATTGAGCTGATTTTTGGGAGACTGGAAAAAACATACAAATTCAGGCCTCCAGCGACAGAGGATAAGGCCCAAAACGTCAATAACAAATAAGATAATAAGGCAGTTATGCTAGAAAATTTATTTTTTATAATTCTATTTGAGATTGCAGATATTATAAGAATATTGTAGATGATAAAAAATGATCCAATTATGTCATGTACTTGATATGCAATGCTTGATGTTATTTTTATTAGAAATGCATGGAAAAGAATGATGGCATTAAATGGATAAAAAGAATTGACAGCTCCTGTGCCATATGGGAGCAAATTTTGAATTTTTTCATAATTAAAAAATTGCGCTTGAGCAATAAAATACCAGAAATCACCCAAAAATAGATTATGGGATACAGTGTTAATGGTAAGAAGTTTTAACCATATCAATATAAGTAAGCAGTTGTAAAAGATTTTTAATTGATTGAAATTAATATTGGAGAGATTAATTTTATTTTGAGTAAGTAGCGTAAGTTTTTTGATCGACAATGGAAAAACCAATATACATAGATAGATAGCAATAGCAGAAGTTAGTTCCAATTCAAACTTATAGAAGAAGAATGAGAAAAATGAGAATATTATCAGTCCCGCATTAATATTAAGGATAAAAATTTCTAGATTATCTTTCAGGGTCCATAATTTTCTTACAAGAAACTCGCCGGGCAAGTAAATCAAAAAATATATTGCAATTCCAATTTTTAGGCCAGTATAGATTTCGCTAAGAAATAATATAAATGTTTCAATCATAAACAACTCTCGGCAATGAAACTTTTCCTAGAAGGATTTCTCCATTAGATCCTGTAATTTTTGATAAGTTAACAGATTTTTCATTAAGCCTAAGAAACGCTAGATAAGCAAATCCAATAGCCTCAACCCATTCTGACTTGACATTCCAGGCTTCAGTTGTCTGGAGCCCGCCCCTTGGAATTTCCATTAAATCTTCTATTCTTTCCATGAGAAACTTATTTTTAGCGCCTCCACCTGAAATTGCAATTTGAGTATTTATTTCACCATCTGTTTCTAAAAGATTCCTCCAATCGAGGTCTCTGAATAAATTCGCGGTATATTCTATGAGAGCACTCTGCACATCTTCAGGCTTTGGGCTTATATTACATTTCGCTATTGCATTTAGTATGAATTCAAGATTGTAGTGATCTGAGCCAGTACTTTTTGGTGGTTTTTTATGTAAAAATTTATCCTGCTTCCCAAGGATCTTTAATAGCTCATCACATTTGACACCTGATCTCCCCCAGTCTCCATCCTTATCATATTTCCCAATTCCATTATATATAGACCAAGAATCCATGAGTATGTTTCCTGGCCCTAAATCATAACCTTTCAATGCCTTGCTGCCTCTAAAAAAGCTTATATTTGAAATACCTCCGATATTTATAACAGATCTAACTCTTTTCTTTTGGCCAAATAGAAATGAATGAAAGATTGGAGCAAGAGGTGCACCCTGACCCCCAGCCCTTATATCTGCTGATCTAAAGTCATCAATAATAATTAAATCAGTAATATCAGAGACAATCTGACTATCTCCAAGTTGAAGACTATAGGGTTGATCTGCCTCTGGTTGATGGATTATTGTTTGTCCATGTAAACCAACAGCTGAAATATCATTTTTATTAATTGTTGATTTAGATAAAAATTCATTAATAGTTGACCCATATACATATGCAATTTTTTGGTCTAATAACCTCAAATCTGACTGTTTTAGTTCAAGAACATCTCTTGATTCTCTTAATATTTCATTTCTTAATTCTTCTTCAAAATTAAAACTATATGCATCAATTAATTCATAGTGATTTTCAAAAATATTAACTGCTACAATATCAATTGCATCTACACTTGTTCCAGACATTACACCTATATAAATATTCTCTTTCATACTTTGGATATAATAATGTTTTCTATGCCACACATTTAATCATCTATATAATATTTATTCATGGCTTCAAGCGAGGAACAAATTCTAGAAATCAAAAGAGGTGTCGATGAAATTCTCATTGAGAAGGATTTTCTAGATAGGTTTAAAAAAAATAAACCTTTAAAAATTAAGGTCGGTTTTGATCCAACCGCACCAGACCTTCATCTGGGCCATACAGTCATCATAAATAAGATGAGACAGTTTCAGGAATATGGCCATGAAATTATTTTTCTAATTGGTGATTTCACAGGAATGATTGGAGACCCATCTGGCGTAAATGAAACTAGGCCAGTACTCACTAAAGATCAGGTCAAAGAAAATGCTCGCAGCTATAAAAATCAAATATTCAAGATTCTTGATAAAGATAAAACTAGGATTGAATTCAATTCATCATGGATGAATAAAATCACAAGTGCTGAACTTATAGAGATTGCTTCGAAATATACTGTGGCTAGAATGCTTGAGCGCGATGATTTCAAGAAAAGATTCAATTCTGAGAATCCTATATCGATCCATGAATTCATCTATCCATTAGTACAAGGTTATGATTCTGTAGCACTAGAGTGTGATGTCGAGATGGGAGGCACAGATCAGAAATTTAATCTTTTAGTTGGAAGGCATCTGCAGCAACTTTATGGCCAAGAGCCCCAATCAATCATCATGCTACCTTTGTTGGAAGGCTTGGATGGGATTAAAAAGATGTCAAAATCAGCAAATAATTATGTTGCACTGAATGATTCTGGTGATGATATGTTTGGCAAATTAATGTCTGTCTCAGATGATTTAATGTGGAAGTATTTTGAACTATTGAGCTCAAAAGATTTATCGGATATAAAAAAACTAAAGCTTACTGTCAGTGATGGCGCTAATCCAAGGGATATAAAATTTTTATTGGCAGAAGAAATGGTAGAAAGATTTCATAGTCAATCAATTGCAAAAAAAGCAAAGGAATCTTTCTTGCAAAGATTTCAAAAAGGAGGAATCCCTGATGAGATCAATTCAGTACAAGTTTCCATTGAAAAAATACAAAACGACAGTGGTGATATTAATCTCCCAAGGCTTTTAGCGCATACCAATCTAGTTAATTCTATTTCAGAAGGACACCGAGCAATCAAAGCTGGATCTGTAAGAATTGATGGAGAAAAAATAAGCTTAAATTCAATAGAAATTAAGAGCAATTCTGAACTCATCCTTTCACAGGGAAAACGCCGCTTTATTAAAGTTAAAATTATTTGAAAATAACTATTGATAATCTTGTTATTAAGAATAGAATGGCAGGTCCGCTTGGGGGTATCCAAGCATGCGATCTTTAAAAATAAGAATAATTAGGTAATTTGTGTGGGTGCTCGTATCGACTCTATAGTCAAAGGTGCGAGCAAAACCATCAAATATTTTTTTGTAATTTTGTGAGCACGAATCAAATTTAAATAATATGAAGAGTTTGATCCTGGCTCAGATTGAACGCTGGCGGCATGCTTAACACATGCAAGTCGAACGGAAACGATGGAAGCTTGCTTCCAGGCGTCGAGTGGCGAACGGGTGAGTAATGCTTGGGAATCTGCCCAATAGTGGGGAACAACTCGGGGAAACTCGGGCTAATACCGCATAATCTCTTCGGAGGAAAGGGGGCCTCTACATGTAAGCTCTCGCTAATGGATGAGCCCAAGTCAGATTAGCTTGTTGGTAAGGTAACGGCTTACCAAGGCTACGATCTGTAGCTGGTCTGAGAGGATGATCAGCCACACTGGGACTGAGACACGGCCCAGACTCCTACGGGAGGCAGCAGTGGGGAATATTGCACAATGGG
>PAJD01000004.1 GCA_002705605.1 Fidelibacterota bacterium | reverse complement strand
TATCGTAGCAGTTTGAGACTGGGAAAGCATTTTCATTGTAGTTGTATTGTCTTCCGGTTGTAGCATTTTCCATTAAGACATATATCGCACTAGATGCTCCGGACCAACTACAAGTCATAATGATACTTGTATTGACGGACGCAGAAGTTGTCGAAAAGGAAACTGAACTAATACTGCTATAGGCAGCGTATCCCCCGTCGGGTTCAGGATAAGAAGGCGTAGGTGTAGGTGTAGGTGTAGGCGTTGGCGCTGGAGTTGGTGGTGTTGGAGGAACAATAATTGCATCCTCAGATGATCCCCCACTAAATAAAGCAAGGACAGCACCAGTAATAGCAACCCATACTCCCGCTCCTGTTCCTGATTGTTGAGCATTTGCTGGGGCAGCATCTTCAGAATTTTCTTCTTCTGAAGAATTTGGATCATCGAAAGACTCAGCATCTTCTTCGCCCTCTGAGGCGATAGATTTGAAGCTTGTTCCAGTGAGAACAAATGTTGCCATTGAAAAGTAAGTTGCTAGTTTTTTAAATAGTTTCATCTGTGATGATCCCCATAATTTTTAATTTATTTTAAGGTACTAACCTTAGTTTTTAAAACTTAGTTAGTGATTTTCAAATAATTCACATTGTTTGTAAACAACAATTTTCACTTTTTACATTAAGTTACATGTTTAAAGCGAAAAAGATTATATGACATATAGTTTGCGAATTATAGGCATATTTGGATAATTTATCTCAACTTTTTTCGAGTTAACTATTTAGCTGGAAATATCTTCTGGTGAACTTTCAGCTCAGATTTTGCGTATCCTTCTTTTTTCTTCCTGTTAGATATGCCTCTAAGATGTTTATTTCATCTTCATCTAATACGTCTTGAAATACATTCCTAAATAACTGATCAAAGCCTTCAAGGGTTTTTGTAAAATAATCTGTTAAGGGTCCTATCATCTCTTCAGAGATTCTATATTGAGTCCTTCTTGAGTCATCAGGATCTTTTTCTCGGATAAAGATCTCACTCTCAACCCCCGTTGATAGAATTTTCCTAAAATTTGCAAATGTCGTTGCTGGAAACACATCGCAAACAGAATCGTAGAGGTCGTCTCTGCTTACACCTGCATCCCCCTTAAATTGAAACAAAATAATTGAACAAATTATTTGGATTTGAAGATAGCCAGATCGAATATAATTAGATAACTTTCGAGGTTGCAGATCCCTATTTGATAAACCTAATGCTCTGATTGCTGCTGCAAATGCTAAAACCTCAATACCTTGACTTGTATTATCGAAATCTATGCTCGATTCATCAATAGCCTCTAATAGGCTTCGACTCTTTATTTCAATCTCCCATTTTTCAATGCTTTTATTAATTTTACTGACTTTATTCTCCATTTTTGGATTAAAATAATTATTTTTATTAGATATAATCCATAACTCTATTTTAATATCTACAACGGATCAATAAACATGTTTAAGAATAAATTACTCATAATCATCACATTAATGGCTTTTAGCTCAATGAGCTTTGCTGAATGCAATTACCCAAAGAAAAAGTTTGATGTCCCGTCTGGAAAAAAGGCTTCTGAAGCAGAAATGGTAGAAACTATGGGTAAAGTGAAGCAATTCCAAGCTAATCTCGCTGTTTACAGAACTTGTTTGGATGATGAATTAGCAAAAATTTCGCCTGAGCTGGAGTCTTATGAGGAAATTGAGAGAATGAATGCTCAAAAATACAATGCTTCTGTTGAAGATGAGCAAAGTCTTGCGGAAGAATGGGGCGAAGCTGTCAGAGCCTTTAAGTCTAATTAAGAAATAAGGATCAAAACATGTCAAAAACTGTAACCATCACTGGTGCAGCTGGTCAGATTGGTTATCAGCTCGCATTTAGGATTGCTTCTGGCCAACTGTTAGGAGCAAATCAAAAAATAAATTTAAATCTCTTAGAAATCACTCCCGCATTAAATGCTCTCAAGGGTGTTGCAATGGAATTAGAAGATTGTGCTTTTGATACGCTGGATAAGATTAGTATTTCCGATGATCCCAATGAAGCCTTTAAAGATAGTGATTATGCTTTTCTGGTTGGGGCTAAGCCGAGAGGACCAGGGATGGAGCGAAGCGATTTGCTTCAAGAAAACGCAAAGATTTTCTCTGCTCAAGGCAAGGCAATCAATGACAATGCATCAAGAGATATCAAGGTCTTAGTGGTAGGCAATCCAGCAAACACCAATGCACTCATTGCAATGTCTAATGCTCCAGATATCGATCGAGATGCATTTACAGCCATGATGAGACTTGATCACAACCGAGCGCTTGCACAGCTTGCATCAAAACTCAATTGTCATTCGAGTGAAATTACAAATATGACAATATGGGGTAATCATTCAACAACCCAATATCCCGATGTAGGTAACTTGAAGCTCAAGGGAAAAAATACATCAAGCTTATTAGATAAAGAATGGGTGAAAAATAAATTTATACCTCGTGTGCAAAATAGGGGAGCAGAAATTATTAAAGCCAGAGGATTATCAAGTGCTGCATCAGCAGCATCAGCAGCGATTGACCATATGAAAGATTGGACCTTGGGCACAAAAATAGACGATTGGGTTAGCATGGCTATCCCGAGCGACGGCTCGTATGGCATCAGTGAAGGTATTATCTATTCTTTCCCTGTAACCTGCCAGAATAGTGCTTACTCAATTGTTCAAAATCTTGAAATTGATGCATTTAGTAAGGAAAGCATGAAAATCACCGAAAAAGAGCTGCTTGATGAAAAAGCAGCCATTGAGCATTTGCTGTAAATTTAGACAAGATCTAATTTAATCTGTAGAATCCATGGTCCGTGTTTAACACGAATCGTTTATATATGTGTAACTTTCAAAAAATTAAATGATATTTTTTATTGCCTCAATTTTATTATTCTTGTGGGTAACTTACACAGGAATGGAACTAAGAAAAGTAACGCTGGCAGCAGGAGCTTTACTAGTCATCTATATGCTGATCGGTGATCCAAGCATCATCTTTATGTCAATGTTATGGATTGTATATGGTCTAATTGTTTCGCTTAATATTCCAGAATTTAGAAGAAACTACATCACGAAAAGAATCTTGGATGTATACAAATCTCTTCTTCCAAAAATCTCACAAACAGAACAAGAAGCAATTGATGCCGGTAATGTTTGGTGGGATGCAGAACTATTCACAGGAAACCCAAATTGGGAGCTACTAAGATCTAATCCAAAAGCGGAGCTTCCAGCTGAGGAGCAAGCCTTCCTTGATGGTCCAGTCAATGAGCTTTGTGAGATGATTGATGAATGGAAGGTGGCACATAAAGATTATGACCTTCCTCAGGAAGTTTATGACTTTGTTAAAGAAAAAGGATTCTTCTCATTTATTATTCCAAAAGAGTATGGCGGTCTAGATTTTTCTCCGCTTGGTCTAATCTATGTAATGGCTAAAGTTGGTTCACGAAGTGGGACATTGGCCTCAATGGTAGGTGTGCCAAACTCCTTGGGTCCAGCAGAACTCCTTATGCACTATGGGACTGATGATCAAAAGAAGGAACTGCTTCCTAAGCTCGCAACCGGTGAGCATGTACCATGTTTTGCGCTTACTGGTCCTTATGCAGGCTCAGATGCAACATCTATGCCAGATACAGGAATTGTCTGTAAGGGTGAGTTTGAAGGAAAAGAGATTATTGGAATTAAGCTGAATTTTAGCAAAAGATACATCACCTTGGCGCCGATAGCGACACTGATCGGTCTTGCTTTTAAGATGTATGATCCGGATCAACTAATAGGTGAAATTGAGAACTATGGAATTACTTGTGCCTTGCTTCCTAAAGGTACGATAGGACTCGAGACGGGAAGAAGACATATACCAATTGGAAGCCCATTTATGAATGGCACCATTACTGGTGAGGACGTATTTATACCACTCGACTATATCATTGGTGGTGTTGAGCAAGCTGGACAGGGATGGAAGATGCTCACAGATTGTCTAGCTGCAGGTAGGGCAACTACTTTGCCAGCAGGTGCAATGAGTGGTGCAAAATCTGCCTTGGCTGTCACTGGTCCTTATGCAAGAGCGCGAGAACAATTTGGAATGCCAATTGCAGAATTTGAAGGAATACTAGAGCCTCTTGGCAGGATGGCGGGAAATTCATATATGATAACCTCTTCTGTATCTACGACTGCGATGGCGATTGGAGCCGGAGAAAAACCATCGGTCATTTCTGCAATTCTTAAATATCATTCAACAGAACTTGCAAGAAAAATAGGAATGGATGCCATGGATATTCATGGCGGTAAAGCAGTTATGCTTGGGCCCAAAAACTATTTAGCAGGTGGATATGAAAGTACTCCAGTCGGTATTACAGTTGAGGGTGCAAACATTATGACAAGAAGCTTAATAATTTTTGGTCAAGGTGCATTCAGATGTCATCCATATGTACTAAAAGAAATTGAAGCAGTAAATCTTGAGGATCAAAATGAATCATTAGAACAATTTGATTACCATCTCTTTGGTCACATAGGACATTCTATCTCATGTGCTGTCAGAGCATTTGTCAGAGGCATTACAGATAGATTTACTACATCTCCAGTTGATGGAGAAACTGCCGTTTACTACAAACAAATTAATCGACTTAGTGCCGCATTTGCCTTTCTAACTGATATTTCTATGTTGATTATGGGTGGTGAATTAAAAAGAAAAGAAACCATATCTGCAAGATTAGGAGACGTATTAAGCTCGCTCTATCTTGCGAGCACAACGCTCAAACATTATGAAGATACTGGAGAAAAAGATGTTGATCTTGCTTTATTGGTATGGACACAGAAGACACTTTTATTTGAAGCACAAGAAAAATTGAGTGTAACACTCGATAACTTTCCAAATAAGCCTCTTGCGGCATTTATTAGGCTTGTTATCTTTCCATTAGGAAAAAATCTAAGAGCTCCAAGAATCAATGAAACTCTTAAACTTGGGAAATTAGTCTCTAGAAATACAAAAACTAGAGAGAAGCTTATACATGGAATTTATCAGAGCGATGAACCAACTAATCATTTTGCACAGATGAATAAGTTATTAGAACTATATGAGTCATCCTATAAAGATAGGGCATCTGTATTGAAAGCCAAGAAAAAGGGGTTGATTAATGGGTCAAGCTTCGATGATCTTCTTAGTAATGCTGCTAAAGAGGGCATTATCGATGAACAAAAAATTGAAGAACTCAAGCAATACAATGATTTGGCTGATGACATTATTAACGTAGATGATTTTTCACAAGAGGAAGTGGATCAATTGAGATAACCCTATCTTAGATCTCAAAAAAATTGATGTCCTTTGATTTCAGTATTTCACAGATTCCATTGATTCCTGCTCTGTCATGACTAATCATAAGGCCTAAATCACCTCCGCCTGCCCCAGACGGTTTATAAAAAATGTTCTTACTATTGGCTAGCTCTTGCATTTCATGATGATGATTGAAAATTCCAACTTCAAACTTGCTATCCAAATCCAATAATAAATTATTGTATGTCCTCAAATGCTCAATGATTAATTGCGAGTCCTTCTTCAAAAGGCTGGAATGAAGATGATCCAATTCGGCTTTCATTGCTTCTGCTTGTTTCAAAAAATACTTGGGATTCTTCTTTTTTGCATCTTGATACCTTTTGATCATAATCGAGGTTTTGATGGAGACATCACTCAGGACTGCTAAAACTATTATCTCTTCAGGAAATTCAATTGGGCTATATTCATAATTTTTTCCTTCTAATAATCTGCAAACTACTGCTTTTGATTCAATATAGGATGATACAACATCAAATCCGCTACCTTCGGATCTCTGAGCTTTTCTGTGAATATCAATTGCATAGTCAATTATTTGCCTTGATGAAAGTTCAGTCTGAAATAAGTCATTGAAAGCCTTTATAAGAGCCACTGAAACTGCCGCGCTTGAACCAATACCAATCTTTTTATCATTAATAAAAAACTCATCTGTATCTATACTTATGGACTGATTATTAAACTTTCTATTAAATTTCCTGATAGCTTCCTCGAGGATGCTTCCTGTCTCTATTGGATTCCCTTTGAGCCAATTGATCTTTGAGGGATCATTGACTATAAAATTATAAGATTTCCTATCGATGGATGAAGTAAATATATTCTGCCGAAAATCATTCTCAATTAAATTGATCCTGGCTTTTTGCGGAGTAGATAGAATAATAGCTTTTCCTCCTTCTAATGCCATATATTCACCTGTGAGAAAAACTTTTCCAGATGCTGTGGCTTTAATCTTCATTGATTACCCTTGGTGGCCCTCCTATTTTTGTGTGAATGATTTTTAGAATATCGGTATTATCTTCAATCGTTTTTTTGATAATTTGAGAGGACTCAGGGCTACAGATAATTTTTATCTGTGGACCAGCATCAATTGTATAAAAAAGTCTATGTCCAGAGGCTCTCAAATTCTCTATCTCTGTAATGCACTGCTCAGTAACATTAGTCATATATTTAATTGAAGGCTTTGAGGTTTCCATTACTTTATGCATTAATTTGCAATTTTCCTCTGTTATCTTTTGTAAGTTGACAATGTTTCTCTCTTTAATTGACTTCAGTGCCCCACTTACATGCTTATGATTTATATTTAACCAATCTCTATAGACTGGAGATGTTCTCTTAGAAATTTCCATGCCATCTCTTGAACTGATTTTTTTTCTCTCAGATGAAGCTATACAAATTAGGATCTCAAGAGGCCAATCTGATTTTTGTAAGATTTGAGTGCACTTATATTTATCATTATGATTCATCAATACAAAACCTCCCATTAGTGAGCGAGGAGAAGAGCCAGAGCCTAGCATTGAAGCCTGAACTTTTTCGCACATCTTAAGGTCAATTTCATAATGAGCTTCATATGCTGTAACTAAAGAAGCGATACCAGAAGCTGATGATGCAAGGCCAGATGAGGTTGGGAAATTATTTTCTGATCGAATTATCAAATAATCATCCGACTTGGAAATACTTGATAAGTATTCTATTGGAGGTATGACTCTAGATAAATCTGACTCCTCTTTTCCGTCAATAAATAATCGATGCATATTATTTGATGCATTCTTATGAATTGTAGTTTTAGACTTCATCGAATCAACAGTAATTGAAATAGAGCTCATTGCGGGTCTGTTTTGATTACCCTCTTTTTTCCCCCAGTACTTAACTAAGGCAAAATTAGGATGTGCAATGGCTGTTGTTTCTTTCAATTAATTCTCTTATGCAGAAGATTTAAGCTTCAAAGTAGTATACTTTACCACTCCATATTTTAGAAAATTCAGATTAATTGATGACCTCGTTTAAAAAACAAATTCCAGAATTTAGGGAGTTAATAGATGGCTGCTTACAAAATACTCTGCCTAACTCAGATAAGTCGCCCAAAGAACTCAGTGAAGCTATGGCTTACTCTGTGATGAATGGCGGAAAGAGGATAAGACCTTTAATGATGCTAGCAACAGCTAAAACAATTAATATAGATATTCAAAATGTCATGCCGTTTGCAACTGCAATAGAATTGCTTCACTCATTTTCCCTCATTCATGATGATTTGCCTTGCATGGACGACGATTCACTGAGAAGAGGTCAACCAACAACTCATATTAAATTTGGTGAAGCAACAGCAACTTTGGCAGCAGATTCACTCCAGTCATTAGCATTTGAGTCTATGGCAAAAGCAAAACTTCCAGAGTCAAAAAGTTCTCAGCTTAAAATTGTGTCAATGATTGCACAATCAATTGGGTCTGCTGGTATGGCAGGAGGTCAATCTTTGGACCTAGATTCAGAGAATAAGAAATTGGATACCACTAGCGTTGAAAACATCTATATGCTTAAAACGGGAAAATTGTTGCAAGCATCAATATTAACTCCAGCATATTTCAGAGATATTTGCGAAAAAGAGTTTTTGGCATTGAAGAGTTTTTCAGAATCCATTGGGGTAGCTTTTCAAATCCAAGATGACTTGATTGAAGCTGAGGGAGACATCCAGATAATTGGGAAGTCCATTGACTCTGATAAATCAAAAAACAAAGCTGCCTACCCAATACTCTTTGGTCTAGATGCATCTAAGAAGCGAGTTGAGAGCCTTTATCAATTAGCATGTGAAGCAATTGATATCTTTGGTTTAAGCTCGAACCCTTTGAGAGAGATGGCTGAAATAATCATTCATAGGAAATTATAGGGATTACTGTCTAATTCCTATGCCTTTTCTTAGCAAGATTACAGCTATCAAAAATAAAATAATAAAGAAAAAAACAATCATCATTAAGGCGTTCTGAATCGATACATCAGAAATACCAATCACGCTATATCTCATAGAGTTGATCATATAAAGAATTGGATTAAGTCTAGAGATAGTCTGCCAAAATTCTGGAAGCAAGCTCACTGTATAAAATACTCCTCCTAAATATGTCAGAGGTGCTAAAACAAAAGAAGGAATAACAGCAATATCATCAAACTTTTTTGCAAAAATCGCATTGATTAAACCGGCTAAGGAAAAAACTCCTGCTGTCATAATCACCACGAAAAATGTCATTAAGGGGTATTTAATATTTATTTGGGTAAAAAATAGAGCAATAAAAGTCACCACTGTTCCAACAGCTAGTCCTCTAATTATTCCGCCTGCGAGATAACCAATAACAATGAATACTTCACTAAGAGGTGAGACTAGAAGTTCTTCAATATGGCCTTGTATTTTGGCATTAAAGAAACTCCCCACCACATTCCCATATGAATTCGTAATCACAGACATCATGACAAGGCCTGGAGCTATATACTCCATATAAGGATAGCCCTCCATTTCGCCTATTCTTTTTCCTATAAGTGTTCCAAATATTATGAAATATAGGGACATGGTTATTCCTGGCGGGATTAATGTTTGAACCCAAATTCTTAATACTCGACTGGTTTCCTTTCTTACAAGCGAGATCATTCCTATAAACTGAGTTCTCATGAGTCATCTCCCAACTGCCCTTTAGTAAGATCAAGAAAGAGCTCCTCCAACCTACTGTTTTTATTTCTCATACTGAGCACTTTGACTCCACTCTCTTGCAAAGAACTAAAAGCATCATTCACCCCTTGCTCTTGAGATACGGTGATTTCTATTTCTTGAGGAGACCTTAAGCTGGCTAAGTAACCTTTAATATTTGGTGCTTCATCAAGCGGCTTCTCTGTATTAAGGATAAAAACTTCTGTTTTAAGCTTCTTCAAAACATTCTGCATAGAATCATTTTCTATGATTTTACCCTCATCAATAATGGCAACCTTATTACACAATTGTTCTGCTTCTTCCAAATAGTGGGTGGTCAGGATAATTGTCGTTCCTTTGTTATTCAAATCTCTAAGAAAATCCCACATCATTCTCCTGGTTTCAATATCAACACCAGCAGTTGGCTCATCTAAAAGGAGAAGCTTTGGACGATTGACAAGAGCTCTAGCAACCATTAGCCTTCTTTTCATTCCGCCCGATAAACTTCTTGCATCAGTCTTTCTTTTTTCCCATAGCTGCATCTTTTTAAGATACTGTTCAGCTCTTTTTTTGCCTTCGCTTCTTGGAATACCATAAAAACCAGCTTGATTTACCAAAATATTGAAATTGAAATCAAAAAGATTCAGATTCACCTCTTGTGGCACAACACCAATGCAAGATTTTGCTTCTGCCAATTCTTTATCCATATCATGGCCAAAGACCTCTATTGATCCTGAAGACTTATTCACAAGAGACGTGATGATACCAATAGCTGTTGTCTTGCCTGCTCCATTCGGACCAAGTAAAGCGAAAAAATCTCCTTGCTGGACATCGAAACTCACAGATTTTAATGCTTCAACACCGCTCTTATATTTTTTTGAGAGATTTTTTATTGATAAAGCATGCATACCAAATGCATTTTGCACCTTAATAAAAATAAAGCAATAATGTTGGATTAAATTAATTCTTTTAGAAAAATCAGTGAAAAAAATTTGGTATAAAACAGGACTCGATCGGCAATCAATTATTGATAGGGCGCACGAAAACACGCTCGTCGAAACGCTGGAAATAAAAATTACAGAAATTGGGGATGATTTCATTAAAGGAACCATGCCCGTAAACTCCAAAACAAAACAGCCGGCTGGTTTGCTTCATGGTGGAGCTTCGATGGCGCTGGCAGAAACGCTTGCGAGCACTGGCGCATATCTTTGTGTGGATCCAGAAAAATATAGAGTTGTTGGGCAAGAGATCAATGCTAATCATGTAAGACCAGCAACATCGGGGCATGTAACAGGAATTGCCAAACCAGTTTTTTTAGGAAAAAGAACCCAAGTCTGGGAAATAAAAATATACAAATCTCAGAATGAATTTTCAGATAAAACACTTTGCTGTATTTCAAGAATGACCGCTCAAAGGATTGATGGGGGCCAACAATAACTGTTTTATTATTCTTTATAGCTGCACTGCTCTATGCATCTGTTGGTTTTGGAGGGGGCTCTACATACAACGCATTACTGATAATCGCAGAGTATGATTTTAGGCTTATTCCCATCATTGCGCTTTCTTGCAATGTAGCTGTTGCCTTAGGCAATTGTCTAAGGTATCAAAAGAATGACTTAATTCCTTGGCGATTTTCGATTCCACTGATTGGTATTTCAGTGCCAGCATCTTTCTTTGGTGGATCAATTCATATCAGTGAAATTATCTTTATGGTGTTGCTCGGTCTTGCACTCATATCCTCAGGTATCTTTATGTTGCTCAAGCCAAATAAATATGGCCCTAATCAGAAAAAGCGTAAACATCAAAATTACTTAAATATGGCCATAAGTCTTTTGCTTGGTTTCCTGGCAGGAATAATTGGGATTGGAGGTGGTATCTTCTTTGCGCCAATATTGCATCTCCAAAATATCCTTCCTTCAAAAGGAATATCAGCTTTCTCAAGTGTATTCATACTTATTAATTCTCTTGCTGGAATCTTGGGTCAGCTTTATAAAAATAAAGGCGCCATGATTGACTTTGCTTTTAATGAATACTCATTACTGATCATTGCTGTAATTCTAGGTGGGCAAATTGGAAATTACTTTGGTGTAAGGATTTTTTCAGGTGCAATTGTTCGAAGATTGACATCTGTATTGGTAATATATGTTGGCATACGCTTAATCATAAATATATAAGCTAAAATTTATGGAAAACATATTACAAATCCAAGTTATTTACTTTGCAAAACTAAGAGATCTTATAGGATTGGATCGGGAGATTTACTCAATGGAAGAAGGAAATAATCCGTCAGATGTCTTGGCATCAATAAAGAAAAAACACAATATTGATATTGGAACAAATTTTAAAATTGCAGTTAATGATGAATTCTCACAATGGGATATCAAACTAAATAATGGAGACAGGTTGGTTTTCATACCGCCTGTGACTGGAGGATGAAAGAATTCAAAATCACTTCCAATCTGATCAATTCTCAAATAATAGGTAAGAGTTCTAGTATTGGTGCTCGATCTGTATTTGAAGGAACAGTCAGAGACATCAATGGTGGACATGATGTTATAAAACTTGAGTATGAGTGTTATAAATCTTTGGCAATCAAGGAAGGTAATAAAATCTTGGACGAAGCCAGTGAGAAGTTTGGCCTTATTGATGCCTTTTGCATCCATAGAGTTGGTACTTTAGAGATTGGCGAAACCGCTGTGATCGTTGTTGCTACAAGTGGTCACAGAGATGAAGCCTTTAAAGGCTGCAGATATATTATCGATGAAGTCAAATGCAGAGTGCCAATTTGGAAAAAAGAGCATTATCAAGATGGCGAAACTGAGTGGCTCAAAGGGGCGGGCTAAATATTTTGACCTCTACCTATACAGTAATACTGAAAACCTGACTCATTCATCTCATCAGGCTCATAAACATTCCTTAAATCTATAAATACTCTTCCTTTGAGTTTTCTTTTTAGTAACTCAAGATCAAGCCCTCTGTATTGATTCCATTCAGTCATTAGTATAATTGCATCAGCATTTTTGGCTGTTTCATAAATATCTGAAACATACTCTATTGCGTCTGGCAATAATTTTTTAGCTTGATCAACACCTTCAGGATCATGTGCTCTAATCTTAGCTTCCTTCTCGATTAGAGCTGGCAAAATAGTTAGGCTAGGTGAGTCCCTCATATCATCTGTCTCTGGCTTAAAAGTCAAACCAAGAACTGCTATTACTTTTCCAGCAATACCTCCTTCCAGACTTCTAACTATCTTCTCTATCATTCTTTCCTTTTGAAAATTATTCGTATCTACCACAGATTTGACAATCCTATTATCAAGATCGAAATCCTCAAAAGTTTGTATTAGTGCAAGAGTATCCTTTGGAAAACATGATCCACCATATCCGGGTCCAACATTCAAAAATTGGCTCCCTATTCTTCTATCAAGGCCCATCCCTTTGGCAACAGCATGTATATCAGATCCAGCTTTTTCAGAAAGCATGGATAATTCATTAATGAAGCTTATTTTCGTTGCTAAAAAAGCATTTGAAGCATACTTAATTAACTCTGCGCTTTCCAAATCAGTAAATAATATTGGAGTTTCTATCAAATTTAGTGGCCTATATAGTGATTTAAGTAATTCCTCAGCTTTTTTTGATTCTAAACCAATAATGACCCTATCTGGTCTCATAAAGTCTTCTATTGCAGACCCCTCCCTTAAAAACTCTGGGTTAGAAGCTATATCAAAATCTAAATCTGGATTTACATTTTTTATAATATCTTTAACTTTTTTAGCAGTTCCAACTGGGACAGTAGATTTATTAACAATTACAGTATATCCATTGATATTATTTGCTATTTCCTCTGCAGCAGAATATACATACTTCAAGTCAGCGTGACCATCCCCTCTTCTAGAGGGAGTCCCAACAGCAATAAAAATTAAATCTGCCTCTTGTGCCGCATTCGATAAGTCTGAAGTAAATACCAGCCTTCCTGATGCAAGATTCCTTTTTACAATTTCATCTAAACCTGGCTCATAAATTGGAATATGGCCCTGATTTAATGACTCTATTTTATCAATATCCTTATCGACACAAGTTACTTTAGCTCCAAATTCAGAAAAACATGCGCCTGATACTAAACCTACGTAACCAGTTCCAACCATTACAACTTTCATTATTCTTCCTAAGTATTTATTGGTTAGAGTATAGTGTTAATTTGATAAGAATTCTCTTTCTGCTAATTCTTTAGAAACAGCGATCATGTCCTCAAATGTTCTTGTGGCAGGCCCATTTGCCATATATTTCCCATTGATAATCATACTTGGAGTAGACCGTATCTTATATTTTCTAGTCAGACGCTGTGCACGATTAATCTTGCTCTCAACCGTGAATGATCGAAAACGACTTTGAAACTCTTCTTCTGTAACTCCATGCTTTTCAAATAGTGCAAAAATCTCGTCTTCTTCCATTAGCATTTTTCGATCGAGATGAATTGCTCTGTAAACCTCAGTATGCATTACATCTAAGTTACCCAATGATTCTGCTGTGTAATAAATTCTCGCATGCATTTTGTATGCGTCATTGAAAATGACGGGCATTTTCACAACATCAATATAATCTGCTTTTGAATCATCAAACTGGTCAAGATACGGCTCAAAATTGAAACAGTGATTGCAAGAGTATGCGAACACCTCTAAAACCTCTACCTTATTGTCTTCAGCGACTATTCTTTCAGCAAGCCCGAGTGTGTTGTAATGTCTCCCTTCCTCATAGACTAAATGATCATCTGCATAGCCAATCGTAAAAAAGAAAGATAAAGTCAGAAAGAGATATCTCTTTGCTTTTTTGAAATATTTGATCACTGATTTATCTTCCCAATGCTTGGATATATTCTGCGACAGCAGTCATTTCCTTGTCTGTCATCCTCGGTGCTATCGATTGCATCATGTTATTGATTCCAGCCTCACGATTGCCGTTTGCATATTCTTTGAGAGCAATAACGGTGTATGATGCATGCTGACCTGCGAGCACTGGGTAACCTGCCCCAGGATTGCCCTTACCATTGGGACCATGACATGCAATACATGCAGCAACACCATTTTTAGTACCCCCTCTATAGATGCTTTCGCCTTCTTTGGCTAAATCTTCATTATATGTCAGTGAAATAGCCTTTTGAGTATGGTAAAACGCTGCCAGATCTTCAATATCTTGATCACTTAGACTCATAGCAAGCGGGTACATGATTGCATTTTTTCTAGTCTGATTCTTGTATGAGGTGATTGATTGAATGAGATATTTCTCATGCTGACCAGCAAGGCTTGGCCAATCAGGATTAATACTGTTTCCATCCTGTCCATGGCACGCAGAACATACTAAGGATTTTTCTTTGCCGGCATCTGGATCCCCTTTTGCCATTAATGAAGAAGAATTCAATAAGATGATTATTGCAAAACAAAAAATTGATGAAAATTTAGCCATGCTTTCTTTCATTTCCCTCTCTAAAACTCTAGTATTCATAACTGATCGCT
>PAJD01000003.1 GCA_002705605.1 Fidelibacterota bacterium | reverse complement strand
GGAAGATCCTTAACACGTCCACCTCTAATCATTACCACAGAGTGTTCCTGAAGGTTATGTCCTTCACCGCCTATATAACTTGTGACTTCATATCCATTCGTGAGCCTAACTCTTGCTACTTTTCTAAGAGCAGAATTTGGTTTTTTTGGTGTTGTAGTATAGACACGTGTGCATACCCCTCTCTTTTGAGGCTTGCCTTCCAAGGCAGGAACATTGTTTTTTACAACCTTCCGTTTTCTAGACTTTCTAACTAATTGATTGATAGTTGTCATAACGCGTTTATTTATAAAAATTGTGGGTGGATTCTATTCTTCTATTCATTTAGGTTCAAGTTAAATCTAAGATGATTCTGCAACTTCTAGATCAGAGCCTTCAGTACTGTTATCTAAATCTTTCAAAGCTTGTGCAAATTCTTCTTCGGCAGCAGCAGTGGCATCTAACTCTGTCTTGTATCCTGTGCCTGCTGGAACCAGTCTTCCAACCACAACATTCTCTTTTAGACCCCTTAGTTTATCAATAGAACCTTTCACTGCAGCCTCAGTTAATACTCTTGTTGTTTCCTGGAAAGAGGCAGCAGAAATAAATGAACTCGTAGCCAATGACGCTTTAGTTATACCCATTACCAAAGGCCTGAAAGTTGCAGGTTGCAAATCCTCTTTGATCATTTTTTCATTAGTTTCTAGAACATCAATTCTATTGGCCTGCTCTTTTGGTAAAAGATTAGTATCCCCCGGCTCAATGATCTCAACAGTCCTCATCATTTGTTTGACGATGATTTCAATATGCTTATCGTTAATTGGAACGCCTTGCAGTCTGTATACATCTTGGACTTCTTTAACAAGATATTCTGCTAATTTTTCTACACCCTGAACTTCTAAGATATCATGAAGACTTAACTCCCCATCTGAAACTATCTCTCCTTTTTGGATTGTTTCTCCTTCAAAGATATTCAGTGTTCTTGTTTTGAGAATAAGCTCCTCATATACTTCACCATCTACATCAGTGATCTGAAGTCTCACCTTTCCTTTTGTTTCTTTACCAAAACTTGTAATACCAGAATGTTTGGCCAAGATAGCAGCATCTTTCGGTTTTCTAGCTTCAAACAAGTCAGCAACACGAGGCAACCCACCAGTAATATCACTAGTCTTAGAGGATTCAAGTGGGATTCTTGCAATGACATCACCTGCACTGATTTTGGATCCATCTTGGATATTTACTATAGCTCCCGGAGGGAAAGTGTAACCGATAGGTGTCTCTGTACCTGAAAATAAGATCGGTTGACCTCTTCCATTTACAAGAGAAGCCCTAGGCTTAACAGTTGTAGTAGATCCAGTTTTCTTAGAGTCCATGATGATAATATTACTCAGGCCAGTCATTTCATCGACTTGTTCTGTAACAGTTACGCCTTCAATGAAATCCTCAAATTTTATTGTTCCTGATGCTTCTGTAATGATTGGGTGAGTATGAGGATCCCAAGTGGAAATTACATCACCAGAACTGACTTTTTGACCATCTTTGATTTTAATAGTCGCACCATATGGGATCTTATATCTTTCTTTCTCTTTTCCAAACTTGTCGGAGATAATAATCTCACCTGATCGACTTGTTGCGACTAGGTTCTTATCAGCATTCTTAATTGTTTTTAAGTTAAATAGGGTAGCAATACCATCGTTATTAACTTCTACTGAATTTTGAGCTGCAGCACTGGATGCAGCGCCACCAATATGGAATGTTCTCATGGTAAGCTGAGTACCTGGCTCACCAATTGATTGTGCAGCGATAATGCCAACTGCTTCTCCAGTATTGACAATGGTTCCTCTTGCTAAGTCTCTGCCATAACACATGATGCATATTCCATATTTTGTGTCGCAGGTAACTGGGGATCGGACCACAACAGAATCTGTTCCATGCTCCTCTAGAAGACCAACATTTGATTCGTCAATCAAAGTACCTGCCTTCAGAACATTCTTTTTATTCTCTAAATCTTTTACAGGCTCTACCAAAACCCTACCAAGAACTCTGCTACTAAGATTTTGAACAACTTCACCGCCTTCAATTACAGCTGAAATTGTCATACCTTTTTTTGTTCCACAATCTTCTTCTGATACAACCAAGTCTTGGGCGACATCCACAAGACGTCTTGTTAGGTAACCTGAGTTAGCTGTTTTAAGAGCCGTATCAGCTAATCCCTTTCGAGCACCATGAGTTGAAATAAAATACTGTAGGATATTCAATCCTTCTCTGAAATTAGCAGTAATAGGTGTTTCAATTATTGAACCATCAGGTTTTGCCATGAGTCCTCTCATTCCTGCCAACTGCCTGATCTGTGCTGCTGAGCCTCTTGCTCCTGAGTCAGCCATCATAAAAATTGAATTAAATGATTCTTGATCTTGTTTTTTACCTTCACTGTCAGTGACTTTTTCTTTACCAAGTTTATCCATCATCGCGTTGGCGACCTGATCATTTGTTCTCGACCAAATATCAACAACTTTGTTATATCTTTCACCTTGAGTAAGAAGACCAGATGTAAACTGGCTCTGGATACTCTTAACCTGTATTTCAGCATCGGATAATATTTCTTCCTTATTTTCAGGAACCATCATGTCATCAAGAGCAATTGAGACGCCTGATTTAGTTGCATATTCAAAGCCGAGATACATTAACTTGTCCGCAAAAATAACTGTGGCTTTTAATCCAACTTCACGGTAGCAACGATTGATTAATGATGAAACTTCCTTGCTATCCATGGTTTTATTTATCGAAGAGAATGGTATCTCTTTAGGAACAATCCTCGAGAATAAAGCTCTGCCAGCTGTTGTTTCTATTATTTCTGTAGGATTATCTTCATTATTAGTTAAAACTTTTAGTTTAATTTTTGCATGTAGACCTAAGCAGCTATTATTAAATGCCCTATCAACCTCTTCAGTATCTGCGTAAATACCGCCCTCGCCTAAGTCTTTGATCTTTTCTCTAGTCATATAGTAAAGACCTAAGACCACATCCTGTGATGGGACAATAATTGGCTCGCCATTTGCTGGTGAAAGTATATTATTGGATGACATCATCAATGCCCTGCTTTCAAGCTGTGCCTCTATAGAGAGCGGAACATGAACAGCCATCTGATCACCGTCAAAATCAGCATTAAAGGCTTTGCAAACAAGCGGATGTAACTGAATAGCTTTTCCTTCAACCAATACAGGCTCAAAAGCCTGAATGCCTAATCTATGAAGGGTGGGTGCACGATTAAGTAGAATAGGATGTTGTCGTATAACACCATCTAAAATATCCCAAATCTCTGGCCCTTCAAGCTCTACAAGTCTTTTTGCTGATTTGATTGTAGATGCCTCACCTTGATATATCAATTTACTAAAGACAAATGGTTTAAAGAGCTCTAATGCCATTTTCTTTGGTATGCCACACTGATGGAGTTTCAATGTTGGCCCAACGACAATGACGGACCTACCAGAGTAATCGACCCTTTTTCCTAAGAGATTCTGTCTAAACCTACCTTGCTTCCCTTTGATCATATCTGCTAGCGATTTAAGTGGTCTTTTGTTTGACCCCGTAACTGCTCTTCCCATCCGTCCGTTATCTAATAGCGCATCAACAGATTTTTGTAGCATTCGTTTCTCATTCCTAACAATTATATCTGGAGCATTGAGATCCAATAATCTTTGAAGTCTATTATTTCTGTTAATAACCCTTCTATATAGATCATTTAAATCTGAGGTAGCAAATCTTCCTCCATCAAGTGGGACCAGGGGTCTTAGATCAGGTGGTAAAATTGGTAGAACCTTTAAGATCATCCATTCTGGTCTGTTTCCTGAAGAAATAAGTGACTCAATTAGCTTTAGCCTCTTTTGATATCTCTTGATTTTGATCTGTGATGCAGTGGCTTCCATATCCTCTTGAATTTTGCTGAGGTTGTCTTGAAGGTCTAAATCCTTAAGAATATCGTGAATTGATTCAGCGCCCATAGCTGCAGAAAAATCATCGCCATACATCTCTAATGCTTCAATGTACTGTTCCTCAGATAACATCTGTCCTTTTGTTAGGTCTGTCATGCCAGGATCGGTAACAAGATAGGCCTCAAAATAGAGAACTCTCTCGATCTCTCTAAGTGTCATATCCAGCAATAATCCAATCCTTGAGGGTAGTGACTTTAAAAACCATATATGAGCTACTGGGCTTGCAAGCTCTAAGTGTCCCATTCTTTCTCTTCTAACCTTGCTCTGGGTTACTTCTACTCCACATTTTTCACAGACTACCCCTCTGTGCTTAAGTCGCTTATATTTCCCGCATAGGCACTCATAATCTTTAACCGGGCCAAAAATTTTTGCACAAAAAAGGCCATCTCTTTCTGGTCTGAAAGTTCTATAGTTAATAGTCTCTGGTTTTTTTACCTCACCATAAGACCATGATCGAATCATCTCAGGAGAAGAAAGACCAATTTTAATGTGATCAAATTCTTCAACAAAAGGTTTCTGATTAAAAATATTAAGTAAGTTTTTCATATTCAGTTTCCAGCTTATTTGTCATCGATTCGTTTTTTAGGATCTTGAACTAAATCCATATTCAAACCCAGAGATCTTATTTCTTTCATGAGAACATTAAAGGATTCAGGAATTCCTGTATCAACTTCATTGGTCCCATCCACAATTTGCTTATACATACGTGTTCTACCTTGGACATCATCTGATTTAACAGTCAGCAATTCTCTAAGTGTGTGAGAAGCACCATATGCTTCTAGAGCCCATACCTCCATTTCTCCAAATCTTTGGCCACCAAACTGAGCTTTTCCACCAAGTGGCTGCTGTGTAACCAAGCTGTATGGCCCAGTTGATCTTGCATGCATTTTATCATCAACAAGATGATTCAATTTAAGGATATACATGTAACCAACTGTAACTGGACGATCAAAAAACTCACCCGTTCTTCCGTCAATCAGCTTTATTTGTCCAGATTCAGGTAAATCAGCCAATTTTAGCAATTCTTTTATTTCATTTTCACCGGCTCCATCAAAAACTGGGGTTCCCATAGGTACTCCATCTTTGAGGTTCTCGGATAATTCTATGATCTCCTCATCTTTCAATTTACTCAGCGGAACTTTTTCAGATAATTTATTTGTGTTATAAACCTTATCCAAGAAAGTCCTTAATGCTTTCACGCGCGCAGCACCTTCTTTCTCTTTTAGCATCACCTTAACCTTGTTTCCAAGGCCTTTAGAAGCCCAGCCTAAGTGAGTTTCAAGAATTTGTCCCACATTCATCCTGGATGGAACGCCCAATGGATTCAATACTATGTCAACAGGTGTTCCATCTTCCATATATGGCATATCCTCAACTGGAACTATTCTAGAAATGACACCTTTATTTCCATGTCTTCCAGCAACTTTATCACCTGGTTGAACACGTCTTTTTACAGCTAGGAAAACTTTAACCATTTTAAGAACACCTGGAGGAAGATCATCATAAGCTTCAATTTTTTTCCTTGCTGCTTCTAGTTTTTCTTTAAATTCATTTTCAAGCTCTTTATGTGCTTTATAATAAGTTTCAAGCTCGATATTCAATTTTTGATTCTGAAGCTTAATTTCAAACCATTTACGCTGTTCCATCGATTCGAGTAAAGCTTGGTCTATTTTTAAAGTCTTTCTTCCGACTTTAGCTGTTTTATTCAAAAGAAGTTTTTCAAGTCTATTAAAAATATCAGACTCTACGATTCTGAGCTGATCCTTCAAATCTTTTCTTACTGATTCAATATCAGCCGCTTCAATTTCGTTAGAACGATCATCTTTTTCAACACCTTCTCTTGAGAATACTCTCACATCTATAACAGTTCCATCCATACCTGAAGGTACTCTTAATGAACTATCTTTGACATCAGAAGCCTTTTCTCCAAAAATTGCTCTTAGGAGTTTTTCTTCAGGTGTAAGTTGCGATTCACCCTTTGGTGTTATCTTTCCTACGAGTATATCTCCACCTACAACTTCCGCTCCAATATATGCAATTCCTGACTCATCTAGTTTCCTCAGCGCTGCATCTCCAACATTTGGAATATCTGCGGTGATTTCTTCCGAGCCCAATTTTGTATCTCTGGCAATACATTGTAATTCTTCTATATGAATGGTCGTAAACCTATCTTCCTGAACTACTCTTTCTGAAATAAGTATGGAATCCTCAAAATTAAAGCCATTCCATGGCATGAAAGCGACCAATAAATTCTGGCCGATTGCAAGCTCACCAAGACTAGTGGATGCACCATCTGAAATCACATCGCCTTTTTCTATCAAATCACCTACTTTTACAAGTGGTCTTTGGTTAATGCATGTATTTTGATTTGATCGAGTATATTTTGTTAGATTATATATATCGACACCTGACTCTCCAGTGACGGCTTCAGCATCATCAACTGCAATAACTACTCTCGAGGCATCGACTGAATCAACAATACCGCCTCTCCTGGCAATAATTGTTGCCCCAGAGTCAACAGCTACCTTTCTTTCCATCCCTGTTCCAACTAAAGGCTTATCTGCTAGTAAAGTGGGAACTGCTTGACGCTGCATGTTAGATCCCATCAAAGCCCTGTTTGCATCATCATGTTCTAAGAATGGAATCAAAGATGCAGCAATAGAAACAATTTGCTTTGGAGACACATCCATATATTCAATTGATTCTGGTGGCATTAATGTAAATTCATTTTGATATCTGGCAGAGATTAACTCGTCGATAAGTTTATTTTTTGTATCAAGGGCTGTATTAGCCTGAGCAATAACAAAATTTCCTTCATCAATTGCAGAAAGATATTCGATTTTGTTTGTGGCCTTACCGTTAACAACTGCTCTATAGGGAGTTTCTAAGAAACCATAATCATTAACTCGGGCATAGATTGCCATAGAGTTTATTAGACCAATATTTGGTCCCTCTGGTGTCTCTATTGGGCAAACCCTTCCATAATGAGTTGGATGAACATCTCTAACTTCAAATCCTGCCCTTTCTCTGGTTAGTCCTCCTGGACCTAGCGCTGAAATTCTTCTTTTATGGGCAATTTCTGATAGCGGATTATTTTGATCCATGAACTGTGAAAGTTGACTGGAACCAAAAAACTCTTTTATTGCGGCAGAAACAGGCTTTGAATTAATCAAATCTCTAGGCATCAACTCTTCCTGTTCTACGAGTGAAAGCCTTTCTCTGACTGCTCTTTCAACCCTTATTAAGCCTACTCTAAAAGCATTTTCAGCCATTTCGCCAACCGTCCTGATTCTTCTGTTCCCAAGATGATCAATGTCATCAACAGTATCAGAACCATTCCTTATATTAATTAATGTCTTAAGCACATTAATAATATCTTCCTTAGACAGAACAGAACTTCCTATGTCATTATCAAGCCCAACTCTTCGATTGAACTTCATCCGACCAACTTCAGATAAATCATACCTTTCATCATTAAAGAAAAGGTTAGTGAATAAATTATCTGCAGCTTCTTTGGTTGGAGGTTCACCTGGTCTCATCATTCTATAAATCTCTATCAATGCTGATTCTTTATCAGATGAAGGATCTACACTTAATGAGTTAGATATATATGAACCTTGATCGACATCATTGATATAGATTGTTTTGATATCTTTAACGCCAGCTTCTTTTAATGTCTCTATGAGTTCGATTGTAATTTCATCATTTGCATTGGCAATGACCTCTCCAGTTTTTTTATCGACAACCTCTTGAGCAAGAATCTTGCCAGCCAAATCACTTTCTTCAATCTCTAGATACTTCTTACGAGTTTCCTTTATCTTCTTTATATGAAGCGCATTTATTCTTTTGCCTTTATTGACAATTAGCTTCTTTCCTAATTTGATATCAAATTCAGCTATTATTCCCTTTAAATGATCTGTATTGATTTCAACTTCAACTGCTTTTTTCGATAGACGGTAAGCATCCTTTTCAAAGAATAAATCAATGATCTCTTGGTCAGTGAAATCGAGTGCATGAAGGAGAATAGTGGCTGGTATTTTTCTTCGACGATCAATTCGAGCAAAGATATTATCCTTAGCATCAAATTCAAAATCTAGCCAAGATCCTCTGTATGGAATCACTCTAGCAGAAAACATTAACTTTCCTGACGTATGCACACCTTTATCGTGATCGAAGAATACTCCAGGAGAACGATGCAGTTGAGAGACTATAACTCGATCAGTTCCATTAATAATAAACGTTCCATGCTCAGTCATTAATGGGATTTCACCAAAGTAAACATCGGTTGTATCGCCTGTTTGCTTTATGTCTTTAACCTCTTTTATTGTCTCCTTATCGGTATTCTTATCATATGTAATGAGCTTGGTTTTAACCCTTAGTGGAGCAGAATAAGAAAGCCCTCTTAGTTGACACTCACGCTGATTAAATTCTGGATCTTCGAGCCTATAGCTTACAAACTCCAATCTTGCATTCTTTGAGAAACTCTCAATGGGAAATAAGTTATTAAAAGTTGCCTGAAGCCCAACATTTTTTCTTTTTGAAGGATCTATATCCCTTTGAAGAAAACCTTCATAAGACTTGACCTGTAGAGTTAATAAATCTGGAACATCAAGAGCAGGCTTTTGCTTTCCAAAATCTTTTCTAATTCTCTTTTTTTCAGTAAATGAAAATGACATATCTTTGAACACCCAAAAATTCCAAGTCAATCTCTAAGATTGACTCGGGTTAAATAAAATTAATTAGCTAGCATTTAACAGAGGAGATTAAATTGAATTATTTTAATTCGACCGAAGCGCCTGCTTCTTCAAGCTGCTTCTTTATCTCTTCTGCTTCATCTTTTGATACAG
>PAJD01000002.1 GCA_002705605.1 Fidelibacterota bacterium | reverse complement strand
TTCAATATATTCTCTTGCTTTAACTCCATGAGGCTCAAACAGAGTGAACCAATTAATGGATTCAATATTTAACATTATTGACATTGCAGTAATTCTTAGATTTACTTTTTTAAAATCACCTTCTTTAACCCCTTTTGAAATTATTTTTTCAAGTACTTCAAGAAAATGTGAATATACTTTTTGCAACTTCTTTTTAAAGTCCGCATCTTGTTGAGCGATAGTCCAAAATTCAGTTAGTGCTTTAAATGGGTCGGGGTCAGATTCATATTGATCGATAAAGTAATCGAACAATGATTTCAATTGTTGAGGTGCGGGCTTTTTAGTTTCAGCTAAATGATTAATTGTAACACTATATTTGGTAACCCAAAAATTAACTAGATCTAAATATATTTCCTTTTTTGATTTATAATACCAATAAAGTGCACCTTTGCTTAACTGTGATTCTTTAACAATATCATCCATCCTGGAATGGTCATACCCATTATGAATAAGCACGGTTAATGCAGCGTGCAGTATCTGATCTTTACGTTTATCTTGCTTTTCTTGATTCATATAAACCGACTGGTCGGTCTATTTTACATATTTGTGAAAAATTAAGCAAATAATTATTAAAAATATTTGCATTCTTATTTATTATTTTTTAATATTGCTAATGAGAATTAGTCTCATTAGCTATTTTCGAAGCGTGTAAAGCCTTTTAAAGCCTCTGGAACCTCTTAGGTTTACCTCTACTCCCCAGAGGCTTTTTAAGGAAATAATTGGAAATTAAAATAATAAAAAAGAGAAATTATAAAAATGATAAAAAATATAATTATAAGTTTAATTATTATTTCATATTCTTTGTTAAATGCTGGTCAAGTAATAATGGGCTATGTAATTAATAGTGCAAATCAAGAGCCCTTGCCAGATGTAAATATTGTAGTGGTAAATCAAGAAATTGGTTCATCAACTGATAGTTATGGTTTTTTCCAAATTGAATTACCAGAATTGATTTCTGAAATATTTATAGAAGCAACAGCAGTAGGATTCTCAAAAGTTGAAAAGAAGATAACAAAAAATGATTTAAAAAATACTTTAGTTTTTGAATTACAATCAGAAATTATTGAACTAAATCCTATTACGGTAATTAAGAATATTACAAGATTAGACAATGATTTTCTTAGGCCTCCTGGATCTATAGACTTAGTAAGTTTTTCAGATTTAAAAAGATATAATGATACAGATATAAATAGAATTCTATCAAGAATTCCAGGTATATATGTACAAGAAGAAGATGGCTTTGGATTACGTCCAAATATTGGAATGAGAGGTACTGGAGTTGAAAGAAGTTCAAAAATAAATATTATGGAAGATGGAATTCCAATTTCTCCTGCACCATATGCTTCACCTGCTGCTTATTATTCACCAACTGCTGGAAGGATGCATGCTTTAGAGGCAAGGAAAGGATCTTCTCAAATTAAATATGGACCTCACTCAACTGGTGGATCTATAAATTATGTTTCTACGCCAATACCTTCAAATTCTAAATCTAATTTAAATTTATTAGGTGGGACAAATAATGCATATACAATAAAAGCAAATGTTGGAAAATCTAGTAAATCATTTGGATACTTATTTGAAATTCTACATGATGAGAATGATGGATTTAAAAAAATAGATTTCTCAAATAATAAAACTGGTTACTCTAAAACTGATTTGATGGCTAAAGTAAGATATCAATCAAACTTAATGAAGCTATTTCCTAACGCAATTGAATTAAAATTTAGTTCAACAAATGAATTAAGTGATGAAACCTATTTAGGATTAACTGAGAATGATTATTCAATAGATCCATATAGGAGATATTCATCTTCTCAAAATGATCAAATGAAAGCAGACCACATGCAGTTTTCTTTGACTAATTCAATTCAGTTAAATAAAAATTCAAACTTGGCATTAGTAATTTATAGAAATAATTTTAAGCGAAATTGGTATAAACTATCAAAGGTGAATGGAGCTTCAATTAGCTCTCTTTTATCAGAAGGTAATTCTCATAAAAGTTATTCATATCTATCAGCTAAAGATACTGAAGATGACACCTATGAAATTAAAGCAAATAATAGAAAATATTATTCTCAAGGAATTCAAATCGTATCTAATCTTAAGCCAAACTTTCTTCCTAATCATAACTTAATGATTGGATTGAGAATACATGAAGATCAAATGGATCGGTTTCAAAAAATAGATAAATATGGTATGCAAAATAGCATCCTTAATCTAACTACAAATGGTTTATGGGGAGTTGGCTCAAAAAATAATCGTTTAGATGATGCTATCTCTTCAGCCTTTTTTATAGAAGATCAATTTTCATTTCGCAAGTTTATTATTACTGCTGGAATAAGATACGAATCTATTGAGCTTACAAGAAATGACTGGAAAGGGGATATATCTTTGCAAAATTTAAGTTGGAATGATCCTGAAAGAGTTTTAGACCCAACTAAAAAAATAAAAAGTATTAAAGTGCTTGTTCCTGGAGCAGGGTTTGTTTACCAGTTGAATCCAAATGTTCAGATTTTAGCAGGAATACATAAGGGATATTCACCTCCAGGACCTGGCAAAGATGATTCTGAAGATATTAAACCTGAAGAAAGTATTAATTTAGAAACTGGTTTTATTATAAAAGATGGATTGAATAAAGTTAGAACAGTCCTTTTTAATAATAGTTATTCAAATCTTCTTGGTGATGATACACAATTTGCTGGAGAAGGGTCTTATGATCAGTTTAATGCTGGAAAAGTAAATATAAATGGATTAGAATTTGCTATAAGTAGAATTTTTAAAAGAGGAAATATTTTGGTTCCAGTTGAATTTAATTATACTTTTACATCTTCTGAATTTCTCTCAACATTTGAAAGTAGTTTTGAAGCATGGGGTTCTGTAAATAAGGGTGATGAATTACCTTATTTACCAAAACATCAAATGTTTGCTGAGATCGGAATTATAGCTAGAGATATGCGTTTTTACATGAAGCTAAATAATGTAAGTCAAATGAGAACTAAGGCTGGTACTGGAGTTATTGATGATAAATATGCTACTCAAGAGCTTACTCAGATTGATATATCTGGTGAATATAATTTAACATCACAATTAAATTTGTTTTTTTCAATTAAGAATTTAACAAATTCAAAAGCTATTGTATCCAGAAGACCTGCAGGTTTAAGGCCAACAATGCCTAAAACATTTTCAGCAGGTATAAAACTAAACTTTTAAATATTAATAATTTTATTTGGTCATATATAAATGTTTAGTTTAATTTTCGACTTGATATTCGAAACATAAAATATAAAGTTGAAATGATATCTGATAGACAAACAAAAGAACGCGAACTTCGTAAAGAACAAATTATAAAAGCAGCATTAACTGTTTTTAAAAATAATGGTATTGAAAAAGCTACTATGGATGAAATTGCAAAAGAGGCAGATTTTGGGAAAGCCACCTTATATTATTATTTTAGCTCGAAAGAAGAGATATTTATTGAAATATTAGATCGTGGATGGAAGATGATATGGGAATCCATTGAACCAGTCATTCATGATAGAGATAAGCCGAAAGATACATTTATAGATGCCCTAAATATCATTGGTAGTTTAGTAAGGAATAACCAAGCTCTTTTTGAATTTTTATTTACTGTTCCTCAAAAAATGCCAAGCTCATTAAATGAAGATGATCATGAATGGAGAGGTTTCCAAAGAAAAATGTATGGTGTTTTTCAGGGGTTACTTGAAGAAGGCATGGCTAAAAATGAATTCCCTCAAATGCGTTCAGATATATTGATGCGTGCAATAGGTGGATTATTTCATGGCTTATTTTTTCTTGGTAATGAAAAAAAACCTATGTCTAGGCAAACAATGGAAGAGTTTATTACTACATTTATTGGAAACTACGGTACTACTTAGTTTATAATTTCGAGCGGGGAGAACTTATTCTTTATAAAATATCATATGTAATTCTAATGTTATTTTCTTTTCTTTATGCAACACAGGAAATAAATAAAAATACAATATCGGGATTTATTATTGATGCAGATACTGGTAGTGGTCTATATCAAGCTAATATTGTTATTAACAATAGTACTGGTACCTCTACAGATTTAGATGGGAATTTTATCTTTTCGGGTGAATTCAATTTTCCTTTAGAAATAACAGTATCACATATAGGCTATAAAGCACAAACAAAACGTTTTGATAAAAACAATATTAATGGAATCAACTTTATTTTAAACAGAGATTTTATCAGAATGAATGAATTAGTTGTCACAGGAACTAGAACACAAAAATTACACGATAATGTACCTATTGCAACCGAGGTTATTTCACAAGATGATATCAATAATTCGGGTGCGCAAACTATTGCAGATCTATTATCTCAAAGAGCAGGAGTTAGTTTGCAAACCTCTGTTGAAGGTGGTTCTGTATTAAATATTCTTGGAATGGATTCTAGATATATACTTATTTTAATGGATGGACAGCCTATTACAGGTCGATTTAATAATAGAGTTGCTCTTGATCAAATTTTAATCAATAGAGTAAAAAAGGTTGAGATTGTTAAAGGCCCAAACTCCTCTCTATATGGAAGTGAAGCTATGGCTGGGGTAGTCAACATCATTACTAAGGATAAAAATAGTTTAGAATCTATTGATGTATCTGCTCAATATAATAATACGCAAAATAAATTTGAAAATACTGGAATAAAAAATGGTTCTCAAATTTTAAGTATCAATGGTTATAAACCACTTAATAAATTAAAAATAAAGTTCAATGCTGACTTAAATCAGACGAATAATGATAAATCAATTCAATTAATTGAAATTGATAAAGTAGATAAACAAATTCTAGGCGGCGGTATTGATTGGGAATTAAATGATAATCAGAATATTGATTTAAATATTCAAATATATAATCAAGATGAAATTGGTAGATCCAAGTTGATGAATACTGATACAAAAATATTAAGGAATAATTTTTCTCTATCACATAATATTTTAACTAAATCTAATTGGAATGTTAAACAATCTATCAATTCAAATACTTACTCTCGTAATTATGTTCAGATAAGACCGTGGGGGGATCTAGAAAAAGATGATACCACAAATGAAGATTATTCAGAATATGAATTATTAGTAAATAAAATTTTTGGTTCAAATGAAATTACTGCTGGTTATGAGACATATAATGCAACTTATAAAAGCGACCGTATTCTTTCTGGAAAACAAAAGTTGAAAAATCAGAGTTTATTTGCCCAATATGATATGAGTTTTTTAAATCAATTAAGTGCAATTTTTGGTTTACGTCTAGATGATTATAGTGAGTATAGTTCAGTTTTAAGTCCCAGAATAGGGTTTATGTATAGATTTAACGAAAATTGGAAATTCAGAACTTCATGGGGGCAAGGATTTCGAGCTCCATCATTTATGGAAAGGTTCATAGATTGGAATCATGTCCAATTTAATTATATAGTTCAAGGTAATCCTGATCTTGAACCTGAAAAATCAGAAGGAATTAATATTGGTATTGAATATGTAAACACTTCAAAATATCAAATGAGTTTAATGTTCTATCAAACAAAATTTGAAAATTTGATAGAAGATTTTGCTATTAAGCCGGGCTTATTAAGTTATCAAAATATTGATAAAGCGATTTTCTCAGGTTTAGAATTAATGTGTCAATTAAGAATCTCAGATCAACTTGATAGTAGATGGGGTATTAATTGGGTAAATAACGTAGATGGACAAAATAAAACTATTCCTAACACAATACCTTTATCATTAACTGGAGCGGCCAATTATAAACACCCAAAAAAACCTGTAAGTTTTTCTATTAATACTAAATGGGTAGCCTCTTACAGGCCTCAAGAATATGACCCAATAAAAGGGTTATATGTGTTTGCGGAAAAAAAACTAGGTGCTTACAGTTTGATCATGCTAAAAAGTACAATCAAAATCAGTGATAATATAAAATTAAGCATTGGTGTAAATAATGCAAATAATTACACAAATGATCGTTTTGGTCCATTTGTAGGGCGCTCAGCATATATTGAAATTTCTAGTAAAATAAAAAAGGGGAATAAATAATGAAACAGCTACTAATTGGAGTATCAATGTTAATGATGCTACCATTTATTGCTTGTGAAGATAACAAAGCAGATGAAACTAAAAATGAAGTTAATATTATTGAAATAACAACTGATAATGTAAATGATGGTGACTACTATTTTAATTTTGCTGAAGGTGCAAAAAATAGTACTACCTGGCATTTATCTTACAAAAACTTGGATGCTGGTGGCGGCAATTATATGCCAAGTTTCCAATTAGCTAATACAGTAATGTTAAATGTAAATGAATCTTCAAAATTTGAAGATATTACTGAAATCCCAAATACAAGCTCATTTGCTCAATCAAATGGAAAACTTGGATATATGGGAGAGCATGAAGTATTAACCTACGATATGCAAATCCATCAAATAAGTGTTTCAGATAGTAACTATATCATTTATGACACAGTCTCACATAAAGTATTTAAGATACATTTTGATGAGTATAGTTCTGGGGTTGTGATATTTAGATACGCTGAATTAAGCTCTGAATAATTATTTTTCGAGGTTGAGACTATTGTAGCATCTAATAATTAATGTTAAGTTAATTGTAGGTGCGGGAGCGTTTAACATCAGATTTGGAAACCTCCTCATTAACCTCCTTCTACAAGTTTGGTTAGTTTCCGCACCGAATTATTAAAAAAATAGGGCTAATTTTTAGCCCTATTTTTTTAGCTTATTCTAAATATATTTTATTCTTTTAAAATACCTAATTGACGATACTTTTCCTGATATTTATTGTAAAGTGTTTTGTGTTTATCATTCATATCAATTGTTCTGCCTTGAATATAAGCTTGTAGAATATTCGTTCTTATATCTAATGGATCTCCATTAGATATAAAAAGAGTTGCATCTTTGCCTGGCTCAAGGGAGCCTGCTTCTTTATCAATTCCTATAATTTCAGCAGCTGATAGAGTCACGGATCGCAATGCGATATCTTTTGGAAGACCATAGGCAGCAGCCATGGCTGCATGATTAGGTAAGTTTCTTACTCTATAAGCACCTCCAGCTGATCCAGATGATGCAATGCAGAACTGGACGCCAGCTTGATATAATAAAGCAGGAGATTTATATGCTTGATCATAATCTTCAAAGCGACGTGATGGAAGGGAGGTGACACTTTCATAAATCACAGGTACCTTACTATCCTTAAGCAATTTAGTGGTTCTCCAGGCATCTCTACCTCCAACAATTATAATTTTAAGCACATGACGTTTAGACCAATTAACAGCGGCTTCAATTTGCCTTACTTCATTTGCATGTACATAGATTGGAAGGTTACCATTCACATATTCCAAAAGACTTTCAAACCTTAAATCCTCATTATGATACTCTTCGGCTTTACGAGTCTTTGTTTGTCTAAGTTTTGAATAAGCACGCCCATCTTTAATCATTTTGTCTAAACTTTGTAACGCTTTTTGTCTTTGTTCTATTTGACGTTTAGCTGGCATTCTAAAACGTCCTCCAGTTCTTATTCCCATATTTGGCCAATTTATGTGAAGTCCACTTGGATGAACGAGGGTCGCATTTTCCCATGTCCATCCATCCATCATCATAATGGATGATTGACCAGAGACCAAACCAGATCCTGGAGCTACATTTGCAATAAGGACACCATTTGATCTTGTAGTCGGAATAATTTCTGAATCAGGGTTATAAGCAACATTTGCTCTAACGTTGGGATTGAAATCACCTCTTTCAGAATGATCATTGGTTACAGGAACTGCATTAATCTCAACAAGTCCGATACCGGATACAGCTGCAATTAAACCTGGATAAACATGTTTGCCATCAAGGTCGATAACTTTAGTCTCTAAAGATGGTGAAATATTTTCTGCTATTCGCATTATTTTACCATTCTCAAATAAAATAGCCCCTTTAATAACTCCATTTGAAACAGTGTGAATAAAACCATTTTTTAATAAAATGGGTTGTTTTTGAGGAGGTGCAGGTATCTGTTCATTCGCAAAAATCAAGGATGAAAAGAAAAGTACTAATAATAATTTTTTCATTTTTCTTCTCCTTCATAAGTATAAGACTCAAAAGCATCACATGATTCAAAACGGATACCACTTCTTCCATTTGCTTCCATCTTTTTACCACCATGATCAGGTGATAATAATATTTTTTGAATCAGATCATTTCTTATTTTTGAATCTCTTTGTCTTAAAAACTTATCTTGCTCGAGAGAAAAATATTGTTTTCCATCAAGCCATGTCTGTTCGCATATTGAGTATGAAGATAATGGGTGACCTGACCAAATAACAAAGTCAGCATCTTTACCTTCCTCCAAAGAACCTACATATTTATCTATTTTTAATTGTTTAGCGGGATTGATGGTAACAAATTTTAATGCTTCAGCCTCTTCAAGACCACCATATTTTACAGCCTTAGCTGCTTCGAGATTCATGCGCCTTGCTAATTCATCACTATCAGAATTAAAGGAAACATTTACTCCAGCATTGGCCATTAAAGTACCATTATAACCAATGGCATCAACAACTTCATA
>PAJD01000007.1 GCA_002705605.1 Fidelibacterota bacterium | reverse complement strand
TATTTACCAGTAAATCCTATGCGCAATCTATTTGTCACCCTTTTACCATAAGTTCCTCTAAGACAAAGACCCGTCACACTAAATTTTTCACCTGTACCATTAGGAAAGTCCTCATTAGTAACATCCATAGAACCAGAGTCTAAAAAAAACATATGGAGACCCGCGTAATCAACACCAGATAAATTAGTTGCATAACCTAGCACATTATAGCTAATTCCAGCCACATATTGATTAGTTGAAACAAAACCTTGCTGACCCATAACAAAAGAAACACTTGCAGGATTATAAGGAATGCCAGAAACATCATCTGCTGCCGCAGTGTAAGCACCACCCATTCCTATAGCCCTTGTACCTGTCTCCAGCTTAAGCCAATTCACTGCCCCTGTTGCAACCTTTGTAACAATATCAACATTATCTTGTGTATAAACAAAAGACAAGCTTAATAAAACAATTATATAATATGACTTTAATCTAACCATTATCTTACCACCGCAAATTTGCCGACAAATTTTTCACCTTCAAAACCAGGAACTAAATTTTCAACTGTAAAAATATATAAACCAGGAGCAACCTCTTGATTATTTACTGTTCTTACATCCCAAAACAAATTCCCATCTTCTTCATCATCATGATTTAATACTACAACCTTTTCTCCTGATACTGTAAAAATCGACAATTTACACTTNGCAGGCAGATGNGTAAATCTTATCTGTTTTCTATATTCATTATCCTCATAACCACTATGAACAAAAAATGGATTTGGAACTGCTTTAATATTTTGGGAAATACCTTGAGTTGAATTTGAACCAGATTGGACAGTCACATAATTCTTATCATTATTTGTTCTTCCTCTGCTTGACTCAATAGATTGATATCCATCTGGTGCAGCAAAACTCAGAGGGTTCGCTGTATTTAATATCTGATTATATATACCATATTCATCATTAAANTCACTAATNTAATCTGGAGGTATNCCTGTATCAAAAGCTGTAATTGCATAAGTATATTCTTTTCCATCAATAACATTACAATCTGTAAATGTACGCTTTATACCAAGNTCTTCACCTGTATCAGGNTCNANAGCATCACAATTCCCNAGCGCATTTGGNCCCTTTATTAAATTATGAACATCAGTTCCGCAAACGTTATAACCTCTTATATCAGGAATCCCATCTTCATTNCCNCCCCATTTTGAAGCATCNCAATCAACAACATCGTATATAGCTGAATAATCCAATTGATCNCTATCTGGCAATAAACTATAAGCATCTACAGTTATNCTATCATCTTGACAAGAATTTTCAACACAATCTACCCAGCCAGCANCATCCTTNCAGTCAACNGNATTAGATTCTTGACAAAATTCATGACAAGTTTTTAATATATAATATTCTGGATTAGAAATACTACACTCTCCATGATAATCATTTGCGAATGTACAATGATTAATATCTTGTTCTTGAGTTAAATGGAAAGATGCATATGGTATCCANCTATCNGGNTCTTCNACATCATATAANTCAGTATCTGGATTACCCCATGTTAATCCACCATCTGAACTTCTAAAAATATTATATCCTTCAAAGTCAGAATATCCAGTAACAACATCACTTGAATTTTCTGCAACATCATCCCATTCTAAATTTATACAATGATGCTGACCATCATACCATTCTTCATCAGTATTTTCTTGTCCAATTGTTGCAGTCAAAGTTGGCGTATCAGGAGAAGTGTATCCCTGNTAATGACTATTATACATAAGCTGAGCAAAAGTAGCATTCTTNATTAAATCATCTTTATTTTGTCCAAAGATAATGCAAAAAGAAAACGGAGCTTGCTCACCTACNTCTANACTGAAAGGACCACTACTCATTTGAAGAACAGCATCTAAACCATCAGGATCATCNTGNAAGAAAGAGGTTTGCTCAAGACCTTCAAGTGAATCAAAATGNGGGTTNAATGTATTTGGATCATCTAAAGTTGGATTATCAGTATGGAAAAACCAATCNTTNTCATCATCTGATAAATTAGTNGTATCTCCAGCAATNANTTTATACATAATATCTTCTTTATTTCTTGCCTGAGATGANCCAGGATCNCCAGCACANCACCCAGCATCNCCNTCNTGATAAGTAACACCAGGTCTATTNTACCATGAAAACCAATGCCAGTCTGTCATTTTNAATTTATCACCAGGATATATATCATTNATNCCATCAAGATTTAAATCAACAGGCTCTGTTGCATANGGAGAGTCTAACANCTGAGTTGCAACAATNCCAATATCTTCNGGTGGTCCAAAAGTATAATCATATATCATTGCTATACTAACTCTTAATGTATCATCATTAATAACATCACATCCCTCAGGAGAAAGATCTGGATTTTTACAATCATAATATTCCATAAAATCATCATCGTTTGAGTGAACNCCAAAACTTCCAAACCTATTTGAAGTNACAACATCAGCATCCATATAAAATCCCATTGAAGTTCCTTTATANGTAAAGCCTTCTCCTGCATTTAATTTTGTCCCATCAGGCATTACCATTCCATCACCACAAATCAAATTACCATCATTATCTGTCAAATAAACTTTATTACCATATCTATCTTTTTCAAAAGCACACCATCCATCTCCACTCTCATTTCTTACATTTACAGTTACAAAAATTATATCTTCAGCAAAAGAAATACCATAAGAATGAGCTTCTGCCATTACCCTTAATCCCATAGGATANCCNGTTTGCTCATACTCATTATTGGTAACCATATTACCACGATGTGCCCATCTATCATCAAACTCCATATAAACATCCATATCAGATATGAATCTATCCGTTGTCATCCAACAATCATCATTATATCTTTTAGCNGGGAAACATCCCGTCTCTTCAGGAGAATAACTCTCTGCAAACCANCCTGGCCATGTTGGAACTAGCTGACCATCTTCATTAAAAGCAGTNGGCCATGTATCAGATTCACCACTATGAGCTAATACAGGATATGTCCCNGTATCCAAATAATTAATATCACCAAAAATATCACTTTCATTAACCTGNGTATTATGTGAATTTTCTCTAGATTTTGTTGCTGCATGCCAATCAGTATTTGAGCTTGGACTCCATCTTGTAAACCATGATTCAGCTACATTAGAACCATAATAATCATAATCATCATCTGAGGTCCACTCATCTTGATCATCACCATAATCATACAAATCAAAATCATCTAATCTTTGTTTTAATGATGGTCTCATAGCCCACGGATAAACAAAACCAACACCTTTACGCAATAAATTATTTCCATAGACATTAGCATTATTAGGATTAACATTAAAATCTTCGCTTTCATTTAAGCTTATCATTATAATTTCATTTAAATTATTAACACAATATTGATTAATATCATCAAAATCACATTCNACTAATACAGCTGAACCATTCTCATCTAAACATGCTTGATTAGCTACTTCATATGGAGAACATAATTTTTCACCTAAAATACCATCATCATTATAAGCGTCAAACACAACACTCACAAAGTTAGTATCACCATCTTCATACCAGGAAAAACCAGGAATCGTATTATTTGGATCTTGGTATGCCTCATTGGAACACCAAATCACATATCCGTTGTCACCAGCTGGACAAGCTGGATTAGAATCATTATTATACCACTCATAGTTATAAGTATAGCTTTGACCTGGCAATCCTGCTACAAAAGCAACTGCAGGCAAATAAGTATAATTACCCCATAATCCAGGAGGATGATGATCCCAATCAATAATTCTACCATAATTAGTTATTGCTGCCTGAGCCTTTCCTTTTAATAGATAGCCTCTAGCCCTATCATTCATTGGATTAGATGGAAAACCAAATTCTCCAACTTTGCCAAAAGATTGCCCAGACATAGTACTAGACCAAGGATGGTTAATTGAATTATTCTTATCAGTTTGCTCTCCTGAAAATAAAAAATTAAAGAAAGCAGATAATACGTAAACGATTATATATGACTTATTATATTTCATTAGTTAATATCAAACCTCACAAAAAAGTTAATTTCTCTATTATTTGAAAAATACCAGGGCCTATCATAATAAGAACCCGATAATTCTGTACCAATATTTTTTTCATAATATTCACCTGGTCTATCAGACCTGCCAGTCAAAGGATACACAGAAAATGGATATGGCTTATCAAATAAATTAAATATATTCATTCCAAACATGACCATATTATCCCCAACTTCAAATTCTTTAGAAATTGACATGTCCATTGTAATCATAGCTGGAGATCTTTTTGTATATTTATTTTGAAGATCTTCCTCAGGCTTGTCACCATTAAACTTAAGAGGCGTATAAGGCTCGCCTGATTGAAAGAAAGCAGTCAAACCACCATTTAGGCCCCATGGTAACTTAGTTGAATAAATACTCATAGTCAAATCGTGAGTTCTATCATACGGCATTAATGTTTCTTGCTGAGGGGCATCAACCTCAATAGCACCAAATGCCGCAGCATCATATTCGCTACTTGCCTTAGCTGTTGAATATGTATATTGAATCATCGTATTTAATATACGCCCTCTATTTTCAAGGCTAAAATCAAATCCAACTGCTGTACCAAAATCACCATTTTTTGCTACTTTAAATTCATATACTCCAGATTTATAATTATTTGCTGTTGTTAGCTGATCCATATCTTTAACCCATAATCCTCCAGTAAAGGCCCATCTTTGACTAAACTGAACATTAAACGCTAATTCGTAAGACTGCGTCCTACCTGCTGTCATCGTCGCATTCCCAATACTTTGATTTGATTGACCGGCATCTTCAAATGCTTGCTCAGGGTCTTCAAGCTTACTAACATTTCTATAAATAAATTCATATATTGGAGTTTGATAATATAAGCCATAATTAAATGTAAACGTTGCTCCATCAGCAATAACGTGACTTATTCCTATCCTTGGGCTAACTTTGTAAAGCCAATCAGAATCTTTGAAAATAACATTTGAATAATTATTAGTTTCTGAAATATTAGATGTTGTTGATTCCCCTTCATCCCAAGAATTGTTTTGGGACATATCTACATTATCTTGGTTTAATATTTGCCAATCAGATGAGCTTGGAGTAGTATCAGCATTTCCATCATTTGGATTGAAATTAGGATTATAATCATAATTATCATCAATTTTAACAGATGATCCATCCCAAGCCACTCCATCTTGACTATTAAACCCTGTATCAACATAGTAATAATCACCTGGACATAAAATTTCTCCTGTATCGGGATCTAAATCACCTCCACAATCATAGTAAAAATGTGGAGAATAAGGAGAAAAATCACCATTTGGGTCAGCCCATATTTTAGTATTATATTGCACAGCATCAAGTCTTACTCCTGCATTTACAACCATCCAAGGTACCTCAAAAGTATTTTGAACATAAAAAGCAAACTCTTCAGGCTCTACATACGAATTCCAATCACCATCTCCATTGAAATCATCAAAAGTCTCTCCAGGGAAAAATTCTTGCAAACCTGTGCAAGGATTCTCATAATATCCAGGTCCGTCCCAAACTCCATTTCCTTCACCAAAATCAGGCTGATTACAAATAGCATTAATCCATTCCTGATCATCAACTCCAAAATCATTCCATTGCTCAGCAAATCTCTGTCTAAATGCAGAAGCATCATCCCAAGGATCCTTAATTTCATAATAATCAAGCTTNTGAGACTTATAATCAAAACCTACTCTTGTTCTCCANTTTTTTGTTAATTGATTTGTNTAATCAAATCTAATCTCATCTGTTTGAGCTGTTGTTTCACTAAAATATCTATCTGTTCCACCAAAAATATTTTCTTCTGTCCAGAATCTAAAATANAATGGTCTTGGATCNTCAAAAATTGACTCAGAACCAAAATAACCAAGAAAACCAAAAAATGGATTAATAGTCATAGCTGGAGATAATCCTTCAAATGCAAGATAAGCNCCCGAAGCATCATAAAAACCTTCACTATCTACATACATCTCAGGAGTTAACCAATAATCTCCATCTCTAAATATAGATTGCGTTACAAGCTCAGGNCCATCCCAAGCACCATCACCATCNAAATCATCNTCAGTAATATTATATGTNCCATCTTGATTCATATCAACTGAGAAGAAATCAGAAGATTCTGGNCCATCATAAAGCCCATTTTGATTATTATCAATAAATGGCTCTGCTACTCGCCAATTATAATTTCCTGGAGTTGGAGCTCCATAATACCAACCACTTGTAAATTCATCTGGNCCATTACCATCTTTATAATCATAATAAACTATCTCACCACTATTATTAAAATGAAAAGGTAAAATCTCAGGATTATTAGGATCAGAATAATCAGAATAACCAGCAGGATAAGAATATTCATACCAATCTGGAAGACCATCATTATCATTATCNTGCCATCTTACNCCTATAAATTGATCCTGAATAAAATTAGACACTCTTAATGTATAAAATGATTTATTNTTTATTGTNTGATTAAACTCNAATGCTGTTCTTTCTGTATCTCTAAATAATTCNTGTCTTCCTTCATCCCAATATATNTAAGCAGCATTAAAACTTTTACGATGAGCATCTACAACCCATCTTGATAAAGTCAATTTATGNTGACTTGAAATATCATAGGTTAGTTTTGCAAAAACATCATTAGTCCTATCAAAACCAAAAGANTTATATCCTGCAATATTATCCCATGGCCAAGTATAATTATATCTATTAGTTTCCCAATCNACATCATCATACAACTCTATTATATCATTTAAATAAAAATACTCATCAGGATCAAACTGATATACATTGTCATCAAACTTNAATACAGTTTCTGCCCCTTTNTTTGTAAATTGACCTGATACCCAAAATTTTACTTTTTTCATAAATGGAANAGGNCCACCAAATCCAACATTATAATCNTGATAGTCCCTAAGCTCATCATACCTGCTTCCAAATGCTTCTCCAAGCAAACTNGTATCATATTGAAATTTAAAAGAATATTTANTTGAACCAGTCATNGTATGTAAATTTGAAACNGCAGACATCGCATCACCATATTCAGCATTAAAACCACCTGGNTGCCAATCAAATTCTCTTATAGCAAANTTATTAAGCCTTGTACCATTNCCTATNCCACCNTANATNGGATTTCTAATATACATTCCATCAATCATATANGCAATTTCACCTGANCTTCCACCTCTAACNTGNACNTCNTCTAAACCTCTNTCAGCNTGATCNGGNATNCCNTTTGCNTTTGAATCNATTTTNACAACNCCTGANTGCAANTTATAAAGCTCAGAAACATCTCTAATTGGNAAAGTNTCAATNGCTTCTTTACTAACTGTTACTTTTTTTGATGTAGTTCCTTTTTCTACTAAAGCTCTNTCNCTTGAAACATANACNACCTCTCCTTCAACNCTTGCTTCTGGNAAAGAAACATTAAGCCATTGTGTTTGATCCATAACAACACCNACATTTTCTACAACTTTTGTTTGATANCCAATCATCAAAAATNTAACTTCATATTNACCNACAGGNATATTTAATAATATAAAATTTCCATCCATATCCGCAGCTNCACCTTTTTCTAATTCAGGAATATATATCTGTGTTCCTATNAAAGCGGTTCCATCNTCATCTGTTACTTTNCCCCTTATAGTACCATCAGTTCCAGAAAAAGANAGNCTNAATAAAAATAATATTAATATATATTTANATATATTCATAATTANGGCATCTCAACTCTCTGNAATCCTAAAGTATTATTNACTTTATAAGGNTGATAATCAAAATCTTGTATATCTTCAAATTCATCTAAATCAATTCTATTTTGATTAAATAAATTCCAATTGCTATTAACAAATAAACTATTTGAAGGTGTTTTGTATTGAATACTTGAAACAGGCACCCANGGAACATCTACCCAAGGNAAATCATCCCAATAAATAGAAACATCTTCTCTTACAATTCCAAATCCTGGCTTAAAATATGTCTGACTTCTTAGCTTNTAGCTCATNCCNGGTCCAATNGCAGTTGTTTCTATNGTTCTATCTACNAATAAACAATTTGGTATAGCAGCAGTTTCCATNCTATANCATNAACCAGAATTATCATCCCAGGCACACCAATAAAAATCATCATTNCCACATAAAGTATNNTNCAANAGAACACAATTAGGATCTAAAACATTATGTTTTAATGAAGCTGTAGCTTTTTCAACAGTATANTCCTTTAGTATNTTATAATTAGAAGTATCAGAATAAACCGTTGACATNGAATGAAAAGACTGNCCTGCAACTATATTCCCAGCTGAAGAATAAACCAATGTATCAGGNTCNANATGAACNGCCTGCCAAAAATCTTCTTCTGAAAAATCTGCAATATCTTGCGGATAAGAATATCCAGGTAANAAGTGATAATATGGATGAATCATCTTTANAATATCTTGATCAGAATCTTTAAATATAAAATAATCATAATCAGGNCTTCCTGAAGCATTNGTAAATTCTGTTTTGACTAGATGATATTCATTTAAGACTGAACTATAAAAATTTTCTAGATTATCAATTAGTGATAAATCAATATCNGAATNNANNTCCANCTGATCAATAATAGTATTAGATTTAACAGTATTNCTTGATTCAACAATTGAATCATAAACNGTGACATCTTGTATTTCATAAGANTCTAATATAACTTGGATTTGNTCACCCCCNACTTCAAGACCATCAGTATATGCAAGCTNCTTTGTTACTATATAATCNGGAGATTTNACAAANGGNATNTATGATAANGAATAATTTGATNCATTTGANTAATATTCNTCATAATCTATNTGCTTATTNGCATCNTCATCAGNCANTGATTCATTTATATANNTTCTTGCTTGNTCTCCNNNATCATAATCACCATTNTANTCTTNTCCNGATAAATTGCTTTCNCTNTAATTATCTCCATTAGGNTCTNATAATTCTGTCCAATAAGAATTNTCTTCNAANGAACAATCNGTAAAAANACAACTNTCTAAATCATCATCCCAATCACAACCNTAATACAANCAACAATCNTCTTTTCGACCAGAAAATCCATTTACNCATTCNCCATAATTATANCTTGAAAAGTCTCCTGCNGAAATATCAANTTCNGTTATTTCTCCATCTTTATTTAAATCAGCATCAACAAAACCATCATTNTTACTATCNNCCATNAAACCAAGNCCNGCTAAGATAATCATNNCANGATGGAATANNATCATTAAAATCATCNAANTCACAAATACATGAACCNGAACCATCTTCAAAAATATCNAAACANCCATCTGANCCTGANTCAAAGAATTTTCCTTCNGGTAAAATTTCTTCAAATGCNANAGGANNAGANTGATCTNCATAAGTAACAACNANNCTATCTGGAGCATCACTTCTTTTANATAAATTTTTATAATCATAATCATCNNANCATAAATCNCCATANCANAATTCTTCATCNTCCCACATTCTATTACCACTATCGCAAAAATCTAAATCTCCNCTAGTAGATGAAAAACCTGGACAATCTTCAGCTATATTAATAGACTCATCCAAATCTCTTGTATTATTACAATTNCTATCCTCATAAGGCTCAATATTCTGATTATCATTAACTCCCCAAAGGCCATTAGGTGGTTCATTTTCTTCTAAATAATATTCAGCACTATCAAACAAATTATTTCCCCTATCACAAAAAGCTTCATTNTCTCCATCATCATANCATCTGGCTGTTAATCTATTATCACTTAAATAAAGACCCCAGCACATAGCATCAAAAGAAACATCAGAACCATTATTTGAACAATANCTATCACANNNATTATCAGAATNTTCAAACCATATNCCACCTGAATCAGNACACATTAATTCAATNTCNCTNATTTTTAATTCTGCNCCATCTTTNCTATANTTATCATTACAATCTGTAGATTGCTTAAACATNAATGCATCATCATCTGATATATAAGTACTTTTAACTTTATATTTGACTTTTCTTGTTGAACGCACNTCATCATCATTNTCTAAAGTATCAATNAGANCATAGTTNCTATATGAAAATTGACTTTGATCAACTANAATAATATCCCCATAAATTGNNTTTAAAACAGTATCAACAAGCGTAACCCAATCTTTTTTATCAAAATTATATTCATATAAAAAAGATGAACTATACTGATCAGCNGATTCAGTTGTAAAATTATANCTTCCTTGATTAGAGTTCCATGTAATATTCTTAATAACAGAGAAAGGATTTGAGTTTGTAGAAAGNTCAGCTAAAGAATCCTGNACTGTTTCACTCTCCAAAGACAATGAAATAATNTCCTGTGTATCAAACTCATANTTTTGTCCTTCATCATCGATAACAAGAACCTGNTTTGTTTCATCTAAAATAGAACCTACGGGTATACCAACAAAATAATTATCATTAAAGGATTTTAAAGTTAAANTATTAGAAGGATCATTAGCATCGTGATTCCCTGANGCTAATTGCAGAGCATTNAATTTATAATAATCAATTTCAAAAGCATCATTATCTGCAAAATCATAATAAACNTCATNTATTGCATAGCAGGAATAATCTTGAGAACAACCATCGCCTTGTAAATTGTTAACAAAAGGAGTCTCTTCTTCTGGAGGATTAACTATAGAAGTGCCATCTTTATCNCAAGATAAAAACAAAACAAAAAAGANAAGTAAATAATTTTTAATGTATCGCAACAAACACACCCTCTATCAATCGTCTATATTGACAATTAATTTTTATAAATTTAATTTTATAATTTTTATATAGATAAACCGCACAAATTAATATTAGATAATAAAATATCTAATAGAAATCGAATTTAAAACTAACAATTTAATATGATTATATAAAGAGAAAAATTAAGAAATTTTATCTTAACAATATCATTTTCTTACTGATGGACATCCCAGAGCTATTTAATTGATAAATATATAGCCCGGATGGCAAGACTTCATTTGCATTATTTTTAGAGTCCCAAGAAACAGAATNNATTCCTTTTTGTAAATATTGAGAAATTAATTTATTTACCAATCTTCCATGAATATCATATATAATTAATTCAGCAAAACCACTCTCAGAAAGCTCAAACTGTATATTAGTAACTGGATTAAATGGATTAGGNAAATTTTGNTTTAAAATCATACTATTTGGTATTTCAGCNTCTAGATAATCATTATCAAACGGAACATAATTAAAATCNAAATNAGAGGTCANACCAGNAACAGTATCGAATGTANACCATATAANATCACTTACACTATGTATATAGCCTTCGTATTCAAAATTTGCTAAAAATCCNCACCCAGGAGTTAGTGAATTTTCAATATTATAATCACCATTATAACTAGCCTCGAATAATGTAGAATTACCAGAATCTAAATTACCAGGGTTAATATAGACTGTCCAGTTCTCATCATCAAAAAATGNATACGAAGTTATTCCCGGATCATCTACAACATATTGACTNTGACAAGAAAATTCTCCAGAATTTTCATCGNCATCCCAAACACCATCTTCATTTAAATCAACCCAAGCATCACTACACCAATTAATTCTAAAGCGAACAGTATGGATGGGCGCATCTAAAACCGCATTATTATACANAACCTCTAAATCATTTCCACTNGTAANNTTATCNCTATCTTCNATACCNACAAATGTAAAACTNTTATAATCTTGCTCNAGTGGATGNGCAAAACAAGATTCAAANTANGAATNATCAACTATTCTTGCAACTGANTACAANCCAAANGANNTTATATCTGCNNNNCANTCNCCATTTTCACANNNTGAANNATNAACCNTNTCCCATGTTTNATCATNTTCATNNTCTAATTTTACAATTGAATAANCACTTCTNANATTTTCATTATATAATATNGAAATTGTTGCNGGCTCACTTANTTCAAGATNATANGGNTCNAATGAATANGTATCACCAGAAAGCTCAAANACATCATACGCNNCTGGCAAATCATNTTCAAAATAAGTATATATANTTAAATCNANTNNNTCNTCNAAAGAANCTANATTAAATGAAGTTCCTTCAGANATTTGCAAATTNAAATCATCTGAAACNACAATAACCTCATCNNCTANNGTTTCNCCATNTTCNGATAAATCAANANTATANTGACANNTAGNATTATCTCCACCACATACACCNCAATCATCTANAACATTTTCAAANCANTCNCAAAAACCATNTNNAATNCCNGNACCATTACANACANCNCATTCATCAAANTAACCNANNCANTCATCNANATCATCACATATNCCATCATCATCNAAATCATTATCANNATCATTTGGACACNCATCNACATCACCGCANATNCCATCNCCATCNANATCATTATCANNATCATTTGGNCAANCATCNCAGCCATCAGCTATTCCATCTACATCTGAATCCTCATTGTCATCAAAACCAGGACAAGCATCTACATCACCACATACCCCATCATTATCACTATCATTATCAAAATCATTTGGGCAGGCATCACAATCATCTGCAATACCATCTAAATCAGCATCTTGATTATCATCGAAACCAGGACAGGTATCAACATCACCGCACACACCATCATCATCTAAATCATTATCAGCATCATTTGGGCACACATCTACATCACCACATATGCCATCACCATCAAGATCATTATCAGCATCATTTGGACAAGCATCACATCCATCAGCTATTCCATCTACATCTGAATCCTCATTATCATCAAAACCAGGACAAGCATC
>PAJD01000041.1 GCA_002705605.1 Fidelibacterota bacterium | reverse complement strand
GCTGGGTTTAGAACGTCGTGAGACAGTTCGGTCCCTATCCTCTATGGTCGTAGGAAATTTGAAGGAATCTGTATCTAGTACGAGAGGACCGATATGGACGAACCTCTAGTGTACCTGTTGTTATATCAATAGCATCGCAGGGTAGCTACGTTCGTAATGGATAAGCGCTGAAAGCATATAAGTGCGAAGCCAATCCTAAGATTAGATTTCCCTTTCTTTATAGAACCGAAGACTCCCAAAAGAATATTGGGTTGATAGGTCGCAGATGTAAGTACAGTAATGTATTCAGTCGAGCGATACTAAGTAGTCAGGAGACTTGACTTCTTATTAGTCTTATTTTATGATCAAATGACGATATTTTTACATTCATTATTTCAACTAATTTTTACGGTAACTATAGCACGGAGGATCCACCCGATCCCATCTCGAACTCGGAAGTTAAGCTCTGTAGCGCCGATGGTACTGCACGGGAGACCAGTGTGGGAGATTAGGTCGTTGCCGTTTTTTTTAAAAAGGCTCAACAATTTTTGTTGGGCCTTTTTACTTTAGATATTCCTATATATTTTCTTAAATTATCACCATGAAGCATATGTATATATATATTGCCTTAATATTTAGTACTTTTTTATATTCTGATTGTACATGTTATAATTGTCCAAAAATTAAAAAGAATTTTTTCAATGATGATATTATTGGATTTTATTTAAGTTCTATAGATTTAGAATCAGGAGAATCAACTACTCTTCTCTTTGATTACTCTATTGATTTAAGTGATGCTTTGTTTAGTGAAGATTGTGGTACTAACACAACTCATGATGTAAGTAAACTTTATGTTTCATTTGATATTTCTATGTTTATTCCAGGATTAATGGATGAAACTAAGCAACTTGTTGATGGAAAAGTACGCTTTGATATTAACTCTAATACTATCTCAGATATAAGTTTTAGAAACACTGATTTAAATTTTGAAACAACTCAGCTAGCTGGTAATACAGATTTTGCTCTTGAAGAATATAATTTAAGTGTTACTGATGATGATATTGAGGAAATTGCTGATTTATTTTTAAGTTTAGGACGAGCACCAAATGGTGTATATAATTTTAATTTTGTTTTAGAAAATGAAAATAATACAGAAATAGATCAAATATCTGAAACAGTTGAAATTTTTGTTCCTTCATATTTAGATCTAATTACTCCAGGTTCTGTTGATTTATCAGATTCATTGTCAAATATAGTGATGTCATCAAATCCTACTTTTCAATGGAATTCTGATTATTGTAATAAGTGTGATTTTTCTATTCGAGTATCTGAGTTTAGATCAAATGATCACAGCTCACTACAAGAAGCATTGGAAGATTATTCAGTGCTTCCTATTAATTCTGGATATTATGCATTATCATCTAATGTTAATTCATTTCAATATCCTGCATCTGGCGCAGGAGAAATAATTCCTGGTCATTTATATGTTTGGCAAGTAAGAAGAACATATGATACATCTAATGGTTTAATGGAAGAATTTAGTCCTATATTTTTATTTAAGGTTCAAGATACACAATCAGTAGAACCTCCTGTTGTTAGCCAAGATGTTAATTTAGAAAATATAAAGTTATTAATTGGTGCTGATAATTATGAAAGTTTATTTGGTGAAGGTGGTCAATTAAAAGATTTTAATAGTGTTAACTCATCTATGACTTTGAATAATCAGAATATATCTATTAATTATTTAATAGATTTGATTAATAAACAAAGTCAAGGTGAAATAAATATAATGGATGTAGATGTTCAATAATATTATAAAATATAAGTTTTTATTAAGCTTAGTATTTATTTCTTTTTTAATTAATAAAGAAACATTAGCTATAGTTACAAAATCTACAGGTGATGTGAAATATAAGAATTACTTAAGTAATGAATTTGAAAATGAACTTAAAATGGGTTCTCAATTATTTAATAATGATTTAATTGTTACTGATAGTGATGGTTTTGTTAAATTTTCTTATTTGGATGATGGAACAACGATTAAGATTCATCATGATTCAGAATTATATGTTAGAGGTCAAATTAATAAGAAAAGTATTAGTAAGAGAATAAATATGAGTAATGGTCTTTTGAAATTAGATATTTCAAAACAAAACGATGATGAGTTTATGGTTATAACTCCAACGTCAGTGGCTTCTGTTAAGGGAACAAGTTTTATCCTTGAATCTAATGAAGATGGAGATAAATTCTTTGGTTATGAAGGTACTGTTGAAATAAGAAATAAAGAATCAAATAAAATTGTAAAATTATCTAAAAATTTAAAAGTAACATCTGGTATTGATGGAACAATTGACTCTCAGATTGTAACACCAGCTGATATAAATCCAATTGAAACATTCATTGAGTTTGATGAAGAAGAACAGCCTATTGAAAATTATTTTGAAGAAGAGATCGAAAATCAAACAATTAATGAATTAATTATTAAGGTTTATAATTCTGATGGTGAAGAAAGAGAAATAATTATAAAATACAATGAGTAAATATGATTTTTATCTTTATTTCTTTATTCTTTAGTTTTTCATTTTCTAAAATAATTGATCATCAGATACCTAATAATGCTTATCTTAATTCTTCTTTAGAAATAAAAGTTTATACTGATTATACTCCAGAAGAAATTATTGATTTTAAATTATTTTATAAATCTGGTAATAGTGAAATATTTTTACAAAGTGATTTAAATCCATTAACTTCTGATTTTTATAGTTTTACAATCCCATCAGATTTTTTAAATGAAAAATATATTGAGTATTATATTTTATTAGAAAATAGCAATGGTAATTTTATCAGTATTCCTTCAATAGATCCATATGATGTTCCAATTAGTATTTTAATTGAAGAAGAAATTGAAGAAGAGTTGTTAGATGAAAATTTTATTGATTATGATGTTAATATTATTTCACCTCAACCTGAACAGAAAATTGAACAAGAAGATTTATTCATAGCTCTTTCTTATTTTAGAATGAAAGATATAGATTTTAGTTTAACAAAAATTTTTGTTGACGATATTGATTTAAGCAATAGTGCGGATATAAGAGAAACGAATTTAACCTTGTCTGAGTCCAATTTGTCTCCAGGGAATCATCAGGTCAAAGTTCTTTTATATAATCTAAATGGTGAAAGTTATCAGCCTATAATTTGGGATTTTTATATTTTAGGAAATTTAGAAGGCCTTTCAAGTTCTTATGATGGAAAATTTTGGAATGATTATTTGATAAATAGAGTTGATTCTTTAAAATCTTATACAAATAATTCTAACTTAGATTTTAGTTTTAGTAATGATTGGATTGGTATTAAAACCAAACTTAAGAAATCTTCATTAGAAAATCCTCTATATCAAGCTAGAGATAGATATTTGTTTGATATATCATTAAGTGACAATATAAATCTTAAATATGGTGATTTTTATCCAAATCAAAGTGATTTTACTATAAGAGGTAATAGGGTTAGAGGTGTAGGATTTAATTATAAATCTTCAAAGTTTGAAATTGATTTAGTATCAGGAGAATTAGCTAGGTCTATCCAAGGCAATCCTTATCAAGATGCTGTAATTATATCAGATTACTCTTCAGAGTATATATGTGATGAATATGATGGTGATAATTGTATCTCAGGCTATGATAGTGATTATGTAGATATTTCAAGGTCAGGATATACTTTCAAAAGAAATATATCAGCATTAAGAATTGGTATAGGTAATCCAAGCGGATTTAATTATGGGTTTAGTATCTTAAAAGCTAAAGATGATATTAATTCTGTTAATAAGGATTTAGATGGTGCTGTTATATCATTACCTGCAGATTTGGATATATTTAGTGATTTTAATTCAGATACTTTTATTGATTTGAATTCTGATGGATTATTTACAGATGGAGAGCCAATCTATGAAGATAATAGTTCTCAGTTTCAAATTGATGGTAGTTGGGACTATGATGATGAGGAAGATATCCCGAGTAATTTTTTAACAGATACATATTCTGCAAATTTAATAACATCTAAAAGTTCTCTTTATGTTGAGGATTGCCAAAATTTAATTGATGATTATGGATTGGTTGATATTAGTTTATGTGATAATGAAACATATTATGATTTGGTACAGTATGTTTGGGATATTAAAGTATCAACTGAGAATATAAAATCATATCTTAACACAAATTATGATTTAGACTTTGAACAAGGTCAAATTAATATATTAGAAAATCAATGGGGAGGTGATAAACCTGAAGATAATATAATTTTTGGCTCAGATTTTAATTATTCAACAAAAAACAAGAGATTGAAAATTAAATCTTCTGTTGCAATGAGTTTTATTAATGAAAATATTTGGAATCCTGTTAAAACAGTTGATGAATTTGATACATATAGTGATAATTACACAGATTGTGAATTTGGAACAACCTATTCTAATGTAGAATTATTAACTGAAAATTGTACTGATTCGTATCAATCCGGAGGATGTAACCCATCTGATCATTATTGGCATGAATGCAAAGCATATATTTATTTTAATGGTGAATATGATTCTGATTTAGAAATATGGAATTTCAATAATGATGTTGAAATTCAATTGGAAGTTTTAGAACAAGGAATAGCACTTGATGCTATCCCAGATCCACAAAGTTTCGAAGATGTTTTTCATTATAATTTTGATGCTGTTCCAACAATTCCATTTTATAATTTAGTTCAAAAACTTGAAGATGGTGAATCCTTATCTTTTACTGATATTTTTGATTCTCCTGAAATTGCTTATAATGTTGATTTTTCTTTAAGATTATTAAATAATCAAATTCAGTTTGGTATTAAAAAGGTTGGACAATCTTTTAATACTCTTGGGAATCCCTATTTACAAAAAGATATTAAAGAAACATATTTAACAGATAGAATCAGACTATTTCAAAATAGAATGTTTTTAACATTAAAATATAGCAATATATTAAATGGTATAAGCGATGATTCTTCATCAGATAGTTCAGAAAAATATGATTATAATCTTAGTTATTACCCTGGCATTGATTTACCTTCTTTTACATTTTCTTTTGCTGACTATAAAAGGCAAAGTGGTGAATCTGAGCTTTATGATTTAGATATAAATAATGATGGTATAATTAATGATAATGATATTTTGGATACCAGGTTAAGTACACAAACAAATAATTATAATTTTTCAGTAAATCATAACTTTATGTATTTATATAATCAAAATTTAACGTTCACTTATTATTATTCAAATAAGAAAGACTTGTTGTATTTAGATAGAGGTTTTGTAATTGATGGAATATCTGGAGAGTCTATTGCTGACACATCCTATATATCACCTAGATCATTAAATAAAAATATTACTATAAACTTGAAAACTAAAATTAATCAAGATTGGGAGTCTGTAATTAATTATTCAAATAATTATTTTGATTATGCACAAAAAGTATCCGAATATTTCGATAAACAAAAAATTAATTCCATAGGAGGCTCTTTTAATTATAAACTAAGTGAAAAAATTCAAAAAATTGGTTCTGGAATAAATTATACTTACGCAGATGGAACCTCAAATAAGTATTATCAATTTTCATTGCAACTTTTTTCAGAAATAGTCCCTGTTGAAGATATGTTTATCAACTTTAGTTATAATTATAAAATTAAGAGTGTTGTCTCTTCAACTGATTATAATAACTCATTGTTTAAAGTAAACTTTTCTTATAGATTTTAAAATTGATGAATAAAATCAAATCCTACTCAATATATTTTTTTATTGGGATAATATCCTTTTTCTTTATTTTTTTTCTTGATTATATAGGAGTTTTTTCTAACCTTGAATCTCAAATGTATGATATGAGGTTTAAGATTAGAGGACCGCTTATTGGTTGGGAATCTTTAAATACTAAAAGTAAAAAAAATGAATCTTTTGTTGATGTTAATAATAATGGCACTTATGATATTAATGAAAAATTTGAAGATGTAGGAAATGGTATATGGAATATTAATGAGTCATATGAAGATTTAAATAATAATAATATATGGGATGAAGGCGAACCTTTTATTGACAAGGGAAATGGAATAAAAGATTATGGCCAAGATGTTGTTATTGTTGAAATTGATGATGAATCTTATAGATTGATATGTGAAGGTTACCCTTATACAAGAGGAAGAGTATGGTCAGAAGTTGTGAGAAATTTATCAGATGCAGATGCTAAATTAATAGTTTTTGATATTATGTTTGATTCTCCAGATCATACAACAAAGATTATTAATAATGCTCTATCCGATAATTGCGGCAATTGTTCATATATAGATGCTGATATTGAATTTGCTAATTCTATATTATATGCGAAAGAAAATAATACAGATGTAATTTTAGCATCTAAAATTGGATATGATATAAATAGAGTTCCACCACAATATTATGTTAATCCTTATGAAATACTTCTGAAATCAAAACCATATGTAGGGCTTATTGATCAAGAATCTGATATGGTTGATAATGTTATTAGAAGATATCCTATTTATAATAAAATTTATGCAGATTCAACCTATCAATTATCATTGGCAACACAAACTGCTTTGGTTTTTAAAGGAATAGATAATTATGAAGTCATTAATGATATAAAGAATAATCAAATTAATTTTAATAATTATTCAATAAATACATATAGTAATGAAGCTTCATTTTTATTGAATTACTATGGACCAAATTCAAATATTTATCAAACATTTGATACATTCTCTCTGTCTAATATTATTGATAGTAAAGATTATGATTTATGTAATTTAGATGAAGATGATGATTGGATAGATAAATATATTGATGAGAATAATNTTTTGTATANNTTTTTTGGAGANNANAANAATCCTTTTAAAGATAAAATAGTAATTATTGGATCATCATTGCAGGAAGATAATGATTTTGTTCAAACACCATATTTTAATTATAATAAATCTGAAAATCCTATGCCAGGAGTTGAAGTCCATGCTAATGCNATTCANCAATTAATAGATTCAGACTTTATACATGTTCCNAGTTCAACTTTAAGTTTATCTAAGAATTCATTTTTATATCATANCATCATGATTTTAGTTTTTGTTATTATAACTTTATTATTAAGTAATATAAGANTTTTTATTTTAAGTATTCTTTCTACTATTATATTACTAATATCATGGTTTTCATTATCNATTGGTGCGTTCTTATGTGATCAATTATGGCTATTTAAGTATTTTATAAATCTATTTTTAACAAATCAATATAGNTATAATGCACCTGTTATTGGTCANTCTATTATGCTACCTGTAGTATTACCNATAGGNTCTATATTNATTACTTATGGAATTAATTTATCATATAAATTATTCAAAGAGCAAAGTGATAAAAATTTNTTAAAAGATACATTTGGGAAATATGTGTCTCCTAAATTAATTGATGATATGTATAAGAATAAAAAATTACCAGAGCTAGGAGGAGAAAGTGGAATAAGAACCGCNTTTTTTTCAGATTTGCAGTCATTTTCTACAATTTCAGAACANTTAACATCAAAAGAGCTTGTTGACTTATTAAATGAATTCCTTTCAAGCCAAACAGAAATTATACTAAATAATAAAGGTACTTTAGATAAGTATGAAGGTGATGCTATTTTATCTTTTTTTGGAGCTCCTTTATTTTTTGAAACACATGCAAAAGCAGCAATNGATTCAGGAGTGTCATGCCAAAATAATTTNGTCAAATTATGTGAAAAGTGGACTTCAGAGGGTGATAANTGGCCTNAAATTGTTCATACAATGAAAATGCGTATTGGTGTAAATACAGGTGAAATGGTCACTGGTAATATGGGTTCTAAACATTTTATGAATTATACAATGATGGGNGATGTGGTGAATATTGCTGCTAGATTAGAATCAGCTGCAAAACAGTATGGAATATTTTTTCACACTACTGAAGAAACATTGTTTTCAGCTAATCAAGATGATTATTCATGGAGATATATAGATAGAGTTCAATTTGTTGGTAAAACTGTTTGGCATCAGACAGTAGAAATTATAGGATTTAAAAAAGACGAAGATGATAGAGTTGAAAAATTAACATCATTATTTAATAAAGCTTTAGAAAAATATTATAATCAAGAATGGGATAAAGCTATTGAATTATTTGAAAAATCAAATAATTATGAAACATATAAAGAAGTTGAGGATATAAATCCTAGTAAGATTTTTATTGAAAGAGCTTATGAATTTAAAAGATATCCACCTAGGCCTGGTTGGAGAGGTGCATTTATATTGGTGAATAAATAAATTATGAAAAATAATATTTTATGGGTTGATGATGAGATTGAGTTACTAGAGTCTCATATTATTTATTTAAAAGATAAAAACTATAATGTCTTAACTGCTAATTCAGGTGAAGATGCAATTGAATTATGCAAAGAATCTAAAATTGATTTAATACTTCTTGATGAAATGATGACAGGAATTGATGGGATAGCAACATTGAAGATTATAAAAAATGATTATCCTGATATTCCCGTTATAATGGTTACAAAAAATGAAGAAGAAGATTTTATGGAAGAGGCTATAGCTGAAAAAATTTCATATTATCTTACAAAGCCTGTAAACCCTAGTCAAATTTTAATGGCATGTAAAAAGCTTCTAGAAAACTCTAAGATTGAGAATAATAAGCTAATAAAAGATTTTTTAGAATATGTAAACGAAGTTCAAAATTATAATTTTGATGAGATGGATTATAATAATTGGAAAAAAATATACACTGAATTTTCAAATTGGTCATTGAAAATTGAAGAAATTAATAATCTGAGTTTTATTGAAATTTTAAATGATCAAAAAAAATTATTAAATAAAAAATTTACTAATTATGTGATTAATAATTATCAAAATTGGATTAAAAATGTTGATTCTAGACCATTGTTATCAAATGAGCTTTTTAAAAGAAAATTTGAACCAATTATTGATAAAAAACAATTAATAATAATTGTAATCGATTGTTTTAGATATGATCAGTGGTTACAAATCTCTCCAATTTTAAAAGAATTATTTACTATAAAAGAAGATTTACATATGTCAATTTTACCAACAGCAACTCCCTTTGCAAGGAATGCAATTTTTAGTGGATTACTTCCNCAGGAGATAAAATCAAAGAAATATGATTTATGGAAAAAAATGTTTATTGATGGTAAATATAATAAATATGAAAAAGAATTATTTGAAGAAGCATTAAAAGATAATAATAAAAATGGTAAATCATTTCATTATGAAAAAATTATTAATGTTAATGAAGGAAAAAAATTCTATAATAAATTAAATGATTATAAAAATATTGATATTCTTAGTATCGTCGTGAATTTTGTAGATATATTAGGACATTCAAGGTCTGAGTCTCAAATTTTAAAAGAATTAATCCCAAATGAATCTGCTTATAGATTGGCTGTTCATAATTGGTTTAAAAACTCTTGGTTAAAAGACTGTTTAATTGAGCTGTCTAATTGGGATGCTGATATATTGATTACATCTGATCATGGAAATACGATGGTTTCAAAGGCTGTTGAAGTAAAAGCTGATAGTTCAGCATCTTTAGGTGTAAGGTATAAATATGGAAGAAATTTAAATTTTTCAGATAAGGATATTCTGAAAATTAAAACTCCTGAAAATTATGGATTACCATCTTTTGATGTGAATACTGAATATCTTATTTCAGGTGATAATAAATATTTTGTTTATTCTAATCAATTCCATAAATATTCGAACTTATTAAAAAATAGTTTCCAACATGGAGGAATTAGTTTAGATGAAGTCCTAGTTCCTTTAATTCATCTGAGAAATAAAAAATGAATGATTTTAAAAACACAATAACAACCAGTACTGAAGAAACTCAAAAATTAGGAGAGAGCTTTTCTAAATATCTAAAACCTGGAAATATTGTTGCTTTAATTGGTAATTTAGCAGCAGGGAAAACATCCTTTGTAAAGGGAGTTTTAAAGGGATTAGATTATAAATATGAAGTTACTTCACCTACATTTACATTGATTAATGAGTATTATGCTAATTTTAAAGTAATACATGTTGATTTTTATAGAGAAGAAAATATTACTAGATGGAATGAGCTTGGTTTTCAAAATATAATTAACTCGGATTCAATTATTTTAATTGAATGGGCAGATTTAATCCCTGATTTATTACCTGATATTGATTATAAATTATACTTTAAGCATAATGGTGAAGATAAAAGAAAGATTGAACTTAAATGAATTATTTAGCAATAGATACATCAACAGATATTTGCAGTGTTTCAATATTTAGTGGTTCAAAATATAATACATTAGTTAATGATAGTACAAAAGATCATTCTGAATATTTACCTGTTTTTGTAAAAAAACTATTAAATGATAACAATATCAAAATTAATTTTATTGCGTTAAATATTGGACCTGGTTCTTTTACTGGCTTAAAAATAGGTTCATCTTTTTCTAAAGGATTAGCAAAAGCTTTAAATATACCAATAATTCCTGTTAGTAGCTTCGATACATTGGGTAGAGGAATTAGTTTAGATAGCTATTATCTGGCTATTTATTCTCATAGGGATTTTGCATTTTATGCTTATTATAAGAATGGTGTAGAGAGTGAATTGAAATGTGATAAAATATCGAATCTTAGTGGATATAAGGTTTTTGGGTATGGTTTCCCTAGTGAATTAAATGTAGATTATGATGAAGTAAAACCATGTTCAGAAAAAGTTGGAATGATTGGTTTGGAACATTATGAATTATATAAGAATAAAAGTATTAATGAAATAAATCCAATTTATCTTATGCAGAAGAGTAATTAATTATGACTGAATGGTTTAGAAGAAAATCAAAAAATATTAAGACTTTTTATAAAAAGGATACTACTGAAGGAAGCTGGATTAAATGTCCAAGTTGTACAGAAGTTATTTATAAGAAAGTTTTACAAGATAATTTTTCAGTTTGCACTAATTGTAATTTCCATTTTAGACTTAATGTCTATAAATATTTAGAATTAATTGCTGACAATGGAAAATTTGAAGAATTTGGAGAGAATATAGTTTCAGCAGATCCATTAAATTTTAATGCTCAAAACAAATATTCTGAGCAAATAAAAAAATATAAAGAAAAAACTGGTGTTAATAGTGCTGTTATAACAGCCTCAGCAAAGATAAATGAAATAGATGCAATCCTAGCTGTGATGAATTTTGAATTTATTGGTGGTAGCATGGGCTCAGTTGTAGGACATAAAATTGGAATGGCTATTGATAAGGCAGATTCATTAAAAGTTCCTCTAATTATTGTTACTGCTTCAGGTGGTGCAAGAATGCAAGAAGGTGCAATAAGTTTAATGCAATTAGCAAAAACAACTACTAAGTTAGCAAAATTTTCAAAAAATGGAGGATTGTATATAACAGTTTTAACAGATCCTACAACAGGGGGAATATCTGCAAGCATTGGTATGCTTGGTGATATTATTTTAGCGGAACCAAAAGCTTTAGTCGGTTTTGCTGGCCCTAGAGTTATAAAACAAACAATTGGTCAAGATCTTCCTGAAGGCTTTCAAAGGTCAGAGTTTTTACTAAAAAAAGGCTTTATAGATAAAATTGTATATAGAAAAGATTTAAAATATTCTTTATCTACATTTATTAATTTTCTTTATAAAAAATGAAAAATTCAATAATTATATTAGACTATGGTTCGCAATATACCCAGTTAATTGCAAGAAAAATTCGTGAGCTTAAAGTTCATTCTATTATCTTGCCTTATGATTATAATTCTGAGAAAATTAAACAGTATAATGTAAAAGGAATAGTTCTTTCAGGTGGCCCTTCAAGTGTTTATGAAAAAGATGCTCCATTTTTAAATAAGGATATTTTTTCATATGGAGTGCCTATCTTTGGAATATGTTATGGTTTTCAATTGTTGGTTAAGCATTTTAATGGTATTGTTGAGAGTTCTAAAAAAGCTGAATATGGGAGCTCAAATATTATATTTAAATCAGAATCGAATCTATTTAATAAAATTAAAACAAATAATACTGTATGGATGAGTCATGGTGATAAAGTATCTAAAGTTCCATTCGATTGGAGTGTTACTAGTGAATCAGAAAATAAAATCATTTCATCTGCAGAAAATAATAATGATAAAATTTATGGAGTGCAGTTTCATCCGGAAGTAATGCATACTGATAATGGAAAGCAGGTTATTCATAATTTTTTGTTTGATATTTGTAAGGCTAATCCAGATTGGACAGCATCAGAATTTATTACTCAGCAAATAATTAGTATTAAAGAAACTGTAAAAGATGATAATGTTATTTGTGCATTAAGTGGAGGTGTTGATTCTACTGTTGTGGCTTGTTTATTAAAAAAAGCATTAGGCTCCCAAGTTGAATGTGTTTTTGTAGATCATGGTTTATTAAGAAAAAATGAAGCAGAAGAAGTTATTCATATGTACAATACTTATTTAAATCTAGATGTCACCTTATTAAATAAATCATCAGAATTCTTAAATGCTTTAGATGGTATTAAAGAACCTGAGAAAAAAAGAAAAATAATTGGAAATAAATTTATTGAAGAATTTGAAAAATTTTCTTCCAAGTTAAATAATTTTAAATTTTTAGCTCAAGGTACACTTTATCCTGATGTTATTGAATCGGGTGGATATGGAAAAGTAGCAGATAAAATTAAGTCACATCATAATGTTGGTGGATTACCTAAAGAAATGAAATTTAAACTAATTGAACCTGTAAATGAGTTGTTTAAAGATGAAGTTAGGAGTATNGGTGTAGANCTTGGAATACCTAAAGATTTTATTGGTAGACATCCGTTNCCTGGTCCTGGTCTTGGAATTAGAATAATGGGTGAAATCACTAATGAAAGGCTAGATATTTTAAAAAATGCTGATGATATTTTTATTAGAATTTTAAAAGATTCAGGTTATTATGATAAAATATGGCAAGCATTTTGTGTCTTATTGCCTGTCAAAACAGTAGGAGTTATGGGAGATAAAAGAACTTATGATAATGTCATTTGTNTAAGNATGGTAACAAGTGTTGATGGAATGACAGCTGATTGGTTTGATTTNCCATCAGATATTCTTAAATTATGTTCAAATAAGATAGTTAANCAGGTTAAGGGTGTTAANAGAGTTGTTCTTGATGTAACATCAAAGCCACCTGGAACTATAGAGTGGGAATAATTTATGTGTGGAATTGTTGGATATATAGGTCATAAAAAAGCTTCAGATATCATTATAAAGGGTCTTAAGAGACTTGAATATAGAGGATATGATTCTGCTGGTTTAAGTACCATGGAAAGTGATAATATTTTCACCTCAAAATGTAAAGGNAAAATTACAGATTTAGAAAATCTTCCTACGATTAAAGATCATTTAAATNCTTGTGGTATTGGTCATACAAGATGGGCTACACATGGTGAACCCAATATAAGTAATGCACATCCACATAATGATACAGATAATGTTTTTAGTCTAATCCATAATGGTATTATTGAAAATCACTATTCAATCAAAGAGTATTTATCTTCTAAAGGAGTTAAGTTTAAGAGTGATACTGATACAGAGGTGCTAGTACAGTTTATAAGNTTTATATATAANACAAAAAAANTAGATTTTTATAATACTGTAAAGGTTGTTTTAAAAGAAGTTAAAGGTACNTACGGTATTGTTGTAATGTGTAAGGATGAACCTGGGAAATTAGTTGCAGCTAAAAATGGNAGCCCCTTNTTAATTGGTATTGGNGAGAATGAAAATTTTCTAGCTTCTGATGCCTCTGCAATATTAGATGAAACNCGTAATATATTTTATTTAGAAGATGGTGAGATAGCTGAGATAACTAANGAATCTTATAAGGTAACTCATATAGAACATAATCAAGANATTGTTAAGGATATAGAAGAAATTGAATTTTCTTTAGATCAAATTGAAAAGGGAAATTTCAAACATTTTATGTTAAAGGAAATTTATGAACAACCAAAGGCTATAGAAGATGCAATAAGGGGAAGAATAGATTTAGATAATAATGTTAAGCTTGGTGGTATAGNTGATTATGTAGATAGAATTTTAGANTCTNANNATATTTTTATNACTGCNTGTGGAACNTCTTGGCATGCAGCTCAAATAGGCAGTTATNTACTTGAAGATATNCTTCATAANCCAGTTAANGTTGANTATGCTTCNGAGTTTAGNTATAGAAATAAATCAATTNATGAAAAATCANTATTAATTGCNATAAGTCANTCAGGTGAAACAGCNGATACATTAGCAGCTGTTTCNAAAGCNAAAGANAAAAATGCATTAACATTAGGGATTGTAAATGTTGTAGGGAGCACTATTGCAAGAGAAACAGAGTGTGGCATCTATATGCATGCTGGTCCTGAAATTGGTGTTGCTTCTACTAAGGCTTTCACAACACAGGTAGTTATATTGGTTTTATTTGCAAATTTATTGGCACAAAGAAAAAANATTGATAAATCTAAATCATATTTAAAGGACCTTAAAGATACTCCNCATTTGATAAAAGATATTTTGAATTTATCTGATCAAATATATNAAATAGCAAAAGAATATTCAGAAGCATCAAATTTCTTATATTTAGGNAGNGGATATCAATTCCCAGTNGCATTAGANGGAGCTTTAAAATTAAAAGAAATTTCATATATTCATGCTGAAGGATATCCTGCAGCAGAGATGAAACANGGACCTATAGCATTNATTGATAAATTGATGCCAGTTGTTGTTATNGTGACAAAAAATGGTTTTGATAAAATATTATCAAANATTCAAGAGGTTAAATCAAGAGGTGGTAAAATTATTACAATANCTACTGTTGATAGTAANGCTCTTAAAGATTTATCAGATCATTANATATTTCTTTCTAATTCTGTTAATGTTTTAAATGCAATAACACCAATCTTAACTTCTGTCCCATTACAATTGNTAGCATATCATATAGCTGTTTTAAANGGTTGCAATGTTGATCAACCTAGAAATTTAGCTAAAAGTGTTACCGTAGAATAGTGTAGGATTTTGAGGTTGACCATTAAAAATATTAAATCAAATGATAAAATTTTATGAAAAAACTATTTCCAATATTATTTATATCTTTTTTTATATCATCTTGTGATAGTGACCCTGTAAGTCCATTAGATGAATGTGGAGTTTCAGGAGGTGATAATTCTACATGTTTAGATGAATGTGGTGTAGTCAATGGAGATAATTCTACGTGTTTAGATGAATGTGGAATAGTTAATGGAGATAATTCCACATGTGAAGGATGTGATGGTGTTCCTAATAGTGGATTGGTTGATGATGAATGTGGTGTGTGTGATGGTGATAACTCAACCTGTACTGATGAATGTGGTGTAATAAATGGTAATACTATTTTAGAGTGTGGAAGTTGTGACTATGTATTTTTATGGAATATATGTTATAATATTGAAACAACAACTACTCTAGAACCTTTTGGTGGTACAAGTGGAGAGACTATTCCACCAGAGATAGGAAAATTAATTAATCTTACTAAGATATATTTAAATGAAAGAAATTTAGTAGGAGAAATTCCAAATGAAATAGGAAATTTAATAAATTTAGAAGATTTATGGTTGAACTCTAATTCATTAATTGGTGAAATTCCATCTAGTATAATAAATTTAACTAATCTTGTTGATTTATCACTTCGTTATAATCAATTATCTGGATATATACCTTCAGAAATAGGAAGTCTTATAAATTTAGAAAAGTTAAGTATACAGTATAATAATTTGATAGGTGAAATACCTTTATCAATTTGTAATCTTTCAAATTTAAAATATCTATCTATAAATAATAATCAGTTTACTGGAGAGATACCATTATTGATTGGAAATCTATCAAATTTAATTGAGTTAGAGATAAATGATAACCAATTTACTGGTGAAATACCATTCTCAATTGGGGAAATGATAAATTTAACTGAGTTAGAGATAAATGATAATCAATTTACAGGTGAAATACCTTCATCAATAGGAAATTTAATAAACTTAGATACTGGATTATTTCAAAATAATTTTTTATCTGGATATATTCCATCATCAATTGGAAGTTTGATTAGTCTAAGGTATTTATATTTAAATAATAACCAATTTATTGGAGAAATTCCTGAACAAATTGGACAATTGTCAAATCTAAATATATTATTATTATCAGATAATCAACTTAGTGGTGAAATCCCTCAAGAGATTTGTAATCAAGGAGATACTACTCCATCAGTAGGAAATAATGAACTATGTCCTCCATATCCAAGTTGTATATCTCAAAATGGAATTGATTCTCAAGATATTTCAAATTGTCCTTAAAACCTTGAATCACAGATTAATCTCAGTAAGTTTTTAGAACCTCAAAATAAACAATTTTTTGATTTTCTGTAGTATATGATATCGTATTTGGATTACAACAAATGCTACAATCCTCAATTAAATCGACTGTCTCAGAACAAAAGGATGGTTCAATATCAATTGAATTTTTTTTAAAACATGTTTGACAGTTATATTTTTTTTCTAATAACATATCTTAATTTTAAGTAATAAACATAGTTAATTATCATTTTTTTTATGGTAGAAAAACAGTTATTTTTTAATTCGGATTTTTAATGAAAAAATACTTTATATCAATTTTATTATCAGTGATGATAGGCGGCAGTTTAGGTATAATATTTAAACTTCTTGGTGGTATTGATGCGTATGTATCAGGAGCTGTAATTGGTGGTGTGTGTGGATTTTTTGCACACTATACTGTCTATTATTATAAAAACAAGGAAGACCAAGTATGAAAAATTTTATAACGATACTCTTTTTATTTCTTTTTATATCATCATGCAATGAAAGTAATCCTCTTGCTCTTGAATGTGAGGAAGGGTTTAGTGATGTTGATGGAGTTTGTGTTGCAGATTGTGATGAGGGGTTATCCCTTATCGATGGAGAGTGTATTTTAATTTGTAGTGAGGGATTCTCAGCAGTTGATGGAGAATGTGTTGCTGACTCATTATGTGAATCAACAGAAACTGAAGTAAATGGTGCTTGCTATAATGTTGAAGCAACAACCGAATTAGCCTTAGGAGGTCAAGGTTTATCAGGATCAATTCCTGCAGAGATTGGTAACCTTACTAATTTGACAACAATAGATTTAAGTTATAATTCATTTTCCGGTCCTATTCCTCCTGAGATTGGAAATCTAACGAATTTAGAAACATTAAGGTTAAATGATAATAATCTATCTGGAGAAATACCTCCTGAAATTGGTGGTTTAACAAGCCTACAGAATTTATTTTTATACAATAATGATTTAACAGGTGCTATTCCAGCAGAGATAGGTCTTTTAACAAACTTAGAAAACATAAATTTTGGAATTAATCAGCTAACTGAAATTCCACCTGAAATAGGGAATCTGACAAATGTACAATCACTGCAACTAAATATAAATCAAATAGCTCAGGTTCCTGATGAAATAGCGGACATGTCAAGTTTAGTAGGTCTTAAACTTGCTCATAATCAGCTTGCAGGTGAGATTCCATCTGTACTGCTAAACTTATCAAATTTAACAGTATTAGAATTAAATAATAATCAGTTAACTGGTGAAATCCCAGCGGCTATAGGAAATCTTGTGAACTTAACTAGTTTAAAATTACAAGATAATCAGCTTACGGGTATTCCTCCAGAGATAGGTGATCTAACTAGTATAAAAGAAATTAATTTGTTAGATAATCAATTAACAGGTGCAATCCCAGCAGAGTTAGGGAATTTAACAAATTTAGAAGAATTACTATTACAAGATAATGATTTATCAGGATCGATACCAGTAGAGTTAGGTGATTTGTCAAATTTAAAAACTCTAAGTTTACATAAGAATGATTTATCAGGACAGATTCCAGCTGAGCTGGGTGATTTAACTAATTTGGAAGTTTTAAGATTACATTTTAATGATTTGTCTGGTGCAATCCCAGCAGAGTTAGGAAATCTAACAAATTTAAATAATTTGGATTTAAGTGCAAATCAGCTATCTGGAGAGATCCCACCAGAGATATGTAATCAAGGAGTTTCAACTCTAGATGTAGGTTATAATCAACTATGTCCTTCTTACCCCAGTTGTATATCCCAAACAAATATAGATTCACAAGACACCTCAGGGTGCGCAGAAACTTGTGCTAGCGGTGTTTATGACTGTGCTGGTGTATGTGATGGCCCATCAATAGAAGATTGTGCTGGTATTTGTGGTGGTGATGCAGTTGAAGATGAATGTGGAGTGTGTGGTGGTGATAGTTCAACATGTTCTCTTTGCGAATCTAATGAAGTAGATATCAATGGTACGTGCTTTAACATTCAATCTACTACATATATCAATACTCTTTCTAATTTTGGAAATGAAATTCCTCCTGAAATAGGTCAGCTCGTAAACTTGGAGACGTTAAACCTTACTGGCTCTAATCTAACCGGAACAATTCCTCCTGAAATTGGTAATCTAACAAATTTAAATAATTTGGATTTAAGTGCAAATCAGCTATCTGGAGAAATACCTCCTGAAATTGGTAATCTAACAAATTTAAATAATTTGAATTTAAGTGCAAATCAGCTATCTGGAGAGATCCCATCTGAGTTGGGCAGTTTAGCTAGCTTGGGCTATTTAAGGTTGCAGAATAATCAATTATCAGGAGAGATTCCAGTTTCATTAGTAAATCTAATGAATATATTTTTAAATAATGCATCAGGATGGTCTTTTAATTTAAGTAACAATGAGTTGTCAGGTATTATACCTGAGGAAATATGTAACTGTACAATTACTCCTCATTTAGCTAATAATAACTTATGTCCACCTTACCCAGAGTGCTTTACACAAAATAATATAGATAATCAAGATACCTCAGGGTGCGCAGAAACTTGTGCTAGTGGTGTTTATGACTGTGCTGGTGTATGTGATGGCCCATCAATAGAAGATTGTGCTGGTGTATGTGGTGGTGATGCAGTTGAAGATGAATGTGGCGTTTGTGGTGGTGATAATTCAACATGTACTGATTGTGCTGGAGTTGTAAATGGAACAGCTGTTGAGGATGATTGTGGTAATTGTGGTGGTGATTGTGAGATTATTATAGAAGGAAATTGTACTTGTCCTAACCCTAATGATACTCTTACTGACCTTAGCGTAGGCATTGATTTTGAAACATGTAGTAATATAACTTGTATTAATTTTTCACAGGCAGTATGGACAGATGCATTTATATCTTGTGGTAGCAGTCAAAATAATGAAGTTATAGCAGATTGTAATGGTGCCTGTGGTGGTGGTGCAGTCGAAGATGAGTGTGGCGTTTGTGGAGGAAGTGGCCCTGATGAAAATTCTAGTTGTAATGGTATTTTTAAACCGGAGTCAAAATCTACTTTACAAACAGCTGTAGACCTTTGGGTTGATGATAATAGCTTGGCTTTATCAACATATGGTGAAATAAACACTTGGGATGTATCTTTAATACAAGATATGAGCACACTGTTTCGTGATAAATTTAATTTTAATGACGATATAAGTAGCTGGGATGTATCAAATGTAACAGATATGAATCAAATGTTTAATAATGCACAAAATTTTAATCAAGATTTATCAAGCTGGAACGTTTCTAATGTAGTGGTTATGCAATATTTATTTAGTGGCACAGCATTTAACCACGATTTATCAAGTTGGGATGTATCAAACGTGATTGCTATGGATGGCATTTTTTTAAATGCAACTAGCTTTAATCAAGATATATCTGGCTGGGATGTATCAAGTTTAACATCTTTACATACAGTATTTTATGGTGCAACTAGCTTTAATCAAGATATATCTGGCTGGGATGTATCAAGCGTACAATATATGCCTCAAACATTTTATAATGCATC
>PAJD01000040.1 GCA_002705605.1 Fidelibacterota bacterium | reverse complement strand
AGAAATATATAAGCTGACAGAAAAAGCAACATTTAAAGTTCAAAATATTATGATACTTGGCTTAGGAAAAATTTCTAGAATGCTAGCAAAATCATTAGGAAATGATTATAATGTTAAAATAGTAGAGCTAAATAAAGAAAAAGCAAAAAAATATAGTGAATCACTTGATGAATCTCTAGTCCTTGTGGGTGATGGTTTAGATGAGGATTTTTTAGAGTCTGAATCAATTCACGAAATTGATTGCTTTATAGCAACGACAGAGAGTGATAAAACAAATATGTTAGCGAGTTTAATGGCTAAATATAAAGGAGTTAAACAAGTTATTATGCATGTATCTACTACTAATTATTTTAAATCAATGAGGAAAATTGGTGTTGATGCAGTTGTAAGTAAAAACATATCTGCGGTAAATGATGTATTTAAAATTATACATTCTAAAAATCAAGATATAAATATAACTCCATTTGAAGATATGCATATTGATGCATTGGAAATTGTAGCTAATCCAAATTCTAAATATTTTGTTAAGAATTATACATTGGATGATTTACCTGATAATATTTGTCTTGCAGGAATTTTAAGACATGGCAATATTATAATACCATCAATCAATAAATCTACAATTGAAGAAAATGATAAATTATTAATTTTCTTAAATCCAGAATCTTTATCAAAGATTGAAAACTTATTTAAATAAATGATTAATAATAAAATTTTAAAGATATTGGGAATGTTATTAGGATTTCTTTCATTCTCAATGATTCCAAGTGTATTGTGGTCATTATATTTTAATGAATCTAATGAAATACTTTCAATATCATATTCTATAGTAATAACATTAGCTGTTGCTTTAATTTTATATTTTATTAGTTATTTTTTTAAAGAAAATAATCATGATATATCTTCGGTAGATGCTTTTACAATAGTAACCCTTGGGTGGCTATTAACAGCATTTTTTGGCACTTTCCCATATTATTTATCTCAAAATGGCTTGACTTTTATTGATTCATTTTTTGAATCTATGTCTGGTTTTACAACTACTGGTGCAACAATATTAGGACAAAGTACTATTCCAATTGAATCTCTAGGGCATGGATTATTATTCTGGCGTAGTTTTACTCAATTTTTAGGTGGAATTGGTATTGTTGTTTTTAGTATTGCTTTATTACCACTTTTAGGCATCGGAGGTGTACAATTATTTAAAGCTGAAGTTGCTGGTCCAACAGCAGATAAGATAACTCCTCGTATTAAACAAACTGCTAAATTATTATGGAGTATATACTTAGGTTTAACTATAATTGTATTTGTACTTTTTTATTTACAAGGCATGACATTCTTTGATTCTATATGTCATTCATTTACAACAATATCAACAGCAGGTTTTTCAACACATACTGAAAGCATTAAATATTTTAATAGTCCTGGAATTGAATGGACTATGATAATATTTATGTTTATTTCTGGANTAAGTTTTACACTTCATTATATNTTTTTTNCTAAAAGNAAATTTGATTATTTTNATAATGAAGAGTTTAGAACATATTTTTTTCTATTTTTTATTATTTTAATTGTAGTATTTATAAATTTATCTACATCTAATTCAAATTTATATAATTTTAATTTTGAAACATTAAGGCATTCAGCTTTTACTGTGACTTCATTACTAACAACATCAGGTTTTGTAACAGAAAATTATGAAATTTGGCCTCATTTAAGTATTTGTCTTTGTTTCTTCTTATTTTTCATTGGAGCTTCAGCAGGTTCTACTACTGGTGGTATTAAAATTGTAAGAACACTTTTAATATTTAAATATATCTATTTTGAAATAAAAAGATTAATTCATCCAAATGTTGTTTATAATATAAAAATTGGTAAAAAAAATATAAGTGAAGATATTATCAAGAATACATTAGGNTTTTATTTNTTTTATATAATGATTTTTGTTTTGTTTTCAATTTTTATTTCATTCTATAATATTGATCTTTTATCAGCTTTATCTATATCAGCATCTTCACTTGGAAATATTGGTCCTGGATTAGGAACTATTGGTCCATATGATAATTGGGGTCATTTACCTAATGCGGTTAAAATTATTTCAAGTTTCTGTATGTTATTAGGTAGGCTTGAGATTTTTACTGTTATGGTTCTTGTAAGTCGTATATTTTTTAAATAATTATTTATGTCTACTACTAAATTATCACATATAAGAAATTTCTGTATTATAGCACATATAGATCATGGTAAATCAACTTTAGCTGATAGAATGCTTGAGTTAACTAAAACCCTTGATAAAACAACCTATAATACACAAGTATTAGATAATATGGATATTGAGCAGGAAAGAGGGATAACTATTAAATCTCACCCTATTCAAATGAATTATAAAAATAATAATGACATATATAAACTTAATCTTATTGATACACCTGGTCATGTGGACTTTACTTATGAAGTATCTAGAAGTATGGCTGCCTGTGAGGGCGCATTGCTTTTAATAGATTGTACTCAAGGAGTTGAAGCTCAAACAGTTTCTAATACATATTTAGCTATTGAATCAGATTTAGAAATTATACCTGTAATTAATAAAATTGATATGAAAAATGCTAATATTGAATCTGCTGAAAATCAAATTATAGAACTTCTTGGTTGTAGTAAAGATGATATACTTTATATAAGCTCAAAAGAAGGAACAGGTGTTGATAAGATTTTTCCTCAAGTCATTGATAGAATACCTCCTCCAATAAGTATATCAGAAAATACATTTTCTGCATTAATATTTGATTCTTATTTTGATCAATACAGGGGAGTTATTATATACGTAAGAGTTTTTTCTGGTAGTATAAAAAAAGGTATGATAGCGAAATTCTTTAATTATTTTGGAACGCATGAAATTTTAGAAGTAGGTATATTGCAAATTGATAGAATTAAAAAAGATATTTTAAGTGAAGGAGATGTTGGTTATTTAATTATTAATATTAAGGATGTATCTAATATTAAAGTTGGTGATACTATTACAACTAAAGAAAACCCATGTATAAAATCATTACCTGGATATAAAATTGTAAAACCAATGGTATTTAGTGGTTTGTATCCGATAGATTCAAAAGATTATGAGGATCTAAAAGTCAGTTTAGATAGACTTAAATTAAATGATTCATCATTGACATATGAACCCAACACATCTCTTGCTCTTGGTTTTGGTTTTCGTTGTGGCTTTCTCGGTCCATTACATATGGAAATCGTTCAAGAGCGGTTAGAAAGAGAGTTTAATATTGATTTAATTACAACATGTCCAAATGTAAGCTATAATGTTCTATTAAAAGATCAATCTGAGGTAAATGTTGACAATCCTTCTGAAATGCCAATTTCTAATGAAATTGATAAGATATATGAACCCTATATAAAAGCTGAAATTATAGTCCCTAAAGAGTATATTGGAAATATTATGAATTTATGTACAAATCATAGAGGAAAATATTTATCTACAAATTTTCTTTCTATCGATAGAGCTCAATTAGTTTTTGAAATGCCGCTTGCTGAAATTATATATGATTTTTTTGAAAATTTAAAATCAACCTCTAAGGGCTATGCATCTTTAGATTATGAATTAATTGATCAGAAGCCTGGTAATTTAATTAAATTGGATATTAAAGTTTCTTCTGAAATTGTAGATGCTCTTAGCATTATTGTTCATAAAGATGATTCTTATTCTAAAGGTAGAATATTATGTAAAAGATTGAAAAATGAAATAGATAGACACCAATTTGAAGTTCCTATACAAGCAACCATTGGTCAAAAGGTTATAGCAAGAGAAACAGTAAAAGCTTTAAGAAAAAATGTTACTGCAAAATGTTATGGTGGTGATATTTCAAGAAAAAGGAAATTGCTAGAAAAGCAAAAAGCTGGTAAGAAGAGAATGAAACAAGTTGGAAATGTACAGCTACCTCAAGAAGCCTTCTTGGCTATTCTGAAATCTGATTCTAATAGTTAATGAAATATTTTTCATATACAAAAAGTAATAACATCTCATTGATGTTTATTTTCCCATTCTTTTTAATGTATGAATTATTAGCATATTTTTTATTTGAAGATTCTAGTTATGTTATAAGAAATTCAGCTGATATAATTTTTAGAGATATTTTTGAAATTATTACTAGTAATACGTTCATTTCATACAATGGTTTTTTATTATTTTTAATTTTTTTATTTATATTTTACAGCTTTAAAAAAAAATCACTAGAATTTTCTTTGAATTATATTTCTTTNATGTTTTTAGAAGGTATTTTNTTTGGTATANTNCTCGTTTTTTTATTAAACGGTTTTAATGTTTTTAATTANTCAAATCAGAATTATTTTNTTATTGACTATAGTTTTATGTTTTACTCTTGTCTTGGCGCTGGTATTTGGGAAGAAATTTTATTTAGATGCTTATTATTGTCNGCATTAATTAATATTTTNAAAAGANTATTAGATAAATATNCAAGTTTAATTTTATCAATATTTATATCTTCTTTAATATTTTCTATGTTTCATTATATAGGAAGTCTAGGAGATGTTTTTAATATATACACATTTATTGTTAGATTAATTGGTGGTATTTATCTAAGTATAGTTTATTTATATAGGGGTTTAGGTATTTCAATGATATCTCATATTATATATGATTTTATTTTGGTTACTATTCCAGTTTTATAATGTATCCAATTTTATTACAATTTGGTAGTTTCCAAATATCAACATATGGTTTTATGTTGATGATGGCTTTTATTNTNAATAATTATCTATTNAAAAAATATCTNNTTTCTATTAATCAAAATGNAAAGATAGCTGAAGATATAATTTTTTATGCAGCTATTGGAGGNATTATTGGCGCTAAATTATTTTATATTATTGAGTATTTTGATTCTGATGGATATAACAACATACAAGGACTTATTTCAATATTTAAGGGCCTATTTACATTCAATTTAGATTTACTGTTGATTGGTATTAATAAGTTTGGTTCTGGGCTTGTTTTTTTAGGAGGCCTAATTGGTGGGGCTTTATCCGTTACTTACTATGCTTATAAAAATAGTTTGAATTGGCTTGTAGTTTCAGATTGGGTTGCACCTTATATAATCCTAGGCCAAGGAATTGGTAGACTTGGATGTTTTTTTGTTGGTTGTTGTTATGGTCAACCAACTTCATTGCAATGGTTGTTTCCCTTTACAAATGGAAGACCTCCCACAACATATGAGTCTTTTAAATATAATCATCCTAATATATTTAGTTCGTTAGTTGAACCCTTTTATTCTATAGGAGATTATATAAAAGTACATCCTACACAACTATATGAATTTATTATTTACTTTTTTATATTTTTATATTTATTGAATATTAGAAAAGTAAAAAAATATAATGGCCAAGTTTTTCTAGAATATTTATTTTTAGCAGGACTATCAAGATTTTTAATTGAATTTATACGACTTAATCCAATATATGTATTCGATTTAACAAGTGCTCAAATATTATCATTATTAATGATGATAATTTCATCTATAGTAATGTTCGTTAAAAGAAAATCTATCTAAATGGAAAATACAAATTGTATAATTTGTAATAATAATAAATTCAATTTATACGCTACATTTAACATTTATAATAAAAAATTTACACTTGTTGACTGTTTAGAGTGTAGATTTATTTATCTCAATCCACGTATTAAGGAAATCGATATTTCAAAATTTTATGGTAATAATTATCAACCATTTCAAAATAAAATATCATTTACTAATATTCTATATTCTTTATTTAGAAAAATTAATTTTTTATTTAAATATAGAATAATTAATAAATATGTTAATGAAGGTAAAACTTTAGATATTGGATCAGGAGATAATTTTTTTTCAAACTCGATGAAATCAAAAGGCTGGAAGTCTTACAGTTATGATAAGTTTTATAATTCAATATCAAATACTAAAAGTTTATCATCTTTAAATTCAAATAGCTTCAAATGTATCACTTTATGGCATTCAATTGAACATATGTATGATATAAATGATGTTTTTAAAAATATTAATAATTTATTGAATGAAGATGGTTATTTATTTATTGCTTGTCCAAATTTAAATTCATCTGAAGTAGATATACTTAATGAAAATTGGATTGCATATGATATTCCAAGGCATTTATATCATTTTAGCTTCAAAACGATGGATAAATTTTTAAGAAAACATAATATTAAAATAGTTGATATTCGAAATTTAAAAATGGATACTTTATATAATGTTTTTATGTCAAAGAACATTAATATATTAAAAAAAATATATGTTTATTTAAGATCAATGTTAATTCAATTTTTTGATAAAAAAAAATCTTCAACTATAATTTATGTATGCAAATTAAAATAGCTGTAATATTTACCTGTATTCTCTTTGTATCATGTAATAATTTGCCTGATAGTAAAGGAGATTATAATGAGCTTTCTATTATATCTTCAAATGAAGATAGGCAGTATGTAGACTTATATATATCAAAAATTTTTAATGATAGTATATATACACCAATATTAAAAAATTCTTATAATATAAATTATATTAATCCAAGTGATTTTATTGAAAATAAACTAAATAAAAATATTATTATTATTTCATTAGCTTACCCTCCTGATTCTACTATTGATTTATTAAGTGATAAATTTATGCAAAAATATGATAAGCCGATTTTCTCAGCTTATAATATGTATTCAAAAAACCAATTATTATTGCATATAAAATCTCATGATTATGATGATCTTATTAGAAGTACTAATGAGCATATTGATTGGATTAAAAGAGAAATTAATGAAAATATTAATCGAAATATTTTATTTGATTATAATAAGGAGAAAAAATCTAAAGATATAAATATTTTAATAAATGAAAGATTTGAAATTAATCTTAACATTGATGATAATTATAAAATTATAAATGAAAATGATCACTTTTTATGGATAGGTAGAGGATATCCATATAGATGGATAGTTATTAATAAAATTAAATCAAATAATATTTCTAATTTTGAGAATATTAAATTTTTACATGAAAAGTATTTAACAGATGTAATTATACCAAAAAGATATAACTCTGAATTAGCTCATGGTTCATATAATATAGTAAGAGGACTATATGAGCATACAGGGTCAGATACTGGTGGACCTTTTGTTACATATGTTTATGAAGATATTTATAAAGATTATAAATTATATATATCAGGATTCGTTAATAATCCTGGTAAGGATAAAATTATTTTGTTAAAACAATTAGAATCATTATTTCAAAACATAAAGGAGTAAATCATGTCTTACAAAGTTGCATTTTTAATTGGTAGTGAAAGTGATAGAAAAATTGCTGAATCATCTCTTCCATATTTTAATTATTTTAATTTACATCTAGATTTGCTTGTAATGTCAGCTCATAGAAATCCACATGAAGTTTCAGAGTTTGCATCGAATGCTAGAAAAGAAGGTTATTCAATCTTAATATGTGGAGCTGGTATGGCTGCTCATTTGGGTGGCGCTGTAAAAGCAAACACCACATTACCTGTGATAGGTGTTCCATTGCCTGGTGGAATGATGGATGGTTTAGATTCATTATTATCAACAGTCCAAATGCCTAAAGGTGTTCCAGTTGCAACTATGTCTGTAGGTAAATCAGGCGCTATAAATGCTGCTATATTTTGTGCAGAAGTACTATCGTTGAATAATGATGAACTTGCTATGAAATTAGATGAATTTAAAAAGAATGGCGCAACGATAAGTGCTTAATATTTTAGTTACTGGATCAAGTGGACAGCTAGGATTACATTTTAATAGTATTAAAGATTCAGTATTCAATATTATTCCTTCTTATTATAAAAAAAAATCTAGTTTTATTTCACTAGATATTACTAACAAAAAGGATGTTGAAAATGCTATTAGAGCTTGTAAACCAGACATTATAATAAATACAGCTGCAATAACAGATGTAGATTTTTGTGAAAAAAATAAATCCTTGGCAAGAAATGTTAATGTTGAAGGACTTAAAAATCTAATTAAATATTCAAGATCTAAAACTAAGATTATTCAAATATCAACAGATTATATTTATGATGGAATTAATGGTATATATAATGAAAAATCAATTCCTAATCCTATAAATTATTATGGTAAAACAAAATTAGAAGCTGAAAATATTTTATTATCTTCAAATAGAGAATTTATTATTATTAGGGTTTCTACACTTTTTTCTAATTATTCAAATAATTTTTATAATTGGATTGTAAGTAATTTGAAAGATAATAATATTTTAAATGTAGTTGACGATCAAATTTCAAACCCATGTTATGCCTTAAATCTTGTTAATTTAATATTAGATTTAATATTGTTAGACTTTACTGGAAAGATAAACTTTGGAAGTATTGATACTTTAAGTAGGTATGATTTTGCATTAGAAATTGCAAAATCTAAAGGCTTAAATAATGAATTGCTTAATTTATCAAAAACAAGCAATCTTAATTTATTAGCAAATAGACCTCTAAATACAAGTTTTGATTTAAAATTATGTAAAAAATTAAATTTAAAGCTATTTAGTTGTTATGACACATTAAAGTATATTAACACATTAAAAAAATGAATGAAAATCTAGTTATAATACCTACTTACAATGAAATTAATAATATTGAATTTATTATTAATAAAATTACTAGCTTAAATATAGATGTTGATATTCTTGTTGTTGATGACAATTCTCCTGATAAGACATACGAAAAAGTAGAATTTTTAAAAAAGAATATTTCAAATTTATATTTAATTATAAATAACAAAAAATCGGGTATAGGTAAAGCTTATATAAAAGGCTTTGAATTTGCTATCTCTAACAATTATAGTAAAATTATTCAGATTGATGCAGATATGTCCCATGATCCAAATGATATCTATAGATTATTAAAATATTCAAAAAACTATGATTTAGTTATTGGAAGTAGATATATAAATGGAATAAGAATTGTTAATTGGCCACTATCAAGACTTGCTCTTAGCTATTTTGCTAATCTGTATGCAAAAATTATAACTGGATTAAATATTTATGACTGTACTGGTGGTTATAAGTGTATAGATATTGATTTATTAAAGTCAATTAATTTGAATAGTATAAATAGTCAAGGATATTCTTTTCAAATTGAAATTAATTATAGAGCATGCATTAAAAATTTTAAAATTAAAGAGATTCCTATAATTTTTACTGATAGAACTATTGGAAAGTCAAAAATGTCGAAGAGGATTATAATTGAAGCAATATTTATTGTTCCAATGTTAAGATTGAAAAAAATATTAAAGCTAATTAAATGATTAGTATAATCATTGTAAACTATAATTCTGATAATTATTTAAATAAATGTATAGAATCCATAAATAATTCAGATATAGATTGCTTAAATATAGAGATAGTAATAGTAAATAATAATTCGTATAAAACTATCCTAAATCAGAAATACAGTAATCTAAATTTAAAAATAATCGAAAATTCAAAAAATTTAGGATATTCAAAAGCTATTAATATTGGTATTAATGAATCAAGCTTTCAAATAATAATTACAATGAATCCTGATGTTGTTGTTGAATCTGATACTATTCTTAATATGTATAATTATTTTAATAGTAATAATTCTATTGGTGTTTTAGGTTGCAAGGTTTTAAATCTAGATAAATCATTTCAGTTATCATCAAGGCGCAGATTCCCAAGATTAAATGTAATTCTTCCATACTTATTTAAATTACATTACTTGGGATTTAGCAATAGGTATAATTATATGGATTCATCTGAAAATAAAGCTCATGGTGTCGATTCAGTTAGTGGTGCTTTTATGATGTTTAATAGAGATTTATATAAACTAGTTGATGGTTTTGATGAAAGATTTTTTTTATACTTTGAAGATACTGATTTTTGTTATAAAGTTAATAAAAAAGGATACGATGTATTTTATTATCCTGATTCTAAAATTATACATGTAAAAAACGGTAGTAGAAATTATTTTAATTATTTATTTATTAAATTAAATTTATACTTATCATTTTTTAAGTTTATATGCAAATATAAGCTATTAATTAGAAATTAATATTATGTCAAAGTTTACATTAGAATTTGAAAAACCATTAAAAGAATTATACGATAGAATAGTTCAAGCAAAAAGTTTGAGTAACAACAGTAACGTTAACAATGATGAATTAATCATCTCCTTGGAAAATCAACTTTTAAGAGAGCAAAATAATATTTATTCAAATTTAACTAGATGGCAGAAAGTTCAAATAGCAAGACATCCAATGCGACCTCATACAAGCGATTACATTAGAAATATTTCAAATGAATGGATAGAAATTCATGGTGATAGAAAATTTTCTGATGATAAAGCGATTATTACAGGCTTTGGAATAATTGATAATGTAAAATATGCAATTATAGGCCAAGAAAAAGGAAGGACAACTAAAGAAAAGCTTAAACATAATTTTGGGATGACTAAGCCTGAAGGATATAGAAAAGCTTTAAGAATGATGAAATTGGCAGAAAAATTTGATTTACCTATTATATCATTTATTGATACACCTGGTGCATATCCAGGAATTGGTGCAGAAGAAAGAGGTCAATCTCAAGCAATAGCTGATAATTTATTTGAAATGTCAACTTTAAATGTACCTATAATTTCAATAGTTATTGGTGAAGGTGCATCTGGTGGAGCGTTAGCAATTGGACTTGCTGATAGAATTATTTGTCTTGAATATTCTTGGTATTCGGTCATTTCACCAGAAGGATGTGCATCAATTTTATTTGGCGACTCTTCTTTTAATAAAGAAGCTGCAGAGATGCTTAAAGTAAATTCAAGAGATCTTTTTGATATGAACATAGCAGATAAAATTATTAATGAACCATTAGGTGGTGCTCATAATAATGAGCATATGGTATATAATAGCGTTAAAGATGTAATAAGTAGTGAGTATAAATATTTAAAATCTTTAAGCAAAACAAAACTTGTAGATGAAAGAATGAAAAAATATAATAATATTGGTGTATTTAATGACGAATAGTTATAAAAGTAAAATTTCAAATCTTAAAAATGATAATGTGGTTAAAGAATACTTGTCTTTAATTAATAAATTTAATGAGAAAATAGATATTATCAAAAAAGGTGGTGGTAATGCATCTATACAAAAACAACATGATAAAGGTCGTTTAACAGCAAGAGAAAGAATAGATTTTTTAATCGATGATAATAGCAGTTTTATGGAATTTGGAAGGTTTGCTGGTTATGAGATGTATGAGGAATATGGTGGATGTCCATCTGGTGGTTTAATAGCAGGCGTTGGTTTAATTAATAACTTTAATTTTATGATTATAGCTAATGATGCAACAGTTAAAGCTGGTGCATACTTTGAAGTTACATTAAAGAAAACATTAAGAGCTCAAGAAATAGCATATAAGAATAATTTACCTATTATTTATTTAGTTGACTCTGCTGGTGTTTTCTTGCCAATTCAAGACCAAGTATTCCCTGATGAATCACACTTTGGAAAAATATTTTATAATAATGCAAGACTTTCATCAAATGGAAATATGCAAATTGCTTCAGTAATGGGACCATGTGTAGCAGGTGGTGCTTATTTACCTGTAATGTGTGATAAATATATCATGACAAAAGGTTCAAGTATGTTTTTAGCAGGACCAGCATTAGTTAAAGCTGCAGTAGGGCAAGAAATTGATTCTGAAACATTAGGTGGAAGTAAAACACATTCGAGTATTAGTGGTATTGTCGATTATGAAGTTGAAGATGACTATGAAGCATTATTAAAGATTAAAGAAATTGTTGATAATGTCAACTTAAAAGAAAACAATGTATCATTTACATCATCAGATCCATTATTGAAATTTGAAGATTTGTATAATTATTTAGATGTGCAAAATAATTCACAGTATGATATTAAAGAAATAATTGCCAGGATTGTCGATGAAAGTAAATTCATTGAATTTAAAGAAAATTACGGAAAAACTATTGTTTGTGTAAATGCAAAAATTGGCGGATATAAAGTAGGTATAGTAGCAAATCAAAAAACTGTTATTAAATCAGATGATGGACAAATACAACTTGGTGGAGTTATATATAATGATTCCGCAGATAAAGGCGCAAGGTTCATAATGAATTGTAATCAAGATAACATACCTATAGTTTTTATACATGATGTTAATGGATTTATGGTTGGTAAGTATGCTGAGTGGTCAGGTATAGCTAAGGATGGAGCTAAAATGGTTAATGCTGTTTCAAATAGTGTAGTACCAAAAATCACATTAATTGTAGGTGGTAGTTATGGCGCAGGTAATTATGCGATGTCAGGTAAAGCTTATGACCCTTCATTTATATTTGCTTGGCCAAACTCTAAAATTGCAGTAATGGGTGGAGATCAGGCAGCTAAAACATTAACTTCTTTGAAAATTTCGAAACTTGGTAAAATAAGCAGTGAAGAAAAAAACTCTATTTATAATGATATAAAAGATGCTTATGATAAACAATCAAAGATAACATATGGAGCTTCTCGATTATGGGTTGATGAAATTATTGAACCAAAAGATACTAGGTTAATATTAATTAGAAGCTTAAAAATTGTTAATAACAGCAATAAAAATAAAAAGCCAAACTATGGAGTTTTCCAAGTATGAAAGAGATTGTAAAAATAGCAAATGGACAAGGATTTTGGGGAGACAGTATAGATGCTCCAGTAAATTTAATTAAATATGGTAAAATTGATTATCTAACACTTGATTACTTAGCAGAGGTAACTATTTCTATAATGCAAAAACAAAAATTAAAAAATCCCTTATTTGGTTATGCTAAGGACTTTGTTGATTTAATTGTAAATAATCAGGATGATATTAGGAAGAATAATATCAAAATTATTACAAATGCTGGTGGTGTTAATCCTGTTGAATGTGCAAAAGCAATAAAGTTAAAATTAAAAAATAAATCTGATTTTAAAATTGGTGTAGTTAAAGGTGATGATATCTATAACAATATAGATGGATTAATTAATTCAGGTCAAAGTTTTAGAAATTTAGAAACTGGAGAAGATATAAGTCTTATTAGAAATAAGATTACTTCAGCAAATGTATATATAGATAGTTATTGTATTAAAGATGCCCTAGATAAAGGTGCTGATATTGTCTTAGCTGGAAGAGTTTCTGATCCTGGATTAACTTTAGGACCCCTGCTTTATGAATTTGATTGGAAAAATAATGATTTCAATAAGTTGGCTTCCGGTACTCTAGCTGGCCACATAATAGAATGTGGTGCTCAATGCACTGGTGGAAACTATTCTAAATGGTACGATATTGAAAATTTATCTAATATTGGATATCCAATTGTAGAAGTATATCCAGATGGAAATTTCAATGTAACTAAACCAAAAGGTACTGATGGTATTATTAATAAACTTTCAATATCTGAGCAAGTTTTATATGAGATGGGAGATCCGAAAAATTATATTTCACCTGATGTGTGTGTTGATTTTACTTCGTTTAATCTTATTGATAATAATGATAATACTGTCTCTATAAAAAATGTCAAAGGTTTTAAAGCAACAGATACTTACAAGGTGTCTATTAGTTATTTTTCAGGATATAAATCTTCAGGTCAGTTGACAATATCAGGCCCACATGCATATAAAAAGGCAAAGTATGTTTCAAAAATTTTTTGGGATAGATTGAAATTAGCTGGATATGATTTTAACAATAAAAACACAGAGTTTTTAGGGTTTGATTCATGTCATAAAAAAATGAATCATAAATATTCGGGTTCAAATGAAATTGTTTTAAGATTATCAGTTAAAGATAGTGATAAACAAAAAGTTGAACGTTTTGGCAAAGAGATTTCACCATTAATAACTACAGGCCCTCCAGGTATAACAGGTTTTGCTGGTGGTAGACCAAAAGCACAAGAAGTTATTTCTTTTTGGCCATCTTTAATAGATAAGAAAATAGTAAATACAACTGTGGAAATATTATGAAAATTAAATTAGGTTCAATAGCTTCATCACGTTCTGGAGATAAAGGAAAGAATACAAATGTTGGTGTTATTTTTAATTCTCAAGAAGCTTACGATTGGTCAAAAAAATATTTATCTTCTTTAATGGTAAAAGAATATTTTTCTGATTTTGTTAAAGGTGATGTTTTAAGGTATGAACTAGATAATTTGTTATCACTTAATTTTATTTTAGAAGATAGTTTAGGTGGTGGTGGAAGTGATTCATTATTGAATGATGCGCAAGGAAAAACTTATGGTCAAGCTATATTGTTAATGGAAATTGATTTCCCTAATAAATTAAAGGAATATATTAATGAGTAAGTATACAGAATTTAAAATTGTTAGTGATTGTATTGGTATATTAACACTATCTAGAGGACCACTAAATGCACTTTCTTCAGATTTTTTGATAGATATTACAAACAAAATGAAAGATATATCGAAAAGTAAATGTAGAGTTTTGATTATTAATTCAGGTTTAGATAATTTTTCTGTTGGAGCAGATCTTAAAGAAAGAAAAATTATGTCTAAATCACAATCTAAAGAAGCATTGAATATTTTTAATGATTGTTTTAATTCAATCGAAGATTTAGATATACCAACAATTTGCTTAATAAATGGGTATTGTTTAGGAGGAGGAACTGAGTTGTCACTATCATGTGATATACGTATAGGATCAAACGATTCTATTATAGGATTACCTGAAACAAGTATAGGTATAATTCCTGGAGCAGGAGGAACATTTAGGTTGCCGCGAATTATAGGATTGCAAAATGCTAAATATTGGATATATACAGCTAAGAAATTCAATTCTGAAGAAGCTAAAAATTTTGGATTTTTAATGAATAATGTTGATAAAGATAAGTTGCTTGATTCTGGCCTTTCAATTGCTAATGATATTTTAAAAAATGCTCCTATTGCTGTAAAATCTTCAAAGAAAGCTATTAATAGTAGCTTGTATGAAAAAAATCGCAATTATACATTAAAAAATGAAAGAGATAATTACAATAAATCTCTGAATACAAAAGATAGAGATGAAGCACTTGATGCGTTTATAAATAAACGTAAACCTGTATGGAATAATGAATAAATATATTATAATTATATTATTATTTTTTTCTAATCTTCTATCACAAAATAATATAGATATAAAACAATTTCAGATATTTAAAAATAAAAATGTCAATACTATTGATTTAAAAGATTATATTGATGAATTTAATGGTAATTATATTGTCAAATTGATTTCAATTAATGAAGTCGATTATGAAAGAAAAAAGAAAATTATTTTAGAATTATGTGACCTGGATTTTAAAATTAATTCTAACTTAAGTCAAATAACTGTAAAAAGGTGTGATGAAAATCTTGAGATTATTGGTGAGATGCTTTTGAATGATAACAATTCTATCATATCTTTTGATACTGTAAAATATAAATATATAGAATCTAACTTAACGTTTTGGGTTTACGGTAACTTTAATAAAATTTCTGACGGAATTATAGAAGATGGTTTGTTAAGAGAATATTATGATAATGGTAATATTTTGCTTGAATATAACTTTCAAAATGGAAAAAAAAATGGTGAACAAAAAAAATGGTATGATAATAAGCAATTATCGATAAAATATAATTATATCAATGGTAATTTAAATGGTTTACAAAAAAAATGGTACAGGAATGGTCAGATTAAATCTGAAGTAAATTATATTAATAATACTCTGGATGGCATTACCAAGCATTGGTATAGCAATGGTCAGCTTAAATTTGTAAAAAAATATAAAATTGGTACACTAATTGAAACTTTAGAGAATTATGATATTGATGGAAATCCACAATAATTATTTATAAGTAAGTAATTTTAAATCTCTAAAAAAAACCCATATCCCAACATTTAAAGATCCTATAAGCAAATTGAAAATTAAATTTCCCTGACTAAATAGGAATAAATTATAAAATCCTAATATTAAGTTAAGCTTCAAAATTAGTTTCATTATCTTTTTTTTATTTTTGTTCATAACAATATCCTCTTTTTTAATTATAATCAAATGGATTAAAAAAAAATGAGAAGTATATCACAAAATAATAAAATAAATAATAAATGTTAATTATGTCACATTTATTTTAAATTAATTGAATGAATTATGAAAATTTATACAATACAATAATATCTGAGCCATTATATCTTACCTTAGTAATAATATTGATATTAATAGTCGTTTATAGTATTTTAAAAAAGTTTTTTAAACTCCTTTTATTTGTATTTTTTTCTCTAATTGTTTATATATCTTTTCAAATATACACAGAAGGTGATCTTCCAGGTGAGTCAGAGGATATAATAATTCCAATTATCGATGAGGCTACGAAAGTAATTGAAGATGTTTCTAATCAATTGCAAGAGATGTCTAAAACTCAAGAATAACCAATCAATAATCTTCCGTTATTATTAATGAACCAAGATTTTTGAAGTTTGGATATGAATGTTTTAAATTAAAACTTTTAATAATTTTTTTAGCAATATTTTGCATTTCTAATGAATTTCCTGTAATTATCTCAACTGGAAGATTATCTATGTTTTTTTCAATAAAATTTAAAATAAGCTGTTTGCTATCAATATGTTTTATCCCGTGGAGATCTAATTTTTTCATTGTTATGTACCGAGGGTGGGACTCGAACCCACACGTTCCGAAAAACATTGGATTTTGAATCCAACGTGTCTACCAATTTCACCACCTCGGCATAAATTAATTTATTTCTACTTTATATATTGTTATTTATTTATAAATTATTAATAATTAATTATATATATAATATGAATTATAAAACAATTCCAGAAATGTTCTTTTCAGTAATTGAAGAGCAAAAAAACAAAAACATATTAAATTACAAAAATAATGNTGATTGGATTCCAATTACTGGAAGTGAAGTAAAAGATATAGTTGTAAACTTATCTGGCTCTTTGCTTTATTTAGATTTATTACCAAANGATAAAGTTTCTATNTTNTCATCAACTTCCCATAAATGGGCTTTAGCGGANTATTCNATATTATCAGCTGGTATGACCACGACAACTGTGTATCCTACATTAATTNAAGAGCAAGTAGAATTCATATTAAATGATTCTGAAAGTAAGTTAATCTTTGTTGAGAATAAAGACCAGTTTGAAAAAATTAATAAAATTTANAATAAATGTGAATCGCTTAAATATATTGTTTTACTTGATGATGANTCAGTTGGTGATTCTATNGATTACTGTTATAAATTTTCAGATTTATTAATATTAGGNAAAAATCATATTAANAAAAATAATATTTCNATANTTGAAGATTATTCTANGAAAATATCAGAGAATGATTTAGTTACTCTTATTTATACNTCAGGAACTACAGGTATGCCAAAAGGTGTNATGTTATCTCATAAAAATTTAATTTCTAATTTAACTGAAGTTGTTAAATTNCAAGATAATTTATATAAAGAAAAATTCTTATCATTTTTACCCCTAAGTCACGTTTTAGAGCGAATGGCNGGGCATTTTTTNCCNATGTTTATTAAATCAAAAATTTATTATGCAGAAAATATTGAAACAGTTGGTNTNAATATGTCAGAAGTATCGCCATCTATTGTTGTTTGTGTTCCAAGGTTTTTTGAAAAAATGTATGATAAAATAATGGCNGNNTTAAAAGATGCACCAGCTATTAGGCAAAAATTATTTTCATGGGGACTTAAGATCGGTAAGGATTATACAAATTTAACACACGCTAATCAATCAATTCCATTTTTATTAAAATTAAAGCATAAAATTGCTGATAAGTTAATATATAGTAAAGTAAGAGCTAAACTNGGTGGAAAAATTAAATTTTTTATTTCNGGTGGTGCACCATTACCACAAAAAATAGCAGAATTTTTTTCAGGTATTGGAATTACAATATTAGAAGGNTATGGATTAACAGAAACATCACCAGTTCTNACAAGTAATACTCCANAAAAAATAAGATTTGGCACTGTTGGTGTTAAGCTGGATAATGTTGAATTGAAAATTGCTGAAGATGGCGAAATTTTAGCTAAAGGACCTAACNTTATGCTTGGTTATTATAATAACAAAGAGGCAACTGATGAAGTNTTTGATAATGATGGNTGGTTTCACACNGGNGATATNGGNAAGATAGATGATGATGGTTTTCTGAAAATAACNGATAGAAAGAAAAGTTTACTAGTAACATCTGCAGGTAAAAATATCGCTCCAGCACCTTTAGAAGTTGCTCTTAATCAATCTAAATATATACANCAAACATTAATAATCGGTGATAAAAGAAATTTTATTAGTGCTCTGATNGTACCTANCTATGATAATATTAATGATTTCTTATTTTCAATAAGTAAAGAAAAGTTAAGTAATGAAGCNATGGTTGATCACCCGGATGTATTGAAATTACTTGATGTNGAAATAAAATCAATAATGGATAAATTTTCCAGTTATGAATCTGTAAAAAAATATAAATTANTACCAAATGAATTTTCAATAGAAAAAGGNGAAATGACTCCGAAAATGTCTATTGTAAGNAAAAAGGTGATAGNAAACTACGAAAACTTAATTGAAACAATTTATAAATAAATATGANAACATATAAAGATGCTGGTGTTGATATTGATGCTGCGAACACCGGATTNAAAAAAGTAAAAAAGCATGCAAAGANAACATTTAATAAATATACATTATCAGACATAGGATCATTNGGGGGTTGTTTTAGTTTTCCAANCAAAGATTATNATAATCCTGTTTTAGTTTCAAGTGTTGATGGTGTTGGAACTAAGTTGCTNTTAGCAAATTTGGCAAATAAACATGATACTATTGGNCAATGCTTAGTTAATCATTGCGTAAATGACATACTCGTAATNGGNGCGAAACCAATGTTTTTTTTAGATTATTTTGCAGCTGGTAANTTAGATAATAATATTTTAGATAATGTTATTAAAGGTTTTTCAATTGCTTGCAANGAAAATAANTGTGTNTTAATAGGTGGTGAAACTGCTGAAATGCCTGGTTTTTATGATAATAAAAAATATGATGTNAGTGGAACTATTATTGGTGTTGTAGAAAAAGAAAAAATGCTATCTAATAACAAAGTATCTAAAGGTGATATTTTAGTTGGCTTACCTTCAAATGGATTGCATACAAANGGATATTCATTAGCAAGAAAAGTTTTATTAGATAAATATAAAATAGGTGAATATATTGAAGATTTAGGATGTTCTATTGANGAAGAATTATTAAAAATTCACAAATCTTACTTACCAGTTTTAAGTGNTATACTTGAAAAACCATGGTTAAAAGCGCTTTCACATATNACTGGCGGNGGTTTNATTGAAAATACTCATAGAGTTTTAGAAAAAGGTCAAGATATNGAGATTGATTGGAATTCATGGGAATGGCCAAGTATTTTCAAATTAATACAAAAAGAAGGAAATATTAAATTTAATGATATGATACGTCCATTTAATCTTGGAATAGGTATAGTATTAATTATAAATAAAGATAGCCTNAATAAATTAGAAAACNATCTAAATAAATTGAATGAATCATACTATCTTATTGGTGAAGTTATTTAATAATGAATTTTAATATTATTGGAGCAGGAACATGGGGAATTACCTTTGCAAATCTCTTGATATTAAANGGGTTTAAAGTTAAAGTTTTACATAGAAATTCTTCAAAATCAAAATCACTTATTAAAAATAANATCCATCCTGATTTACCTGGATCATTTATTTCTAANAAGATTATATATACAGATAATTTTCAAAAACTAAANTCTAAAGATATTACTGTTCTTGCNATTCCAAGTAATTCAATATCAGATTTTATTTCTGCTAACAATCTNNAATCNTTTAAATTAGTGCTATTATCAAAAGGNTTGGANAATAAAACGCAACTTCTAATTTCTGAACTATTAATTAATAAATTTAATTACAAAAAAAGTAACTTGGCTATATTATCCGGACCNAATCATNCTGAAGAAATAATAAAAAAANGNCCTNCTGCATCAATCATTGCAAGCACTAATAAAAAATATAGAGAGAGTTTACGTAATTATTTTTCAAATGATTCATTTCGATTATATACTTCNGATGATATTATCGGAGTTCAAATAGGTGCTGCTGTTAAAAATGTTATTGCTATAGCTTCTGGTATATGCCANGGTCTTAATTTAGGTGATAATGCTCAAGCTTCNTTGGTTACAAGAGGTTTNTATGAAATTATGCAATTATCAAAAATATATNAATTTAAAAANAATACTATTTATGGTCTTTCAGGATTGGGAGATTTGGCTTGTACTTGCTANAGCTCTTTTAGTCGAAATAGAAGATTTGGNGAGTTATTATCTAGAGGAAAAAATGTTGAAGATTCTAAAAAGATAATTGGTATGATATCNGAGGGNATAAATACATCGAAGATTTTATATGATATTATCATAGATAATAATTTAGATATGCCAATNTGTGNAGAGATTTATAATATAATTTATAAAAATTATGAACCAAAANAATCAATGATGAATTTAATGAATAGNCCATTAAAAGATGAAAAATAATATTGTAAATAAAAAAATTAAAGATTTAACTTATAGNTAATGAAAAATTAAATAAAGGATGCCCTCGTAGCTCAACTGGATAGAGCGTTCGCCTCCTAAGCGAAAGGCTCCCAGTTCGATTCTGGGCGAGGGTACGACAAAAATGAATAAAGAAGAAATAAAATATGATCCAGTAAGAGATACTTTTTTAAANGGCCTAACTTACATATCAACTAATCCAAGNAGTGTGCTGAAGGTATCTATTTCAATATTAGNATTATTATTATTANTTATTGTTTATAATAATAGATCAAGCAATCAAGATTCATCCTACAATAGATTTGTTAGCATTACAACTAATAAGTACTTAGATGAAAAGGATGATTTNAGCATTTCTAGTTTTAAGGAAATTTTACAAACATACTCAGCTTCAGAATCATATAATCAGGCATATGTTTACTTGTTTAATCATTACATGGAAAATAATTTATTAGATAGTCTGAAAAATATGATTGATNATAATAAATTTCACACAAATGATAATAATATTGAAGCTTCATTTNACTTAATGNGTGGTGATTATTTTATTAGAATTAAAAACAATGAAAAAGCTATAGAAAACTATAAAAAATCTATAAAACTTTTTGATATCTACGATAGAGAAGTATATGCTAAAATTAAATTATGTATGCTCTATAATGATATTTCTATGANCGAAGAATTTAAAANCTTATATGAAACTATTAATATAGATAAAATNAACGATTTTCAATTAAAATCTTTGTATGAGCAAATAAGTGGTTAAAATTTAAGTTTGATTGAACAGTTTTTTATGTTTAAATTTAGTTNNTAAAAGTGGGGAATATTACCCCACTTTTTTTATGCAAATAATAANAAGAGGTAAAAAAATTGGATAGTAAACAAATAATTGAAGCTTTTACATTACTTTCAAAAGATAAAAATGTTGAAAAAACATACTTATCAAGTATTATTGAGGATATTTTTAAATCAATGCTATTAAAAAAATATGGTGAAGAAAATGAAGATATTTTCAGTATNATTGTTAATATGGAACGTGGNGATATTGAAATATTTCATGAAAAAATAGTTGTTGATGTNGTTAAGAATGAAGTNACAGANATATCAATTGAAGATGCTATTAAAACAGANGATACTCTTGTTGTNGGTGAGATGTATATTGATATAATNAATCCTGATTCTTTTGGNCGTAGNCTTATTTCTCATGCNAAGCANCACCTNTCTACTAGAATAAAAGATATTGAAAAAGAATCTATTTATAATGATTTNAACAATAAAGTTGATTCAATATATTCAGGGTATGTTCATCAAATCCAAAGAGACAGAATTTTTGTAACAGATAATGATAAAATCGAGATAATACTNCCTAAANCCGAACAAATTTATAATGATCATTTTAAGAGAGGTGATCAGATTAGAGGTTTAATTAAATCAGTAGATTTAAAATTTGGTAAATCACCTGAGATTATAATGTCAAGAACAAGCAATACTTTTTTACAAAAATTATTTGAATTGGAAGTNCCGGAGATTGAAGATGGAATTATTGAAATAAAAAATATTNCAAGANCACCAGGNGATAGAAGTAAAATTGTTGTTTATTCATCAGATAGAAGGATTGATGCTGTAGGAGCTTGTGTTGGAATGAAAGGAAGTAGNATCCAATCTGTTGTTAGGGAGTTAAATGGAGAAAAGATTGATATAATTAATTATAGTGAACAGCCAGCATTAATTATTTCAAGAGCTTTATCACCAGCAAAGCCAATAGATCTTTATATTGATGAAAATAAAAAGCTTGCTGTGGCAATATTTAATGATGATGAGCTAGCAATAGCTATAGGAAGGAATGGCTCAAATCTTAAATTAACAGAATCTGTTACTGGNTATACTATTGANGCAAAGAGTGAGAGTCAGCATTCTTTATCGAAAAACATTAAAATTAAAGATTTAAATAGTATTAGTGAAAAATTTAAAAGCCTTTTAATTGATAATAAAATTAAAGAAACTAGTGAATTTTTCAATACAGATAAAGAAGTGTTACTTGAACTAAAAGGCTTAGGTGAAAAAACGTTAGAAAAATTAATTCTTAATATTAAGNATGAGCTTAAAGANAGCTAATGAAAGAAAAAAGAATATATCAGATATCTAAGGAATTAAATATTTCACATCATGAAATCATTAAATTCGTAGAAAATAATGGTTTTAAGGTTTCTAATCANATGATGCCTGTATCAAACGAAATATATTCTTTAATATTAACTGAGTTCTCTAAAGAAAAAAGACAGGTAGAAAGAGTTCAGAAAGAAAAAGCTCGTCAGGCTATAGTAACAAACAATCAAACAAAACAATCAGTAGTACTNGAAAAGCCAAAAATTGAAACTAAAATAGAAAAACCTAAGNTAGATCTTAAAGAATCTATAAGGCAATCAAAAGAAAAGCTTAATAGTCAGGCAGTTAAAGATGCTGCNGTTGAAGAAACAAATTTTAAAAAGGTTGATATTTCAAAAATTACTGATAATAAAAATACAAAATCACGTGGTCCAGCAAAAAAAATAAATATTGCAGAATCATTGTCAAAACTAAATAAAAAAACTAAAAAGAAAGTTAAGAAAAAATCTGTAGAAGTTATCGATGAAGAAAGTAATGAAGTTAAAATAATNAANGTACCTGAGTTTTTAACTGTTGATGAGCTATCTAAAATGATGAAACTTCCNGCTCAAGATATAATAATGAAATGTATGGATTTGGGTTTGATGGTTACAATAAATCAAAGACTTGATATGGAAATTATTACAATGATTGCAGATGAATTTGGTTTTGAAGTTGAGACNGTTGATATCTTNAAAGAAGATATCCAGGAAGANCTTATTGACGATTCTCTTTTAGANGATAGGCCNCCTGTTGTAACNGTAATGGGTCATGTTGATCATGGAAAAACATCNTTGCTNGACTATATACGAGAAACAAATGTNATTGCTGGAGAATCTGGTGGAATTACCCANCATATTGGTGCTTATGAAGTAGAAGTCAAAAATAAAAAGATTACATTTATTGATACTCCTGGTCATGAAGCTTTTACAGCTATGAGAGCAAGGGGAGCTCAAGTTACTGATATTGTTATTTTAATTGTTGCAGCAGATGATGGATTAATGCCTCAAACAATCGAAGCAATTGACCACGCTCAAGCTGCTTCTGTTCCAATTATAATTGCTATAAATAAAATAGACAAACCTGGTGCAGATTCTGATAAGATTAAAAAACAGTTATCTGAAAAAAATATTCTTGTTGAAGATTGGGGNGGAAAGATACAGTGTGCAGAAATTTCAGCTAAAAAAGGTACTGGNATTGAAGATTTATTAGATAAGATTTTACTTGAAGCAGAGGTTTTGACCTTAAAAGCTCCTANGAAGTGTTTAGCTAAAGGAATGGTTTTAGAATCAAGACTTGATAAAGGNCTTGGNCCTGTTGGAACTGTTATAATTCAACATGGGACATTAACAAAAGGACAAATATTTGTTTGCGGNTCACAGTATTCCAAAGTTAGGGACTTNTTGAATGAGCGTGGTGAAAGTGTATCTCNGGCTTATCCATCAGATCCTGTACAAATTCTTGGATTTGAAAAAGTCCCTGTNTCAGGNGAATCTTTTGTTATTTATGATGAAGAAAGAGATGCNAAAAAAATATCTTTGGAACGTTCAAGATTAGAACGAGAAGCTATNCATCAAATGCATTCTAAAATTACTTTGGATCAGATATCTGAAGAAATTAAATCTGGGAAAGCTTCAGAATTAAATATCTTAATCAAAGGTGATGTTGATGGTTCAATTGAAGCNTTAAGTGACTCTTTGATGAATCTATCAAATGANGAAGTAAAGGTTAATATAATTTTAAAATCGGTTGGTATGGTTAGTCAGAATGATATAAGATTAGCATCAGCATCAAAAGCAATAGTTATTTGCTTTAATGTTAGTTCATCTGTCTTNGCTAGAAAGTTATCAAGAGAACTTGGTGTAGATATAAAACATTATTCTATTATTTATGAAGCAATTGAAGAAATAAGATTAGCTCTTGAAGGGTTATTGAAACCTGATATTGTTGAAGATGCAGTTGGAACAGCTGAGGTAAGAGATATTTTTAAAATACCAAAGATTGGTATGATTGCTGGNTGCCATATNGCTAAAGGAAAAGTTGTTAGAAATTCAAAACTTAGACTTCTTAGAGATGGTGAAATNATTTATGAAGGTCACCTAACATCATTGAAACGTTTTAAAGATGACGCAAATGAAGTTCTCGAAGGATATGAGTGTGGGATAGGTATTGATAACTTTAAAGAATTTGAAGTAAATGATATCATTGAAGTATATGAAAANAGAGAAGTAAAAAGGAAGTTAAAATAAGTATTAATTCTATTAAGCCATATAAACGCTCAACGCGTTTATCAAATCAAATTAAAAAAATCCTAAGTAGTGTCTTTTTAAAAGAAATTATTATAGCTGATTCTATTATAAGTATTACAGATGTTAAACTTTCAAATGATATTAAGATAGCTGATATTTATATTAGTATATTTAATTCAAAAAATAAAGATCCATTAGATATATTAAATTTGATAATTTCAAGAAAGAAAGATATTAAATATAAAATGGGTCTAGCTTTAAAAGCTAAGTATGTTCCTGATATAAAATTTCTCTTAGATAATAGTATGAAATCATATGATGAAATAAATACTTTGTTAAAAAAATAAATGAACGATCTTTTGCCAATATGGAAACCTTTGCATATAACTTCTTATGATGTTATTAGAAAAATTAAATCATTTAATAATAAATCCAAGTTAGGTCACTGTGGTACTCTGGATCCTTTTGCAAGTGGCGTTTTACTTGTTTGTACAGGAGATAATACAAAAAATATAACTAATTATATGTTAATGAAAAAAGTCTATCAGGCAAAAATAAAATTACATGAAGAGACGGATACGCTCGATAATACAGGATTAATTATTAGAAGTAGATATAAAAAGATAAATATATCAAAAAATAATATAAAAAAATCAATAGATAAAATAGTTGGAACGAACGTAGATCAAATTCCACCATATTTTTGTGCAAAAAAATTTCATGGCTTAAAAATGTATGAATATGCAAGAAATAATGTTTTTATTAGAAAAAAACCTAGTAAAGTTGATATCTATTCAATAGATATAGTTGATTATTCAGATAAATATATTAAAATTAATGTCGAATGTGGTAAGGGAGTTTATATTAGATCTATAGCTCGTGATTTAGCATTAAATTTAAATACATATGGACACTTAACTGAATTAACTAGGTTGAAAATAGGTACTTATGATTACTCAAACTGTTTAAAATATGAGGATTTGGAAAATGCTTGTACATAAACTGAGAGATTCATATAAATCTAATAAAAGAACTATCATAACAATTGGTAATTATGACGGTGTACATAAAGGTCATATTTACATACTTGAAAAGTTAACACATTTAGCAAAAGATAATAACCTTGATTCTGTACTTATAACTTTCAATCCTCATACAAAAACTGTTGTTAATCAAACTGATTTTAAAGTTATAACAACTCTAGAGGATAAAATAATCTTATCAGATAAGCTTAATATTGATTTTCTTTGTGAGGTTGAATTTAACAATACTATAAAGTCACTAAGTTATAAAGAGTTTATTGAACTCATCATTAATAAATATCATCCTTCTATAATTTTAATTGGCTATGATAATAAATTTGGTAAAAATAGAGATGGAACTTATAAGCTTTTGAAAGAACATCTTAAAGAAACAGATATAGAAGTTTTAGAATGTCAGGAGTATGATTCTAATGATTGTAAGGTTACAACAACGAATATTAAGAATAATATAAATAAATATAATATTTGTTTAGCAAATAAGCTTTTAGGAAGAAATTATAGTCTTAAGGGGAAAGTTGTTAATGGACAAAATATTGGTAAAAATATTGGCTATCCAACGGCAAATATTAAAATTAATTCATTTGAACAATTGATACCACCTAATGGTGTATATTCCGTAACTTTAGAAGTAGACAATAAAAAATATAAAAGTATTTGCAATATAGGTTATTGTCCAACAATAAAAAAAAACTGCGTGGAGATTACAATAGAAGTCCATGTAATTAATCAGAATCTTCAATTGTATGGTAAGAATATTACAATAGAATTTATAGATTTTATAAGAAAAGAACATAAGTTTAATACTAAAGAAGATTTAGTTAAACAAATTAAAAAAGACATATTAAAGGTAAATTTGAAAGGATATAAATAGTGAGTGAAAAAGTAATTGCTAAATATGGTAAAAATAAAAATGATTCAGGTTCTACAAGTGCACAAATTGCATTGTTCACAGATAGAATTAATGAATTAAACGAACATCTTAAAAACAATAAGAAAGACAATTCCTCTCGAAGAGGATTGATGACTATGGTTTCGAAAAGAAGAAAATTATTAAAATATTTACAAAGAAATGATATACAGTTATATACTGATTTAATTAAAAAGCTTAAAATAAGGAAGTAAAATGAATCTAAAAAAACAAATTGAGTTCGGTGGTAGAAAATTAACTCTTGAAACTGGACATTTAGCTAAACAGGCAAGTGGTTCATGTGTTGTTACATATGGAGAAACTATGCTACTGGTAGCCGCAACTGCTAGTAAAGGTGAAGAAGAAGATAGAGGTTTTTTCCCTTTATCAGTTGAATATAGAGAAAAGTATTATGCTTCAGGAAAGATTCCTGGAGGTTTTTTTAAAAGAGAAGCAAGACCAAGCGAGAAAGAAATCTTAGCTTCAAGATTAACAGATCGTCCATTGAGGCCCTTGTTTGCAGATGGTTTTAATAATGAAACAAGGTTAGATATAAATGTTATTTCTTACGATGAAGTAAATGAGCCAGATGTTTTTGCAGCATTAGGAGCTTCTTTTGCATTGTCTTTATCAGATATTCCATTTAATGGACCCATAGCTTCCGTAAGAGTTGGAAGAATCGATGGAAATTTAGTTATGAATCCAACAAAGGAACAGATGTTAGAATCTGATTTTGATTTAGTCCTTTCTGGAAGTGAGGAATCAATTGTCATGGTAGAAGGTAAATGTGACTTTGTTTCTGAAGAAGATATTTTAATGGCCATACAGTATGGACATGAAGGGATTAAAGAATTAGTAGAATTTCAAAATAATTTTTTATCCGAAATGAATGTAGTTAAAAGAGATGTTTCTGTAAAAGAAGTTAATACTGATTTAAATAGCTCAATTGACAAATTAGTTGAGGGTAAAATATCTGATTTAAATAATCCTAAAGATAAACATTCACGTTATTCAGATGTAGATAATTTTATTTCTTCTATTATTGAACAGCTAGATGAAGAATATCCAGATTCAAAATCTGAAATTAAGAGCTATATAGATGGATTAGTTGCACAGGATTTAAGAGAGAAGACATTATCAGGTAATCGTGCAGACGGAAGAGATTTAAAAACAGTGAGAGATATAACAATTGAAACTTCTGTTTTACCTAGGTCTCACGGATCAGCAACATTTACTAGAGGTGAAACTCAGGCATTAATTGCTGCAACATTGGGCGGTAAAAGAGATGAGCAAATGATTGATAGTATCGAGGGATTATCTTATAAAAGAGTAATGTTGCATTATAATTTTCCTTCATTTTGTGTTGGTGAAGCAAGAGGAAAATTTAGTTTATCTCGAAGAGAAGTAGGTCACGGTAATTTGGCTGAACGAGCTATTTTACCATCATTACCATCTTTTGAAGACTTTCCTTATACTATAAGGTTAGTTTCAGAAATATTAGAATCTAATGGTTCATCTTCTATGGCATCTGTTTGTGGGAGTTCATTAGCATTAATGGATGCTGGTGTTCCTGTTAAGCATCCTATTGCAGGTGTAGCAATGGGCTTAATTATGGATGAAAATAAAAAATATGCTATTTTAACTGATATTTTAGGTACCGAAGATCATATTGGTGATATGGATTTTAAAGTTGCAGGTTCTTTTGATGGTATTACAGCAATACAAATGGATATAAAAGTAGATGGTTTATCCTATGAAATACTTAGTGAAGCACTTTCACAAGCAAAAGATGGTAGAGTTCATATTTTAAATGAAATGAAAAAATCAATCGAATCTCACAGAACTAATTTATCTGTTCATGCACCTAAAATTGGTCAATCTAGTATGCCAACAGATATGATTGGTATGTTTATAGGTCCTGGTGGAAAAAATATCAAGGGATTAATGGAACAATATGAAGTTGAAATTAATGTTGAAGAAGATGGTTCATGTACAGTTTTAGGTCAAAGTCAAGATAATATTAACAGTGTTCTTGATTACATAAAACAAATGACTTATGTTCCAAAATCAGGAGATATATTAAAAGAATGTGAAGTTGTTAGAATTCTAGATTTTGGTGCATTTGTAAAAATCAGTCCAACTAAAGATGGTTTGGTGCATATCTCTGAAATAAAAAAAGAACGTGTAAACAAAGTTACTGATTGTTTAAATATTGGTGATAAAGTTGATGTTAAAATTATTAAAGTTGATGATTCTGGAAAAATTAGCTTAAGCATGAAAGCTTTATTAAAAGACTAACATGATTATTGGTATTCCAAAAGAAATTAAAGATAATGAACAGAGAGTATCTTTGACGCCTTATGGAGCAAATGAGCTTGTAAAATTAAATAATACTGTATACGTTCAAAAAAATGCCGGCATTGGTAGCGGATTTCCTAATCAAAGCTATATAGACTCTGGTGCGATTATTTTAGATACTATTGAAGAAGTATACGGTATATCTGATTTAATTATAAAAGTAAAAGAACCTCAAGATAGTGAAATAAAACTAATAACATCTAATCAAATTATTTTTACATTTTTTCATTTTGCAGCATCTGAATCTTTAACAAAAGGAATGATTGATAGTGGTGCAACTGCAATTGCTTATGAAACAGTTCAAAGCCAAGATGGTTCACTTCCCATCCTAATACCAATGAGCGAAGTTGCTGGAAGAATGTCAGTTCAAAATGGTGCTAAATGTTTAGAGGCTAATATGAAAGGTAAGGGTAAATTATTAGGTGGTGTACCTGGGGTTGATGCTTCTACTGTAACAATACTCGGAGGTGGAATTGTTGGATCAAACGCAGCTAAGTTAGCTGCTGGTCTAGGGGCAAAAGTTTACATTTTAGATGTTAATATGGACAGATTGAGATATCTTGATGATGTTATGCCATCTAATGTTCAAACAATGTACTCTAATAATCTAAACATATCAAATTTATTAACATATACAGATCTTCTAATAGGTTCAGTTCTTATTGTCGGTAGTAAAGCTCCAAATTTAGTTGATAAATCTATGTTGAAACTTATGTCTTCAGGTTCAGTTATTGTTGATGTTGCTGTAGATCAAGGAGGATGTGTTGAAACATGTAAACCAACAACACATAAAAATCCAACTTACATTGTAGATGGTATCGTTCACTATTGTGTCTCTAATATGCCTGGATCAGTACCTTATACATCAACTTTAGCTCTTACTAACGTTACATTGCCATATATAAAAGATATTATTTCAAATGATAATATATTTAAATCTAAATATCTTAAATCAGGAATTAATATTAGTAATGGTAAAGTAACCCACGAAGCTGTATCTAAAACGTTTAATTTAGAATATTCCCCCTTTGAATAAAGTATCAATTGTAACAAATTGTTAAATATTCTTTTATTATAGTCAAATATTAAATATATTTAAAGTAATACTTTAACGTATATATTAATATTATGGCACTTAAAAAAATAAATAAATTATATTATTCTATAGGAGAAGTAAGTAAAATTACTGGATTAAAACAATATGTTTTAAGATATTGGGAAACAGAATTCACAGTTTTAAAGCCTGTTAAAAATACTGCGGGAAATCGTATCTATAAAGATAATGATATAAAATTAATAAAATATATTCAAGATCTTCTATACAAAAAGAAGTACACAATTAAAGGTGCTAAAATGCACTTGACAGATCAATTCAGCAATTCAGTAAACAAGTCTTCAGATATTCAAGAAATTAAACAAGATTTAATTAATATAAAGAAATCGTTAACAGATATTGTTTCCCTGATTAGTAAATACAAAGATTAAACGGGACGTGGCGTAGCTAGGTAGCGCACTAGACTGGGGGTCTAGGGGTCGCTGGTTCAAATCCAGTCGTTCCGACACCTTCTGTAAATGAGGTACTACGAGCATTCATATGCTCGTTTTATCGTTATAGATACTTGTGGAGTACGTGGGTGTCTGCAAAGTCCCACACCCCGTCAATGTAGTTCGAACTACTCCACGATATTACAAAGGAGCTTTCAATGACTTTATTAACTGGCTAAGGAAAAGGAAAGACAATGACAAACAAACTAGGTGCATCAAATCCAAATAGAATACCTAAGCCAATTAGTGAAAAATTAAAACAATTAAATTTAAATAAAGGAGTTAATTTGGAAAAGGATAGAAGAAAAAAAAATAGGAGATGTGAAAATATGCCTATTAAATTTAAAGATAGAAGAAAAATTAATAGAAGAAAGAAAATATAAATAAATGCAAAGAAAAATAAAAAGAAAAACAACTGAATATTATGTGAATGGACAAGTCAAAATGGTAGTTGAATATAAAGGTGATTGGTCTACCGGTGATTTTATTGTAAAAAAACACTATGATTATAACGAAAATGGACGTTTGATGAAATTTAAAGATCAATTTGAACGTTTAGATTTTTTAGATAAAAATTATAAAAAAGTAATAAATCTTGATAGAAAAGAATTTGATAAGCCATGGAAGTGTGCACTTGCAATTAAAAAAATAATTAGAGCAGGAAATTTAGATTTTACGGAAATAGATGGATATAATTGGGCTGTCAAATATTGTACAATAAATGGAGAAAAAATCAAAAATTATCAAGTTTTAATTGAAGATTATAAAGTTGCTGTAAAAAATAAAATAGATAAAGTTGTTAAATTTGAAAATAAATAATTTTCAATCTTGTTATAATTTTTTACAAACTCTATCTTTTTTATAACTATTTTTTTTTATAATATATATTATGATAAAATATTTAATTACATTTTTAATATCCTCATTGATGTTTTCATCAACTATTAGTATAGATATTGCTGATAAAGTTGTCCAAAATATTAATAAACAATTTAATAGTAGCTTAAATAAGTCAAACTATACAATTTTAAATGTTGAAATAATCAAAGAACAGGATAAAAATGTTATATATGCATATCATTTAGCTCCAGTAGGTTTTGTCTTAATCTCTGCTTCTAATAAAGCAGATCCTGTTATCGGATATAGTTTTGAATCAAATTTAAAATTAGAAGATTATCCTAGTAATTTTAATTATTTTTTAAATAAACAAAAGAGNTATATATATGAACTTATTAATAATGAATCTGTAGCTACAGATGAAATTAATAATAGATGGAATATATATACTGAAAGTGANTTTAGAAGTAGAGAATATCGTAATGTTTCACCTCTAATTGATGCNGAATTTGATCAATCTGGATCTTGGAATAANACNCTTACNNCTGAAACTGGTTTTAATGGTCCNGTTGGCTGTGTAGCTGTTGCAATGGCACAGGTAATGTATTATTGGGGATTTCCTGAACAAGGACAAGGTAGTAATACATATATNGAAGATGATTTAGGTGAATTATCTGTNGATTTTAGTACAGCTTTTTATGATTTNGATAATATGGCNCCAACNTACGCTACTAATCCATCAAGATTATTNTTATATCATAGTGGCGTAGCNGTNAATATGGATTATGATAATAGTGGTTCTGGNGCTCAATGTGAAGGTGTTTATCCTTCAGCTGANTANGCTATGGAAACATTTTTTAAATATTCAAGTAATGTTAATAATGCTGATGGTGATGTTATTGATAATATTACAGAATTTAGAAATATATTAAAANATCAATTAGATTANGGTAANCCTATTTTATTTAGTGGATTTAGTGATAGTTATGGAAATGGTGGTCATGCTTGGAATGTTGATGGCTATCAAAATAATAANCTTCANTGTAATTGGGGATGGGGTGGATATAATAATGGTTACTTNAATCTTACNACAATGGGNGGTTTTGATACNTGGCAAAATGCATTAATTGATTTAATACCTGAAATCTANGANAGTCCTTTGGCTTTATTTGAGTANGAAATAAATGATAATGATGTTNTCTTTNTAGATTTATCAGAAGTTGTNAATGANGAAGNAATAAGTACTTGGGNATGGGATTTTGGAGATGGNAATACNNCNACNAANTCTTATGGNTTNGCNGAACATACTTATGAACANANTGGTGAATANACAGTTTCNTTGACAGTAACNAATGTATACGGNCANACTGGNAATNAACATAGTGAAACATTTTCTTTATCAACTTATGTTNCTGGTGATGTNAATTCAGATTCATTTATTAATGTTTTAGATATTGTTATGCTTGTNAACTTTATCTTAGACAATCAATCGCCANCATCAAATGAATTTTCAGCAGCTGACTTTAATTCNGATGGATTNCTTAATGTATTAGATATCGTTTCAGTTGTAAATGAAATATTAAATTAATTNAACCAANCTCTNATTGTAATAATTTTCTAAANCNANATACATTTAGATTCATTAAAATATTCAATTAATATTATATTAAAGATATGAAATTTTTAGATTTAGCATTAAATAATGANCATCTTAAAGTTTTTATACTTTCTATGCTACCAATAACTGAACTTAGAGGTTCNATACCATGGGGAATAAAATTTTATTCTTTATCTGTCTATGAAATTGTTTTAATATCAATAATTGGTAACATATTGATAGGNGTATTGATTTTGTATGCCATTGGACCANTAATGTATATTCTATCTAAAAATAATTTATTTAAAAATTTTTTAAATTATATTTTTAAAAGAACTAAAAAGAAAGGCAAGATGATTTATTTNCTAAAGTTTTATGGTCTAATTTTATTTGTTGGTATACCTATGCCNCTNACNGGTGTTTGGACAGGNTCACTTGCNGCTTTCTTATTTGGTNTNAGTAGAAAAAAATCCATTATTGCTATTACATTAGGCGTTTTAATAAGCTCATTTATTGTGACGTCTATTTCAGTATTTTCTATTAAATTATAATGTTATTTTTAAAGAANATTATTTATTTTACATTAATTTNCTATTGTNTTTGTANTAATAGTAATATTNTCGAANAGGATTATATGGGAAAAAAATTAACAAAATTACAGTATGATGTAACTCAAAACTGTGGAACAGAACCNCCATTTAATAATGAGTATTGGGATAACAANGAAGAAGGTATATATGTTGATATTNTAAGTGGTGANNCATTATTTTGTTCAATACANAAGTATGATTCAGGAAGCGGTTGGCCNTCTTTTTATGAAGTTATTNATAAAGAATCATTTNAATTTCATGAAGACTATAAGTTAGGTTATATGAGAAAAGAAATAAAATCNAATAAATCTAATTCACATCTNGGNCATGTNTTTAATGATGGTCCAAAANATAAAACAGGNCTAAGNTATTGCATAAACTCNGCATCATTAAGGTTTATNCGNAAAGAAGATCTNAAAAAAGAAGGTTATGAAAAATATTTAAANTTATTTGAATGAGCACAATTTTTAAAGATATAATNGATAAGAAAATTAAAACTACTCTAATNCATGAAGATGATATATGTATAGCATTTAATGATATAAATCCAATTGCTCCAATNCATATATTAATNGTACCAAAAAAAGAGATTCCNACAATAAANAANCTTAATATNGANGATAANGAAATTGTNGGTCATTTAATTTNTATAGCTAAAGAAATAGCAAAAGAAAAAAANATTGATNAAAATGGATATAGANTAATATTCAATTGTAATGAAGATGGNGGTCAATCTGTNTATCATATTCATTTNCATTTNATTGCTGGNAGAAAATTTAATTGGCCNCCTGGATAAAATATGAAATATTTNATATTAATTAGACANGGACAATCAATTTATAATCTAGAAAATAGATTTACTGGATGGAAAGATGTTGANTTAACANNTAANGGTNTAAATGAAGCAAAAAATGCATCTAAACTTCTTGAAAATTATCAAATTGATACTGCATATACATCTAAGCTTAAAAGAGCTCAAAATACATTAAATATAATTTTAAATAAATTAAATTTAAATATACCAATAACTAAAGATATTAGATTAAATGAAAGAGATTACGGTGACCTTGTTGATCAAAATAAATCAGAAGCTTCATTGAAATATGGTTCAGAACAAGTTCAAATATGGAGAAGAAGTTATGATACACCTCCTCCTAATGGTGAATCTTTAAAAGATACATATGATAGGTGTATTCCATACTTTAAATCTTTACTAAATATAGATAAGAATATAATTATATCTGCTCATGGTAACAGTATTAGAGCTATTGTTAAGTATTTATTAAATATATCAGAAGAAGATATTTTGAAAACTGAGATTGGCTGGTGTGAACCTTGGGTATTCAAGATTAGTGATAATAAAGTTAAAGGTTTAGATATTTTACATTTCGATTCTAAAAGTAACAGTAATCTTCCTGTTGAATTAAGTTTTTAGTATGTTTATTATATTTATAATCTTATCAACAACAATTTTATTATCAAATGAAGAGTTAAATAAAAAACTCAACCATAAAATAGTAATAGAATGCCCTGGAAATATTGGATGTGACTGCAATGATAGTAACGACTGTAATAATAGTAATTGCATTAGAATACCAAAAGGTGGATATTGTATGCCAGCATACAATGACACTTTGCCGAATTTTTACTCTTTAAATCAATTTGAAGAATTAGTTAGCTTAAAAGAAATTAAAACAGAGGGTAAGTTTGTATTGCTTGAAATGGGGACAACCTGGTGTGCTCCTTGTAATGTTCTTGCGAATTGGTTAACATGGGATGATAATGAAATAGAAAGTAAAAGATGGTGGAGACCAGAGTATAAAAAAGTTAAGGATTTAATTAATAATAATAAAGCAATGTTAATTACTGTATTATATGAAAATGAAAATAGAGAAAATGCTAGTTATGACACTGTTTATGAATGGTATGATAACTTCCCAGATGAACATACTACTGTACTATCTGATAACAATAAAGAACTTCATAAATGGTTAAAGCCTACAGGCATTCCTGCAATAACACTTTTAGATTCCAATATGAATGTAATCGTCTATACAAATAGAGGTTTAAATATAGCCTTTGATAAGCTTTTAGAGTTAACAAATGAAAAATAATGAAAAAATATTTAATTCATTATTAAATGAAGTAAAAAAATATTTAGCACATCTTCAATTTGAAAGAAATATGTCAATAAATACTACTGACTCTTATTATCTTGATTTAAAGTATTATATTGAATACTTAGTTTTTGATAAAAATATAAATTCACTTGAAAAAATTAATGATGCTGTTATAAAATCATACATAAAAACAATTGCTAATTTTGATTATGGTAATAAATATTCAAGTTCTAGTATAAATAGAAAGATATCAAGTTTGAAAAGTTTTCATAAATATCTATATATAAATAATAAATCTAAATTAAATACATCTAATTTATTTCAATCTGTTAAACAAAAAAGACAAATCCCACTTACATTGAATTTTGAAGAAATAGATAAAATTTTAAGTAAAATAAATTTAAAAAAAGCAAATTCATTAAGAGATAAGTCTATAATTTCTTTACTTTATTCCTCTGGTCTTAGAGTAAGTGAATTACTTTCTTTAAGTTTAACAAATATAAACTTAGATGAAGATATTATCAGAGTTATAGGAAAAGGTAAAAAAGAAAGAATGGTTCCTCTAGGTAAAAAATCTAAGCAAGATTTATTAAACTATATCGAAAATGAAAGACCAATTTTAGCAAGAAAGAAAAATTCTAAAGGTTATCTTTTTCTAAGCAATAGAGGTAATGCATTATCAAGAAAAACAACATGGAATATTGTTAGCAAGCACTCGAAACTATGTTTTCCAAATAAAAATATCTCACCTCACACTTACAGACACAGTTTTGCTTCACATCTATTAGAAGGTGGTGCCGATCTAAGGGTTGTTCAAGAACTTCTTGGACATTCAAGTATATCAACTACTCAAATATATACACATGTTGATAAAACATATTTAAAAGAAATTCATAAACAATTTCACCCTAGAGGTTAACTATGCTTTTAAGACTAGATTTTGAAATATTAATTTTACTTTTACCTGCATTAGTTTTTTCTTTATGTATACATGAGTTTTCTCACGGTATAGTTGCATATTATTATGGTGATGATACTGCATATAGATACGGTCGATTAACATTGAACCCAATAAAACATTTAGATCCAATGGGTACAATGATGTTGCTTTTTATTGGTTTTGGTTATGCTAAACCTGTTCCAGTTAATACGTTTAATCTGAATAACCCACGAAAAGATATTGTTAAGGTTGCAGCAGCAGGTCCAATATCTAATCTTATGCTTGCATTTTTTGGGTATTTTGTAATGTATTTTATATTCACATTTGCTAATTCAATGTTTAATGATTCATTACACCTGTTTTTTCGAATATTTATTCAAATAAATATATATTTAGCTATATTTAATTTATTACCTATTTATCCGCTGGATGGAGGTCAGATATTTGGTAATATAATTTCTAAATATTATCCAAACTTTAATGAAAATTTAGTTATTTATGGGCCAAGAGTATTATTAGGTTTAATTTTGATTGGTTTGGTAACTGGTATTTCTATAATTAGTTTCTTTTTACAGCCATTTTACACAATTATTGATACTTTTTTTAATTCTATTATTTCATTTATATTTAATTTGTTTTAATGAAACAATTAAGAAATAATAGTTGGAAGAATAAAAGTTTTAAATGGAATCTTATAAAGAATCTTATAGTACTATTAATAATAATATTTACTATTAATTATATGAGGAGTTTATGAAGTTAATTGAATGCGTACCAAATTTTAGTGAAGGAAAAGATAACTCCTTTGTTAATGAATTAAAAAATATTGTTATTAATAGTGAAAATGTTCATTTTCTAGATATTGATCCTGGATCTGATACCAATAGAACTGTATTAACTTTTGTAGGAGAACCTAGCTTTGTTATTGACGCAGCTTATAAATTAATTAAATATGCTTCAGAATATATTGATATGTCAACACATAAAGGAGAACACCCTAGAATGGGTGCAACTGATGTATGCCCATTAATACCTCTTCAAAATGTTAGTATGAATGATTGTATTAAATATTCAAAGATATTAGCAAAAAAAGTGGGTGATCAATTAAATATCCCAGTTTTCTTATATGAATATTCTGCTAAAAATAAAGAAAGAATTAATCTTTCAAATATTCGCAAAGGTGAATATGAAGGAATGCAAGAAAAACTCTCAAATGATAATTGGAAACCAGATTTTGGACCAAATAAATTTAATAAAAAATCTGGAGTTACTGCAATTGGAGCAAGAGAATTCTTAATTGCTTATAACATAAATTTAAATACTATAGATAAAAAAGTTGCAACTGATATTGCATTAGATATTAGAGAAGCTGGTAGGTTAAAGAGAGATAAAAATGGTAAAATAATTCGTGATAAAAACGGTGTTGGACTTAAAAAACCAGGTAAATTTAAATATTGCAAAGCAGTTGGTTGGTATATAGAAGAATATAATCAAGCTCAAGTTTCTATTAATTTAACCAATTACAAGAAGACATCTATTTACAAAGTATTTGAAGAAGTTAGAGTTCAAGCTAGGAAAAGAGGCTTTAGAGTAACTGGGAGTGAAATTGTTGGACTATTACCTAAAAAAGCATTATTTGATTCTGGGGTGTATTATTTAAATAAACAAAAAAAATCTATTGGTATACCAGAGTTAGATATTTTTAATATTGCAGTTAAATCTTTAGGTTTGACAGATATTAGTGAGTTTAATGTAAAAGACAAAGTAATCGAGTATAGCGTTAAAGAAGATGATAGTAATTTATCAGATTATACAATAAATGATTTTTCTAATGAATTATCTAGAAATACATACGCACCAGGAGGAGGAAGCGTATCAGCACTATTAGGATTATTGGGCTCGTCATTATCTTGCATGGTAAGTAATCTAACATATGACAACAAAAAATTTAAAGAATTTCAATCAATTCATTATGAATCATCTGAAAAACTTCAAAAATACTCAAGTGAGCTATTATACCTTATTAATGAAGATACAATTGCTTATAATAATATTATTTCAGCTAGAAGATTACCTAAAAAAACAAAATCGCAAACCTTGCTTCGTAATAAAGAAATTAATAAATCTATAATTTATGCAATCGAAGTACCACTTAAGGTTTTAGAAACATGTTTAAAAGTACATGAAGTAACATATAAAGTATTAAAACATGCAAATTTAAATTGCATATCTGATATTGGAGTCGCAAACCAATCTTTATATTCAGCTTCAAATGGTGCATCTTACAATATTTTAATTAATCTTGAAGATCTAAATCCTAATTTGGAAAAAAAATATAAAGAGAAAATTGATTACTATATGAAACAAATTAATAGTTTTTACTTNAAAATTAATATGGTTTTAAACAAAGAGCTTAAAATAGATTTATGATAAATAAAGTTATAAAATTNAACGATAANTTNATNAATCAGATTGCTGCTGGTGAAGTAGTTGATAATCCAGCATCTGTTATAAAAGAACTGATAGAAAATTCAATTGATGCTAAAAGTAAAAATATTAAAATATTTATTGAAGATGGTGGTAAAAAAAGTATATTAATATTAGATGATGGTCNTGGAATGCATAAAGAAGACCTGCTTAATGCTTTTGAAAGATTTGCAACTAGTAAAATTGAAAGTGAAGAAGATTTAGAAAATATTAANACTTTAGGTTTTAGAGGCGAGGCTTTACCAAGTATATCATCAGTATCTAAAATTACNATTAAATCAAAGAATGATTCAANCGATGGTCATTTACTAGAGATTGATGGAGGNAAAATAACTGATTCAAAACCNNATAGTATTACTAAAGGTACATCGATACATGTTAAAAATTTATTTTTTAATGTTCCAGCAAGNTTAAAGTTTCTNAAAAAAGANACAANTGAATATCAAAAAATATTAGTTTTGTTTAAAGTTTTTGCTTTATCCAACCCNNAAATATCATTTTCTTTATTTAATGAAAAGAAGGAAATATATAATTTACCATCGTCAAATTTAAAATCAAGAATTATAAATATATATGGAATTGANTATAAAGATTCTTTAATAGAAGTTGATTTTATTCAAGATGAATTTAAAGTNAGCGGTTATATNGGGAATTTATCATTAGTTAAAAAAAGAAGAGGAAATCAATTTACTTTTATCAATGGNAGATATATATTAAATACATTAATTAACCAAACTGTTTACAATTCTTATGATTCTTTAATTTCAAGAGGAGAATTTCCATTCTTCCTATTAAATTTNTCTCTTAATAACTCATTTATTGATATTAATGTACATCCAAAAAAAACTGAGATTAAATTTAAAAATGAATTNCAAATNCAACATATTGTTAAAAAATCTGTTGTAAAATCTTTAAAAAATAAAATTGAAGTNATTCCTAATTTATATACACCNAAAGAAAATTATAATAGCCAAATNATNGATTTACCATTTAATGAATNAAATANAANTACTAATAATGTTAGTAAAGAAACTGTTGATAAAATGTTTGTTGATAATAACCTTTCTTTATCAAANGATATGAAAGTATGGCAAATACATAATAAATATATATTAACAGAAATATCTTCTGGGTTGATTGTCATAGATCAGCACGTAGCACATGAAAGAATATTATATGAAATGGCAAAAAAATCTTTAGATGGTAANGGATTAAATTCACAAAAATTAATGTTTCCNATAACAATTAATTACACNCCTGAAGATTTCAACAGCTTGCTTGATATTTTGCCATATTTAAATAAAATAGGTTTTGATATAAGGGAATTTGGAAATAATTCAGTTATTATTGAAGGATCACCACCTGAACTAACAAATGGAAAAGAAAAAGATGTAATTGATGATATTCTAGATAATTTCATTGAACATAANCAATTAAACTCNTCATTCATTGATTATATGGCAGCCACATANTCTTGTAAAGCAGCTATTAAAGCTGGTGATAAGTTAGATGAAAGTGAATGTGTTAATCTNATAGATAAGCTTTTTTCAACTAAACATCCNTATTACTGTCCTCATGGAAGGCCNATTATTATTAACTTATCTATTAATGATTTAGATAAAAGATTTGAAAGANTTTAATATAANTTTAATTAAATTATANATNAATGAATAATATAAGAANATATATAATAACCGGTGTAATATCCATAATACCATTAGCTTTAACCTATTGGCTAATAAAATATCTGTTTATGTTTTTTTCCGAACCAGGTAAATATATNGTTGATATTATCTTTAAATATACATTTATAAATAAAATTCCATTTATTATGGATTTCTATATATATTTTTCTTATTTAATAGGATTTTTGCTTACAATTTTATTTCTGTTTATTGTTGGTGCTATAATATCAAATGTTTTTGGTAAAAGATTATATATATTTTTTGAATCTATATTAAATAAAATTCCGATTGTTAATAAAGTTTATCAAACAATNAAGCAAATAACTAACACATTTACTAAAGATAACTCTAAAGCTTTTCAAAAAGTAGTTCTGATTGAATATCCAAAAGATAATTTATGGACATTGGCGATGGTTTCAGGTGAGACATATAATAAAGATAATGAAAAATGTTATAAACTTTTTGTTCCTACTACACCAAATCCAACATCAGGATATTTAATTCTTATTAAATCCAAAGATGCAATTGAAACAAATATTAGCGTTGAAGAAGCAATGGAAATAATTATATCTGCAGGCATGATCTCACCTGATAAATTTAATATTTAATGAATTTAAATTTAGAAAATTATAAAAAAATCGTTGAATCCTTAAATGAAGGAATTCTTATTCTTAATAAGAATAATGAAATTTTATATGCAAATAAATATATTCTCAATTTGTTATCTTACAATTCTAAGGATTTGTTAAAATTAAATTTTGAAAAACTATTTGAAAAGAAAATTTATAAAATTATAAANGATTCTTTTAAAGTTAATCAAAATTCAATAAATGATATTCAAATATATGATAAGAAAAAAANAAAGCATTTTGTAAACATAACTTTGCAAAATTCTGACATATCTGATGATTTTGATAAACTAATTATTATTGATGATATTACAAAGATTCATAATGAAGAAATAAAAAAGTCATGTATCTATAAAATATCTGAAGCTATACATGACTCTGATGATTTAGAAACATTATATAAAGAGATACACTATATATTGTCTACAGTTACTCATGTTAAGAATTTTTATATAGCATTAGTTGATTGGGAAACAGAGTTTATCTCATTCCCTTATTTTTTAGATCAATATGATAAAACTCCTAACCCATATAAAATGAAAAAAGGATTAACTGAATATGTTTTAAAAACAGGNGATTCATTGCTTCTTAACAAGGAAATATATAAAAACCTTTTAAAATCAAAAGATATTGAGCCTGTAGGNCAAAACTGTTTTAATTGGCTTGGTGTTCCATTGAAATTAGCTAATGGAAAAACTATTGGTATGATATGTGTTCAAAATTATACCGATGATTATATTTATACAGAAGAAGATATGAAAATATTACAATATTCTTCNGATCAGATTGCAATGGCAATTAAAAGAAAAGTAGATGATATAAAAATACATAAGCAAGCTCATTATGATGATTTAACAGGACTAACAAATAAAGCACTTTTTCACGATAGGCTTGATCAAGCAATTCATAATGCAGAAAGAAAAGATGAAGTTTTAGCTATTCTTTTTATTGATTTAGATAATTTTAAATATGTAAATGATTCTATGGGACATTCTATTGGTGATAAACTTCTTAAAATTATTGGAAATAAATTAATTGAATCAACAAGGAAAAGTGATACAGTNTCAAGGTGGGGTGGCGATGAATTTACAATCCTATTACCTAATATTAAAAGATTATCAGGTTTATACAAGTTATGTGATAGAATTTTAAATACGCATTTAAATAATATAATCATTGAAGGTCAAGAACTTCATATNACTGCAAGTATTGGAGTTGCATTATTTCCTCAAGATGGAACTACTGCTGATGTTCTTATTAAAAATGCTGATGCTGCTATGTACAAATCCAAGGATTTAGGTAAAAATCAGTTCCATTTATATAAACCTGATATGAATGAAGAAGTAATGGAAAGATTAAATGTTGAAACTAATTTGTTTAGNGCNATAAAAAATGAAGAGTTTCAAATTGTNTATCAACCNCAANTATCACTAAAATCTAATAANATNGTTGGCTTTGANGCNTTNGTNCGTTGGAATCANCCTGATATGGGTGTTTTGGCNCCATATAAATTTATNCCAATTGCTGAAGANACTAATTTAATTATACCNNTAGGTGAATGGATNATTAAAAAAGTNTGNGAACAAGCTAAAAAATGGCATGATATGGGNTTTNATNTAAANGCTGGTATAAANATATCAGCAAAACANTTTAATCAAGANAANNTNGTAGANGTTATTNAAAATACTATTANNNATACTGNTATTAATCCNAATTTNATNGAATTGGAACTTACNGAAAGNATTATNATGAAGAATGTTAAAAGAACNTTANANATNTGTACAANNTTAAAGAAAATGGGTGTNAATATNTCNGTAGATGATTTTGGNACAGGNTATTCATCNTTAAGTTATTTAAAACATTTNCCTATTGATAAACTTAAAATNGANCAATCNTTTATNTCNAATCTTAGGNGANCATNATGGTGANGATGCTAAAATTGCAAATCTTGTAATTGACTTAGGTCANAAACTAGGTTTAGATGTAGTTGCTGAAGGTGTNGAAACNCAAAATCAAATNGANTTTTTAAGAAAATATGCNTGNGATGAAATTCAAGGNTTTATNTTGAGNAANCCTTTAGAAATAAATGAATTTGAAAAGCTNGTTAAAGAACATTCTAAATAATAGANTTTANAACTANNTCNATTTCCTCAATACTNTCAGNNTTCATNATTTCTTTNCTNATATTNGANGAATTNTTAAAGCTTTTTAAATAATANCTNAGATGTTTNTTTGATANATTAATTACTACTTTGTTATTTTTNTATTTTTTAAGCAANTTNATATGATTNAANCANGTTTCAACTATTTCNGAAATTGTTANNTNCTTNTATTCTNNNGATTTTAGATGATATATAATTTCTTTAAATATCCATGGATTTCCAAGACTTCCTCTACCAATCATAACTCCATCACACTTTGATATTTCTTTTAATTTAATATAATCATCTATATTGCAAATATCACCATTTCCAATAATTGGAATATTCTTTACTGTATTTTTTAATTCACCTATTAAGTTCCAATCTGCTTGACCTTTATACATTTGTTTTGAAGTTCTTGCATGAAGCGTAATAGCTTTAATCCCAGCAGATTCTAGCATAATACCAGCATCATTAATAATAATATTATTTTTATCCCAGCCAGCTCTCATTTTAACCGTTACAGGTATTTCTGGTATTGCTTGTACAGTTTTTAAAACGATTTTTTCCATTAATTCTAAATTTCTTAATGCAGCTGAACCACCGCCTTTTTTTGTTACTTTAGGAACAGGACAACCAAAATTAATATCAATAATATCTGGTTTGAATTTATTGTATATATTATATGCTGATTCAGATACCGTATTAGGGTCATTACCGAAGATTTGGACACCAATAGGTCTTTCAATAGATTCAAATTTAACCATATCTAAAGTTTTTACATTTTCCCTAATTATACCATCAGCACTAACAAATTCTGTATAAACAACAGATGCACCCATATTTTTACATATAATTCTAAATGGTTGATCTGTAACACCTGACATAGGAGCTAAAAAAAGTGGGTATTCAATATTAATATTTCCAATTTTCATATAATTAATATATTTATATATATATAATTAATTAATATATAATATGGAAATTTTACAAAAATTAGGATCACTGCCAATATTTTTATTAATGTTTGTAGTCATATACTTTTTAATGATAAGACCACAATCAATTCAACAAAAAAATCATCAAAATATGCTTGAAAATCTTAAAAAAGGTGATAAAGTGTTAACTAGAGGTGGAATTATTGGTAAAATCATTGATTTTCAAGGTAAAAACAATAGTATGGTTATATTAAGCATTGATGATTCAACAAAAATTACAATTTTAAAAACCTACATTTCATCTTTGCAAAATTAATGAATATAGTTTTTTTTTCTAATGGAACGTTTGCAATACCTTCATTAGATATTCTCAAGAAAAATTCTAAGTACTTTTCAATTAAAGCTGTAGTCACTAATGTAGATAAAAAAATTGGAAGAGGACAAAAAACAAGTGAATCACTTATATCAAAATATTCAAAAAAAAATTCACTAGATGTTATAAAAATTAAAGATTTTAATGATAAGTACTTTATCAATAATCTAAAAAAACTTAATGCTGATATATTTGTTGTTATATCTTACAGAATACTTCCTGANTATATATATAATATTCCAAATTTGGGATCTATAAATCTTCATACATCTGTTTTGCCAGAATACAGAGGAGCAGCTCCAATACAAAGATCAATAATGGATGGAAAAAATTATTTGGGTTTAACATCATTTTTTTTAAATGATAATATTGATGAAGGAGATATAATANTNTCAAAAAAAGTTCCAATTGATGAANATATTACTTATGGAGAGTCTTTTGAATTTCTTTCTATTATTGCTCCAGCTTTTTTGATTGAAACACTTCAAAATATAACCAAAAANAAGAAAGTTCANATTCAGTCAAACAAAAATATTANCTATGCTAAAAAAATAAANAAANAAGANTATTGCTTATCGCTAAGTTCTAATGCANAAAGCATTCATAATCACGNAAGAGCTCTAACACCNCCTGGATGTCATATTTTTTTTAATAANAAAAAAATAAAATTATTTAATACATTTTATAATNANGANAATATGNCAATNGGTTCATATAAATANATAAATGAAAAANTACATATAGGNTGTAGAANAGGANCTTTGATTGTAANTGAACTACAATTTGAAGGAAAAAAAATTATTTCAGCCAAAGATTTTAATAATATGAATTTTAANGANAANACAATATTCAAATCAACTAAATGAATACAATTTATAAATATATTATTTCTCTTATTTTATTTGCAATACTNGGNTTNTTTTTACTNGATAATGTNTTNTTATCATTATATGTAAATAAAAATAAAGATATTTATTTACCNGATGTNAGGTATGTTGATTCTTTAATTGCAGCAAAGCAGCTTGAAGAATTAGGTTTTGAAGTTGANATCTTATTTAGTGATTATAATCCTGAAAATATNCCTGGAAATGTAATTAAAATATCGCCNAGNCCTTTTTCAAAATTAAAATCTGGAAGAATAATTAAATTAACTGTTGCAAGCGATAAAAATGATATTATTCTNGATGACTTTACTAATATNTCATTAAGAAATGCTGAGTTAATTTTAAAGCGTTTAGATTTAAAAATTGATACTTTATTATATGAATANAATAATGATATTAAAAAAAATCANATCATTGGTCAATTTCCTAAACCATCTAAACTATTAAAATCTAATGATTTAGTAACTTTTATTATAAGNCAGGGAAAAGCTCCNAATTATTATGTAACNCCAAATTTGATTAATTTAAATATATANAAAGCTAAAGAAAAGATTTCCAGAGCTGGTTTAATTTTAGGTAATATTAAATATGAATATTCTAAGGATTATTTAAATAATACAGTGCTTGAACAAGATAAAACACCNGGAATGAAATTATCTTTTCCAGCTCGTATAAATATTATTGTNAGCACAGATAAAAAATAATGAAGAAAAGAATTATNTCACCATCACTTTTNTCAGCAAACTTTACTAGACTAAAGGAAGATATAAAAATTGTAGAGGATGCTGGTGTAGATAGATTGCATTTAGATGTGATGGATGGTCATTTTGTTCCTAANTTAACTTTTGGTCCATTTATTATTAAAGANATTAGAAAAATTACAANTTCACATTTAGAAACTCATTTAATGATTACTGAACCACATAAATATTTTGATAATTATATTGACGCTGGTTCTGATACANTAATATTTCATTATGAAGCATCAACNGATATTGAAAGAGATCTAAAACATATNCAAGGNAGAGGNGTNAAAGCTGGAATTGCAATTAATCCTGATACNGATTATAAANAACTTCTTAATTNCAAGAATCANTTAGACTATATATTAATAATGTCTGTATTTCCAGGCTTTGGNGGACAATCCTTTATTGAATCAACTTTAGATACAATGCGTTTTTTAAAAGAAAATACATNTGATTCAAATATATTAATTGGCGTTGATGGNGGAGTAAATATTAGAACAATNGATCGTGTTTATGATACTGGTATTGATATTACGATTGTTGGTTCAGGCTTATATGGAGCAGANAATATAAATGAACGTTATAAACAGCTTATGATTGATGGNAGATAAAACGTTATCATTTAATAATGAAATTTACCGCAAAATTTTCCATATTTCTTCNTTAATAATACCTCTTATTTACNTATATACAAATTTTATTAATTTTATTATATTTCTTNCCATATCAACNNNTTNCATGTTTATAATAAATATTAATTATANTTTGATCTTAAGGTTAATCAATTCAAANATTAATNTAGATTTTATAATTAGAGACTANGAAAAAAAATCTTTATGGAGTGCATCATATATGATTTTAGCTTTTTTGCTAATATCCATTATATTTCCAAAAAATGTAGCAATAATTTCAATGATATTAGGATCTGTTTGTGATCCATTGGCAGGATTATTCGGACAAAAATATGGAAAGATAAAAATTATACATAATAAAACTCTNGAAGGGACCTATGTCTTTATCATATCAGCTTTCTTNNTGGTTTCTTTATATTCANATACTGTTTCAACATATTTGTTGCTTATATGTGTTTTGATTGCNTTNACNGAATTAATTACTCCTATGAAATANGATAATGTAACTATACCTATTGCTTCTTCTTTAATATTTACAATCTATAATTACTTATAATGAGTTTTTTAGCAAGTATATACTTATGGTTACTTCCCATAACTTTTATTCCTATAATNTTTCATTTTCTTAAAAAAAGAAATTATANAGATATAAAGTTTAGTGCTACACGTTTTCTTTTTGATATGAAAGAAGAGTCATTAAAAAGAATAAATCTTATAAATATTTTACTTCTCATAATAAGAACATTGATAATATTNTTTTTAATTTTAATGATNTCAAAACCTGTTTATAATTATTCTAACAGGANTATTTCTGATGGTAGTGATAATATGGTATTATTGCTNGTCGATGATTCNTATTCAAATTATAATTTTATAANCGAACATTTAGAGTCTGTAATAAAAAAAATTCAAAAAACATATGATGATAATACTNCGATCTATATACGTGGATTCAGCGGAAAAGATTATGTTAAAAACCAAATCATAAAAGATCTTGCTCCATATAATAATATTAAAGGAATGTATGGAAATTATGAGCTATCAAGTAAGTTGTTATATTTTAACGATGATATAGATTCATATCTTAATAAAGATATATTTATTATATCTGATTTCAGTAAGAATATAATAGAAAATTCTGATAATATTGATTTTAGATCATGGAATGTATTTTTATATGACCATGATATATTAAATCACACTATAATTTTAAAAGATTTAGATATAAATGAAAATATCATTTCAAATAATACGATTATTACTATATCAATTGATGCTGAGAATATAGTAAACAGTCAATNNAATGACGTTGAAATNTCATTATTTTCTAATGATATTAAAGTATCTGAAAATATTATCAATTTTAATAAAAAAGAAATAAAAAGACTTGAGTTCCAGACATCATTCCCTGATAAGGGAACATACAATTGTTATTTTATTATTAATGATTATAAATATTATTTTAATTTGAATGTTGATATTGAAAAAAATGTAGCATTAGTATATTCGGATANTGAAGATATAAAGTTTGTTAAGAATGCTTTGTCAGCATTCAATGACCTATATGAAAACCTTACTATTGAAGANTTTATTTCAAATAATATTCTTAATACAAATAAAAAATTTAATACCATATTAAAGTTTGGAACTAAAGATTTAAATAACAATGTTATAGCTAACNTACTTCTTAAATCATCTAATCTAATTATTATTCCAACAGATGATTTTAATATTGGCAATCTATCAAATTACTTTAACAATATTAATAATTATGAAATAAGTCCAATAACTCCCAAAAATACTACAATGCTAAGCACTGGGTATAAAACCAATAATGTATTAAGTGAAATTTTTAAAAATAACAAAAAATCTATAAAAATAAATAAGCACTTTGACCTAAAGCCTTCAAAAAACACTTTGCTGTATATTAATAATCGATACTCATTTTTAGATCAATATGTATCTAGTTATAATAATTTATACTTACTAACTATACCACTTGATATAGATTCCTCTACACTNCCATTAAGTGGTTCTTTTATTCCNTTTTTNAATTATTTAATAAAGTTTAATGATTTTGATTATTATTCATATGTTGATGATTATTTAGANGTAAATAATTTGTACAATGAGAAACCATTATTNCATANATATAACAACATTGATTTCAATTACACNCCNGGATATTTCAANACTAACAATCTTTATTTTAAAGAGCCAGGTTTTCATAAAATTTATTTGAATGATAAAGTTATAATTGATAAATCAGTTAATATTTCAGAAAATGAATTAANAAACAATAAATTNNCAAAAGATAAATTGAACGANTATTTTAATGCTCCAACATTTATTTCATCAAANGATGATTTAAGTGAAATACTAAGAANTATTATTNCAGGTATACATNTATGGAAATTCTTACTATANTTAATTATANTATTGCTAATAATAGAAATGTATATATCAAATATATATCTTTATAGAAATAATGATTAAATCTTTATTACTATCATTATCACTTCCATCAACAAATCAAGATGATTTAAATGAAGAGATTGAAGAAATGAAGAGACTTGCTAATACACTTGGATATTCTATAGAAAGTAGTTCAATTCAAAATAAACAAACAATAGATTCAGCAACTTTTTTTGGAAAAGGTAAAATTCAAAATATTATAAACCAATGTAAGGAATTGAAATATAATACAGTATTTATTAACAACGAGCTAGATCCAGGTCACTTTAAAAGAATACAGAAAATTGCAGGTGATAAAATATTTATTATTGATAGAACAAAATTAATTTTAGATATATTTACAAAACATGCTAAAACAATCGAATCAAAAAAACAAGTTGAACTTGCTGCAGTTCAATACATGATGCCTCGCTTAATCGGACAGTGGACTCATCTGGAAAGACAGATGGGTGGAGTTGGAACAAGGGGTGGACCTGGAGAAAAACAAATTGAAATAGATAGAAGATTGTTAAGAAAAGATATTAATAAACTAAAAAAAGATCTTTTGCAAATTGAAAAACAAAGAACTACACAACGAAAATCAAGGAAGAGTGTATATAAAGTTGCATTAGTTGGCTATACGAATGCTGGAAAATCTTCAATCTTTAAGAATTTAAGTGGCCATGAAACATATATAAAAGATGAACTATTTGCAACATTAGATACGACAACAAAAAATATTTTACTTAATGATAAAAGCAAGATTTTACTTAGTGATACTGTTGGATTTTTAAGAAATCTTCCAACAGACCTAATCGCGTCATTTAGGTCAACATTAGGTGAAATTAAAGATGCAGATTTGTTGCTTAAAATTATTGATATAAGCTCTACAGATATTACAGGTCATATTAAGACAATCGATGATACATTGAAAATATTAGAATGCCATAATAAAAAATCAATTATAGTATTTAATAAAATTGATATTGTAAATGATAATAAGATTTATAAGAAACTTAAACTTAAATACAAGGACTGTCTTTTTATATCTTCATTAAAAAAGCTAAATATAAACATATTAATGCGAGCTATAATAAACCAAGTAAATCATGATTTAAACCTTTATACTATTAAATTACCATACGATAGTATTTCAATTATAGATTATATTTATACAAATACTAATGTGATAAGTAGAAAAGATGAGTTTAAACATATTAAATTATCATTTAGAACTTCAGATGGAATGTATCATAGGATATTAAAAAAAACTGATTAACCTGTGAGAGTAATTTTCAGATGACCTTTATTTAGGTACGGTGGGTAACTCCTCCAAAATCGCAAGTTTCCTTCAATCATATTAAATATAACAAGGCCTACTTTTGAATAAGGTAAGTAAGAAACCCTATTTATAAGTTGAAAGTTCTGAAAATTACTTACCCTCACAGATAAATTAACTTAAAATTAATTTATATAATTACATAATAAAAATTTAAATTTAAGAGTTATTTTAATTAAAATTTTAGGTAAGTATGCAAGGTTACTATAGATTTCCAACAATATTCAAAAATAAAATCGCATTTGTTTCTGACGATGATTTATGGATTAGCGATATTAATAATTTTAATGCTCAGAGATTAACAACAAATATATCGAATGTATCTTCCCCAAAATTTTCACCTAATGGAGATTTTATTTCATATGTTGGGATAGAAGATGGTAATACAGAAGTATATATTATTCCTTCAAATGGTGGAATTTCCAAGAGATTAACATTTGAAGGAGCATTTATCAGTAAAATTGCTTTATGGACCAAAAAAGGCATTATTTATACTTCAGATTTAGAAAAACCATTTGGACGAATATCAGATTTAAGAATATTTGATATAAAAAGCAATTCTTCAAAGGCTATGAATTTTGGAATTTCATCAAATATTGCAATACATTCTGATTTTACTGTAATTGGAAGAAATACACAAGATCCAGCAAGATGGAAAAGATATAAAGGTGGTACAGCTGGAGAGTTATGGATTGACCATAATAAAAATACTTTTAGCAAATTAATTAATCTTAATGGGAATTTAGCTTGTCCTTTAGTTTTAAATAATCGAATATATTTCATATCAGATCATGAAGGTATTGCTAATATTTATTCATGTTTAAAAAATGGTAAATCACTAAAAAGACATACACATCATAAAAATTATTATGTTAGAAATGCATCCTCTGATAATTCTAACATAATTTATCAATGNGGTGCTCGNTTATTTATNTTTAATACTAAATCAANTANNTCTNANGAAGNTAATATTAACTATGCAAATAGTAANACTGATTCAGGACGTAAATTTTCTTGTTCTACNAGATACCTAGANCATGCTTCGTTAGCTAATAATGGTCAANTNTTAAATNTTATANCAAGAGGAAAGTCTTTTGTTATGGGNAATTGGGATGGTCCTGCATTNCAATACGGAAANTTAAATGGTGTNAGATATAAACATCCAATTCAAGTTAATAAAAATAAAGATCTTCTTTTATGTTCTGATGAAAATAATGTTGAACATTTTGAGNTTTANAATATAAAAACATCCAAATTAACTAAATTGTTTAAACAAGATTTAGGTAGAGTTCTNGAAGTAAAAAAATCTCCTACTTTAAATGTTGTTGCTTTTTTAAATCATAAGCATGAACTNNACATATTTAATATCTCAAAAAACTCATTATCTAAAGTTGATCATAGCACGAATCATCCAATAGATTTCAACTGGTCACCAGATGGAAAATTTATTGCATATTCNTGTTCTTTAAATAGTAGACGCTCAGCTATTAAAATTTNTTCATTATCAACTAAGAAATCNGTAGAAGTTTCTGANGCTATTAATCAAGATTATTCNCCTATCTTTGATAATAGTGGTAAGTATTTATCATTCATATCAAAAAGAACTTTTAATCCAGTGTATGATAGTATTCAATTTGATTTAAANTTTACACANTCNGAGAAACCTTACATTATAATATTAGACAAAAAAACAGATTCTCCATTTATTAAAAATGCTTTAAATGATGATAANCCAAAGAAAGATAAAAAGAAAAAAGATACAAAAATAAAGGTAAATATTGATTTNAAGAATATTAAGGANAGAATTATTCAAGTTCCAATTAANGAAACATCACTAGATGATAGTATTGGGTTTATTGATAATAAAGTATTTTATATGAAATGGCCAATTNNGGGATCAAGAGAAGATGGTTGGTATTCAATGGATAGTGATCCTAAAGGTACNATNTTTTACTATNACTTAGATAAACTTGAAGAAAAAATGTTTTATTCAGGTGCAACANCATTTACTATTGATAATGAATCATCAAACATACTTATTAAATCTGATAATTCATTAGTTGTATTATCAACAAAAANTTCTCCTAATAAAGAAGCTATTTCAAAGAATAAATTTAATAAGGAAACAGGAAAAATTAATTTATCAAGAATAAACTTAAGTATTGATATTAAGTCTGAATGGAAGCAAATGTACTCTGAAGCNTGGAGATTGCAACGTGATTATTTCTGGACTTCTGATATGTCAGGTATAAATTGGAAAAAAATATTTANCAGATATTATAAACTAATTGATAGAATAAGTACTCGAAGTGAATTCTCGGATTTAATTTGGGAAATGCAAGGAGAACTTGGTACATCTCATTGCTATGAATTTGGNGGTGATTATAAGCCAACAAGAAGGTATAANACAGGCTTACTNTCAGCAAATTTTAAATACAATAATAGATATAAGGCATATGAAATAAATAATATTGCAAAAGGTGATTTGTGGGACTCGTATCCATCGCCATTGCTTCGTCCTGGNTTAAATATTAATAANGGNGATTTATTACATAAAATAAANAATACAAANCTAACAAGTAAAAATTATCCAGGAGAATTGCTTGTTAATCAAATNGGAAANNAAATTCAACTNACAATATCNGATAAAAAAGGTAAAAACAAACGAAATGTTATTGTTAANCCNAATTCATATGATAANCATCTTTACTATAGAGATTGGGTTGAAAAAAATAGAGANTATGTACATAAAAAATCAAANGGAAAAATTGGATATGTTCATATTCCNGANATGGGAGCTGANGGNTTTGCAGAATTTCATCGTTATTTCTTGACTGANATTGTTTATGATGGNTTAATTATTGATGTAAGGTATAATGGNGGAGGTCACGTATCACAATTNTTGTTAAGNAAATTAGCTAAAAAAAGAATTGGNTATGATTTAACTAGATGGATGGGAGTAGANCCATATCCATCTGAATCTCCAGCTGGACCAATGGCGGCAATTACGAATGAATANGCAGGTTCTGATGGTGATATTTTTTCACATTCATGGAAACTTCTAAAACTAGGCAAATTAATTGGAAAAAGAACCTGGGGTGGTGTAATNGGCATATGGCCGAGAAATGCGCTTGTTGATGGCACATTAACCACGCAGCCTGAATTTTCATTTTGGTTTAAAGATGTTGGATGGAATGTTGANAACTATGGTACTGACGTAGATATTGAAATACANGATACTCCTCAGGATTATAGNAAAGGANTTGACCGTCAGCTNGATAAGTCTATATCAGTAGTTTTAGATGATCTTAAAAANCCTAACGCTACNCTCAAAGNAAATCTAAAAGATAAGCCAAGCTTAAAGTTACCATAATATGNCTCATTTATTACTACAAACAAGCACTGACAGCTTATCTATTGCAAAAATTATTGCTAAAAAACTAGTAGATAAAAGCCTATCTCCGTGTGTTCATATTATTAACTCACCAACAACAATTTATAAATGGGAAGGTGAAACTATTAGTACTAAAGAGTATTTAATACAAATCAAAACAACAGATTCACATAAAACCGATGTTATAAATGCTATTAAAGAAGATCATAATTACAATAATCCCGAATTAATTTCTCAAAAAATAAATATTGAATCTGATGAATATAAAAAATGGTTCAATAAAGAAATGAATATATAATGTATTTTAAAGGCGACCAATCTAAGCTTTTCATTACCAAGGATAGAACGTTAAACTCAACACCAATTCTATTTATACATGGATTTACAGGAAGTTCTAAGTCTTGGAAAGATATAAGAGAAAAGATTGATTATCCATCACTAGCTGTTGATATTCCAGGTCATGGTAAAAGTACATTTAATCATTTAAATGAAGAATACTATTTTAAGGATTTTACAAATGAATTATATTTATCTTTACTCAGTCTTGATATAAAAAAAATATATTTATGTGGATATTCAATGGGGGCAAGGCTTGCTCTAGCTTTTGCATCTAAATATCCAAAGCTTGTTAAGACATTAATATTAGAGAGTGGAACAGTTGGCTTATCTGAATTAGAAGAAAAGGAAGAGGTAAAAAGCAAGGATTTGAATAAGAGTATTAGAATTAAAGAAAATCTAAATGAATTTATTAAAGACTGGGAAGGAAATGATTTGTTTGAGAAACAGCTATTTCGCAATAAAGANGGCTATATTCACCAAAGAGAGATAAGATTGNGTCATGATAAAATNCAACTTTCTAAATCTATTGAAGTCTTTAGTAAAGGTAATATGCCATANCTTCTAAANAGTTATGTAAAGCTGCCAATACCTNTAATCATTATAAANGGTAAAGATGATAGNANNTATATTAAAGAAGGTAGGATTATGTTAAATGCGAATGATAACTCNAAACAATATATTATTGATGAAGCTGGACATAATGTNCATNTAGATAATCCAAGCTTATNTATAGATACTTTATCACCTTATTTAAAGGAAGAAGAAGTAGTTACTTAAAGTAAAACTTTAATATTATGGATATTCAAAATTTATTAAATTCAATATTTTTTCCTAGAAAAAGTGAGTACGAAACAGATGATAAAGATCATCTAGTAAGTGTTGATAATGATACATCTGTTGGAATAAGGTTATTTATTAAAGATGTAAGCTATCCAACGATACTTTTCTTTCATGCTAATGCAGAAATAACACATGAATATGATGATATAGCTGAAATGTATAACCAATATAACATAAACTTTATTGTTTCTGGATATAGGGGATACGGCATATCAAATGGTACACCTACTATGCAAAGTTCACTTGATGACTCGTTGAAAATATTCTCTTATGTAAAAGAGCACCTAGAAAAAACAAATAATACTAATAAATTAATTTTAATGGGTCGTTCATTAGGCTCAACATCTACGTGCCATATAATGAGTAACAATGAAGAAAAATTTGATGGAGCAATTATTGACAGTGGTTTTGCAACAGAGTACCCATTTTTACTAAGGTTTGGTGTTGATCCTGAATCTATAGATTTCAAGTTAACAGATGGATTTAATAATCTTGAAAAAATAAAGAAGTATAAAAAACCTTTTTTGATAATCCATGCTGATATGGACGAGATTATACCCTTTAGTCAAGCAGATATAATGTTTGTTGAGTCTGGTTCTTATAATAAAGATTTATTCAAGGTAAATGGGGCAGGTCACAACAATGTCATATCTATCGCAAGAGACCATTATTTTAGTAAAATAAGAGATTTTATTGAAACGTTATAAATACATTGCAATTATTATTTTAACATCTTTATTTTTTTTAAATAATGCGCACTCTAAAAATCTTGGTAGAACTAATGATCCTCGAACAATAAATGATATTTCTAAAATAAAACTTGTTTATAAAAAATCATTTTGGACATTATTATCATGGCTTGGACCTCGAAATGTTGCCTCATTAGCATTTCCTAAATCAATATCACATATGAATTCAGATACTATGGTTTCTTTAACTATTGATGATGGATTTTGCGGTTTAGATAATCCTAATGGTGATATGACAAAAGAAGTAATAGAATTACTTGAAAAATATAATGCTAAAGCTACTTTCTTTGTAACAGGAACTCATATAGACAATACAAATGAAAATAATATAATAAATCTAATAGATAACGGCCATGAAATTGCTAATCATAATATGTATGATATCCCTTATAATAAGTTTAGCTTATCTGATTTTGAAAACGATTTATTAGAAACAAATAATAAACTTTCTAAATACACTAATAATATTTCAAATTGGTACAGAGCTCCTCACGCAGCTATTTCTGATAATATGCATACTATTATCCAAAAATATAATTTATCACATGTAGTAGGTGATGTATTTGCTAATGATACATCTATACCAGATCCAGATTGGATATCTNAATTTCTATTAAAAAGAGTTAAAGGTGGTTCTATTATTATTATTCACATGCCAGAAAGAGGTGTTAGAGAGTGGAACTATAAAGCACTAGAACAATTACTTATAGGGCTAAAAGAAAAAAAATTAATTGTTACAACTTTATCAAATCTTCAATTAAACAGCGAAAAAATAAATTAATACTTAATTAGTTCAATAAAATTTCCATCTAAGTCATTTACATATTTTGATATTGATCCATCTCTATGCTTAANAGTATCTTTNCCTTCTTNAATTGTTTCATCTAGAATAGCAAAGTGAGGAGGATGCTCAGTGTGGGTAACCATAGCAAGTTTAATATTTTTAAATTGAATGAAGCCCCAAGTATCATCTGAATAAATTATTTTNCAGTTATATTTTTCTTTATACCAATTAATAGATTTTTTAATATTACTTACTTGAATAGCTATATGGTCTATTTGTTCTAATTTACCCATTATTACTGTTATTATTATTTAAAGGAATCCATTTTTTACTACTATCTTGTTTAAAAGAACCAATAAAAGATACAGATGTATTATCACCCCACTCATCTGGCTCAACTAAAGACATAAAGTTATTATTATTTTTGTTTTTGTATAAGTGATAAACTTTCCCTACGACTGGTTCAAATAAAATATTACTGTTGTAGATTATTTTATTCCAATTTACTTCATTAAGCAAAACATCATATTGTTTTTTAATCTCTTTTAAACGTTCTGTAAAATGGTTTTTTAAAGTTGGAGCTTGTATAGCTTTCCAATCATCAATCTCGTAAACTTTACCTTCTATATCATCAAACTTTATTAATTTATTGTTCATTTATTGCCATATTATATACTTATAATTTAATTAAATTCGTGCATATCGTGCAACATTAAACCGTATTTAATAAAACTAATTAATTTTTACGAGGATTTCATTTCTTCGCATAAATGGCAATCTCCAGGGAGGGTCATAACGATTTACCATGTAAGTTGACTTTGGTGTTATTTTATTATCATTTAAATAAGCGGACAATTTATCTTTATAGTGATTAATTCTTGTATCTGTAGTGAACCAGCTAAATGATATAACAGCACATTTGCCCATTTCAAACTCTTCAAAAACTATATCTTTATTATTACTAGCTGGCATATCAGTTACAGAGTCAGCATCAAGCATATAAAAAACCATATTGTACTTGTCATTATCTTGATAAGTTGTTACAGGAGCTGTCATCGGGATTGATTCATTATTTTCATTCCCACCAAATATATATGATGCTAGCGTACGAAACATATTATTATCGTCTTTTCCATCTAAAGGAATAGATGTTTTAGCGATAACATATTTTTCATACTGCCTAATTTCAATACTACCATCTTTTTTTAATAACGTAAAATTTGGCTCTTTATAAGTTTCAGAAAATATCATCGATGTAAATATCATAATTATTATTAATTTCATTTTTAATTTTACATATATTTTAATACTTATGAAATTATTTTTAATATTATTTAGCACATTATTATCTCAACAATGGCAACCATTTCACATTGAAGATTTATCCAATCATAAAAATACATATATTGATTATCATCAAATTGATAATTCAGTAAATGAATTAACAACTATATACCGCAATACATTAAGCCATAAAGTTATAGGGTATCTACCTTACTGGGAATACGAGTCTTACCCACAAATAGATTACTCTCTTTTAACAGAAATAAATTATTTTTCAGCAGAATTAAATGAATATGGAAATATTATTAACGATCATAATTGGAATACTATCGGTTTTATAGATTATGCACAATCTCAAGGGGTTAAGGTTAAACTATGTGTAACATTATTTGATTCAAATTCTTTAGAAACATTACTAAGTAGTAGCCTAAACCGAACAAATGCAATTAGCAACTTACTTAATAAAGTATTACTAAGAAATGCAGATGGAGTTGATATTGATTTTGAGCTTGTACCATCAAGTCAAAGAGATAACTTGGTACTTTTCATGCAGGAGCTATCTGATACATTTCACGCTAATATGGATGATCCTATAATCACGATGGCAACACCAGCCATAGACTGGTCGAATGCTTGGGATTATAATGCTTTAGCTCAAATTTGCGATGGTTTGTTTATAATGGGATATAATTATTTTTATAGTGGTAGTCAAACAGCTGGACCTGTAAGTCCTCTCGGTGGATATTTTTATGATCTAAATTATACGGTTCAAGATTATCTAGACAAAGTAGATAATCAATTAGATAAACTTATATTAGGATTACCATACTACGGATATGACTGGCCTGTAACTAGCGCTTTAATGAACGCAACAACAACTGGATCAGGTACAGCAAGAACATATAATTCATGTCAATCATTTTTAAATAACTATAATTCTAATTGGAATACTTTATCTAATTCAAATTGGATACCCTATAATGATAATAATTGGCAACAGATTTGGTATGATGATAGTCTTAGCTTATCTATCAAATATGAGTATGCTAAAAATATGGACTTAGGAGGTGTTGGAATATGGGCACTTGGATATGATAATAATAGTTCACAGATGTGGGGAAGTATATATGATCAATTTTCAGTTAATCTTAATGGTGACTTAAATGACGATTTAATTCTTAATATATTTGATATTATCATAATGGTATCAATAATTACAGAAAATGCTGAATATGAGCCTTATGCAGACTTAAATTATGATTTANCTATAAACATCCAAGATATTATCATACTCGTTAATCTTATCTTAGATAGTTAATAAAGATTGAATTATATTTACATAAAGGAATACGATATAAAAAATGATTGAAATACTACTTGGAATACTACTACTAATTGGAATCGCAGTGCTTTATATGCAGTTTCAACAAAAGTCTCAAACCTCTGATAAAAGCTTTAAATCGATTAATGAATCTGTAATTAGATTTCAATCTTCATTAGATAAAATTGAAAAATCTACACTAGACCAATTAAGTAAAAATCGAGAAGAGCTAAGCAATTCACTTAAGGGAAATCGTGAAGAATTATCAAAAACTTTAAATCAATTTTCAGACTTATTTAATAAAAACATTAAAGATGTAAGAGAAACAATTAATAATCAATTAAAAGATATACGAGATGACAATACAAAGCAACTTGATAAAATGCGTAATACTGTTGATGAAAAACTCCAAAAAACATTAGAAGAAAAAATAGGGGAGTCCTTCAACCAAGTTAGGAAACAATTAGATGCAGTACATAAAGGACTTGGTGAGATGCAGACAGTTGCAGCTGGAGTAGGGGATTTGAAAAAAGTTTTATCTAATGTTAAAACAAAGGGTGTGTTTGGTGAGTATCAATTAGAGAATATTTTAGAACAAATATTAACTCCAGACCAATATAGTAAAAATGTAGCAACAAATCCAGATCATAATGGGTCTGTTGAATTTGCTATAAAAATGCCTGGAAGTGATGATAGTACATTATGGTTACCTTTAGATTCAAAATTTCCAACCGAACCATATGAGACATTAATAGATAAATATGAAGGTGGAAGCAAGGATGAAATTGAAGATGCTAGAAAACAATTGATACGAACTATTGATTCTTTTGCTAAAGATATTTCAAAAAAGTATATCTCTCCACCGAATACTACAGATTTTGCTATTATGTTTCTTCCTTTCGAAGGATTATTTGCAGAAGTATTAAGAGAACCAGGTATTATGGAAACGTTAAGACAGAAACATAAGATAGCATTAACAGGTCCAACTACTTTATCAGCATTATTAAATAGTCTTCAAATGGGCTTTAGAACCCTACTTGTACAAGAAAGAAGTAGTGAAGTTTGGAATATACTTTCAGCTGTTAAATCAGAGTTTTCTACATTTGGCAACCATTTATCTAAAGTTCAAACACAACTAAAAACTGCATCTTCATCTCTTGATAATCTTCAAGGAACAAGAACTAGAGCAATGGATAGAAAACTTAGAGATGTTGAGCTAATTGATACTAAAGAGAGCAAAGAAATATTAGAACTACCTCTTGAAGATGATCAGACTGATTAAAAAATATAATAGATTCCTTATCTTATCACTAATTATTTCAGGCCTTTATTTAAGTTCATTATTTAATTTTATTCAAAATAAATCTTATCATTATGATGTTACTGTTTATAGGGATACATGGGGAGTTCCACACATATACGGCATAACAGATGAAGATACTGCATATGGGCTTGCATACGCACATGCTGAAGATGATTTTGACACTATATTTGATATATTATTATTCTCAAGAGGTGTATCAGCATCAATCAAAGGTAAAGAATCTGCACCTATTGATTATCTCGTTGGATTGCTTAAAATTTGGGAAACGGTTGATGAAAAATATAATACACTATCACCAAAAGTAATAAATATATGCAATGCATATGCTGATGGTATAAATAAATATATCGAAGAAAATCCAAGCTATGAATCTAGACAGATTTATCCAATAGTAGGAAAAGATATTATTGCAGGATTTNCTTTCAGAACACCNCTTATGTATAAACTTGATTGGTATATAACAGAAATAATGAAAGATNAAAAACCAAANTTTGCAAAATATTCAGACAATTTAACTAAACACTCAATGCACGGTTCAAACGTATTTGCNATTGCACCACACAGATCTACGGATGGATATACAAGACTTTCTGTTAATTCTCATCAACCATGGGAAGGGCCAGTAACCTGGTATGAAGCCCATCTTCATAGTAACGAAGGATGGAACACAACTGGTGGTTTATTTCCTGGTTCACCTGTTGTACTAAAAGGATACAATGAAAATCTGGGATGGTCACATACAGTTAACAGTCCAGATTTAGTTGATATATATGAATTAACAATTAATCCTGATAATAAAAATCAATATTTGGTTGATGATAAATGGCTTGATTTTGAGATTTCAACNNTACCAATAAATGTAAAACTATTTGGTCCTATTAAATGGACATTTAANAGGGATGTTTTTCATTCTATACATGGACCAGCGTTAAAAACTGATCATGGTGTATATGCAATTAGATACGCAGGACATGGACTCATAGGTCAAGTTGAACAATGGTATAATATNAATAAATCACAAAATTTAAATGACTTTAAAAATGCTATGAAAATGATGCAAATACCTATGTTTAATACCGTGTATGCAGATAAATCTGGAAATCTGTTCTATATTTATAATGGACTTATACCAAAGCGTATAGAACATGTTAATTACATAGATATTTTANCAGGAAATAAAAGTGAATTAATTTGGGATGAGTACTATTCCTATGAAGAATTACCGCAAACTACAAATCCTGAATCTGGNTATTTACAAAATTGTAATAGTACTCCATACAAAGCTACAGTAGGNGCAGGTAACCCAGNTAAAAGATTACCTGATAATACNGGNATAGAATTATATCAAACCAATAGAGCGTTTAGAGCAAACGAATTATATGGGAATGATCAATCAATATCAAAAAAAGAGTTCTATGATTATAAATATGATACATACTATTCAAAAGAATCAGTTATGAGCTANGCAAGAGATAGATTTTTAAGAGAGTTTAAAACAGATGACCCTAAGCTTATNAATGCATTAAAGATCCTTAAAGACTGGGATTTAGGGAATCAAAAAGACAATACTGGCGCAGCTATAGCAAATTTAACATTTAAAATAACCTACGAACGAGATGATTTTAAATATGATATTCATTTATTAAAAAAAAGATTTATTGAATCTGTAAATTTTTTAATATNAGAGTTTGGACAAGTTGATATACCACTTGGAAAACTACAGATTTTAAAAAGAGGTGATTTAGAATTACCACTTGATGGAGGACCTGATTTACTAAGAGCAATTTATGGTAAAATGCAAAACAATAGAAAAATAGCAACTGGTGGTGATTGCTATTTTCAAATGGTTGAGTGGGATGAAAATGGGAATGTATCAGCGGAGAGCATTCATCAGTATGGTTCTGCTACATTAGATTCTACATCAATTTACTACAATGATCAGGCTCACCTTTTTGCTAACAAAAAAATGAAACCTTCTATAATTGATTTTAATAAATTAAAACCTTATATTAAAAAATCATACACNCCCTAGTTGTTATATATTATTACAATTGAATAATTATAATATTTAATCTTATTTATTAATTTTAAATACTTATTAACAATAATAAATATGAAAAATAATCATTATACTAAATTAGAAATTGATAAATTTGAAAAAGTTTGGAATATTAATTTTATTAATTCAATTACTGGCTTTAAACCAGCTAATCTTATTGGAACAAGATCCTCGAATTCTTTAGATAATGTTGCCATATTTTCTTCCGTATTACATCTTGGTTCAAATCCTCCTTTACTAGGATTTACATTAAGGCCACAAGAAAAAAGATTTACAGATACCTATAAAAACATTTTAGATAATTCATATTATACTATTAATTCAATTGGTAAGAATTTCATTAATAAATCCCATAATACCTCTAAAAAATATTCTAAAAATATTTCAGAGTTTGAAAAGTTAAGCATTGATAAATTTGAANTAGATGGTTTTAATGCGCCTTTTGTAAAAGATAGTCAAATTAAATTGGGCTTAAAAAAAGTTGATGAATATTTATTATTAAACAAATGCATACTTATTGTAGGTATTCTTGAACATATTATTATTGATAATAATATTATTGAGAGTGACGGNAATATAAATTTTGATAAATCTGATATAGTTTGTATTTCGGGTATAAACTCATATCTAAGACCAAAGCTAGTTAAAAAACTAAAATACATTAAATCATCTTATTAATGNTTAAATATAAATTAGATTATAAAATATGTATTATTTCAGAAGATCATTTTAATTGTAAAAAAATGAAGATAAAACCAGAATAATGATAAGTATTGTTAAATCAAGTACAGTTGATGAAACTAAAATATGAATAATATAGATAAAAACTTGAAGATTGCTATAATAGGAAGTGGAATATCTGGCCTAACATCCGCTTATGTTCTTAATAAAAAATACGATGTGTCAATTTATGAAAAAAATGATTATTTAGGNGGACATACACANACNCATAAAATANCTGAAAACTCCAAAGCATTCAACATTGATTCAGGATTTATTGTTTATAATGAAAATACATATCCAAATTTTATAAAACTTTTAGATTTACTTAAAGTAGAAAGACAANATTCTACAATGGGTTTTAGCGTNAAGANATCTTACAAAGATTTTGAATACTCAGGAAATTCCATTTGGTCAATATTTGCAAAAAAATCAAATTTATTTAATCCATATTTTTTAAATATGCTTACATCTGTATTAAGATTTAATAGAACATCAATTAACGATTTAAATAATATTGATNCATCNACATCCTTGATTGACTATCTAAAAAGTAAAAAATTCTCCAATTATTTNATTAAATATTATGTTGTACCAATGGCAGCTGCAATATGGTCTACAAGTCCTAAAATGATTTTAAAAATGCCTGCACTTTTTTTTATTAAATTTTTTAATAATCATGGTCTTTTACAAATAAAAAANAGACCTCAGTGGTGGGTTATTAAAAATGGATCTAAACAATATGTAAAAAAAATTATAGAANAGTTTAACGGGACCATACATTTAAATACGCCCGTTAAAAAAGTTATACGAAATAAAAATCATGTAATTATAGAAACAAAATCTAAATCTGAAGTTTTTGATGCCGTAATATTTGCCACTCATAGTGACCAATCTTTAAAATTGNTCAATGATATATCAAATAATGAAAAAAATATTCTTAGTAAAATAAAATATCAAAAGAATACAGCTCTTATCCACACAGATACATCTGTATTACCAAAAAGAAAGCATGCTTGGTCAAGCTGGAATTATTTATTAAATAAAGATAATAATACNGTGACTTTAACCTACAATATGAATATTTTACAATCCTTAAATACATCAAAAACCTACTGCGTAACTATAAATGATTGTGATTTGATTAATAAAGATAAGATAATTAAAAAAATTGATTACGAACATCCGCTTTTTACAAAAGATACTATTGAAGCTCAATATAATAAAAATCTAATTAATGGAGTTAACAACACTTATTTTTGNGGTGCTTATTGGGGTAATGGTTTTCACGAAGATGGAGTAAATAGCGCACTTGATGTATGTAAAAAATTTGGTATGGAATTATAATATGATTGATAACGCTATTTATTCTGGNACGATCAAACACCGTAGGTTTATTCCTTTCAANAGATCTTTCACTTATACTATTTTCATGACTTATTTTGATATATCTAAGNTAGATTCATTNTTTAAAAAATCTTATTTGTGGAATGTAAATAAGTTTGCTTTAGTCTCATTCTTTAGAAAAGATTATCATGGAAATCCAAGCATTTCATTGGATACAGCTGTTCGTAATACCATTAAAGAAAAAACAAAAATAACTATTGATGGACCAATTAGGATTTTAACTCACTTGAGATATTTTGGTTATTGTTTTAATCCTGTTAGTTTCTACTACTGTTTTGATAAAACAGACACAAAAGTAGAACTAATCATGGCTGAGNTAACCAATACTCCATGGAATGAGCGTTATTCATACTTTATTACTAACAAAAAAAATAAAACATTCAAAGAAGACCTTAAGAAGAATTTTCATGTTAGTCCTTTTTGGGGAATGGATCATGACTATGAATGGATATTTACGGAGCCTAAAAATAATTTAAATGTAAATATGATTAATTTTAAAGATGCAGAAAAAATATTTCATGTAACACTAGATTTAAAAAATAAAAAAAATATGACTTTAAAAAATTTAGTTCTTTATACTTTAAAGTATCCATTCTTAACTTTNATGGTGTTTTTAAGGATTCATTTCCAAGCATTGATACTACTACTACGAGGCGCTAAATTTTATAATCATCCTAAGTTTGATGANAGGAAGAGTAATTGAGTACATTTAACGTCAAAGATATTTCAGAGAATATTTCCAGNAAAAAAGGAATTTCATTCTTATCTTCATTTTTCAAAAAAAATATTCTAAATAAGTTTGAAAATCTTGAATATGGTTTTATTAAAATTATAGATTGTGAAAAAACAATAAATGTTGGTGATGATTCCACCCAACTTAAATGTACTATAACAATACAAAATAATGATTTTTATGTTTTTCTAGGTTCAGGTGGTTTACTAGGAGCGTCTGAAGCATATGCAGCAGGTCTTTGGGAATGCGATAACTTAGTGGTATTAACGCAGATAATGGTAAGAAATCAAAAACTAATGACAAGCCTTGATTCTGGTTTTGCTAAGCTTCTTATTCCAATTAATAAATTAATACACTATAGAAAGAGAAATACTATTCTAGGAAGCAAGAAAAACATTCTTGCTCATTANGATTTAGGTAATGATTTTTATGAATTATGGCTTGATAAATCAATGACATATTCTTGTGGTTATTTTAAAAATGATAAAAGTACTTTGTATGAAGCTTCTATTGAAAAGCTTGATATGATATGCAAAAAATTAAAACTTAATAAAAATGATACTGTTTTAGAAATTGGAACAGGATGGGGAAGCTTTTCAATACACGCAGCATCTAAATATGGNTGTAAAGTAACAACAACTACTATTTCTGATAGTCAATTTGAGTATGCNAGTAATAAGATAAAAAAATTAAAACTTGATCATTTAGTAACCATTATAAAAAAAGATTACAGATTACTAGAAGGAACGTATGATAAAATTGCATNTATTGAGATGATTGAAGCNGTTGGTCATAAAAACGTTCCTGTANTGTTTGAAAAGATTTCATCATTGCTTAAAGCAGGTGGTCTTTTTGCAATGCAAGGAATTACGTATAACGATCAAAAATTTGATAAGTATAAAAATTCCGTAGACTTTATAAATAAATATATTTTTCCTGGTTCTTGTCTTATATCAATCGCACAAATATCTGATACTGTTAAAAATAGCACAAATCTAGATTTCATCGATCTTCANGACATAACAAGCCATTATGCTAAAACATTAAATATTTGGAGAAATAATTTTTTAAACAAAACTAAAGATGTTAAAGATTTAGGATTTCCAGATTCATTCATTCGTCTTTGGGAATTTTATTTTACATATTGCGAAGCTGGTTTTTTAGAAAAAAATATCGGTGATTATCAATTTTTATTTTCTAAACAAATGGAGTATTAAATTATACGATGATGAATTCTCTTATTAAATTGGCAGAAAATGGTACATTACCAGATTTTTTAATTAAAATTGGTATAAAACGATTATGTGAGCAACGACTTTATTGGGCTGATAGCCTTGGCTCTGAGAAACTTCAAGAGCACAATCAATCATGGGTTAATATATTAAAAGAAAGCCCTATTGCATTAGTCCCTGAAAAAGCTAATGAACAACATTATGAAGTTCCGCCTGCTTTTTTTGATATAGTTTTAGGTGAAAACCTAAAGTACAGCTGTGGTTTTTGGGAANAAGGCTGTNATGATATTGATAAGTCTGAGNTTGATATGCTTGAATTATCTTCNAAAAGAGCTCAATTAAGCGATAATATNAAAATACTAGAGCTTGGCTGTGGCTGGGGTTCTTTGACACTNTTTATGGCTAAGAAATACCCAGGTAGCCAAATAACAGCTGTAAGTAATTCAAATGACCAAAGAAAATACATTGAAAGTAAATGTCAAAATCTNAATATTTCNAATGTNAAAGTCATTACATGCGATATGAATGATTTTTCAATNGATGATACTTTTGATAGAGTAGTNTCTATTGAAATGTTTGAGCANATGAGAAATTATCAAAAGCTNTTAAGTAATATTTCTAATTTTTTAAAAGATGATGGGAAACTTTTTGTTCATATTTTTTCTCATCATACTATGGTNTATCCATACGAAGATAATGGTCCAGNCGATTGGATGGCTAGAGAGTTTTTTAGTGGTGGATTAATGCCTTCCCACAATCTACTTCTAAATTTTCANGATAATCTCAGNATTGAATCATCCTGGAAAATTAATGGNACACATTATGAAAAAACTTCATACGCTTGGCTTAAAAAAATGGACAATAACAAAAATGATATTTTAGCTATTTTTACTAAAACATACGGTAATGATCATGCTAAGATGTGGTTTTACAGATGGAGAATTTTCTTTTTATCATGCGCAGTAATGTTTGGTTTGAAAAATGGCTCTGAGTATGGCGTTTCACATTATAGGTTTACTAAATAATATGGAAATTTTAATAATATTTATCCTGCATTGGTATTTATCATTATTTGTTCAGACATTTTTCTTACATAGATACGCTTCACATCAAATGTTTACAATGCACCCAATAACTGAAAAGGTTTTTTTTATTTTAACATGGATNGCTCAAGGTTCATCGTTTCTACATCCTGCAGCTTACGCTATTATGCACCGCAAACATCATGAATACAGCGATACAAAAAAAGATCCTCATTCACCATCATCATTTAAAAGTTGGGTATCTTTTATGAACAAAACTAGANTAGAATATGNTTCATTTATTAAAAAAGTTAATTCTAATGATTATATTGACAAATCACTTCCTAGATGGAAACTTATAGAAAAGATAGGTGATACATACNCCAGCAGAATTATTTTTGGGATATTTTATTTTATTATTTACTTAATATTTGCTCAGTCTTACTGGCTTTTTATTCTTNTTCCAATTCATATACTTATGGGTCCAATTCATGGTTTTATAGTAAATTGGTTTGGACATAAGCATGGATACAGAAATTTTAACAAACTTCACGATAATTCTAAAAATACATTATTTATAGATTTTTTAATGCTTGGTGAACTTTACCAAAATAATCATCATAGATTTCCTTCAAAAAATAATTTCTCATTTAAATGGTATGAAATTGATTTTGGTTATTTAATAATCAAAGCATTTAGTAAACTAGGAATTATTACAATTATTAAATAACTTTATANACNAAGGAACATCATGCATAAATTATTCATTGCAATATTATTTACATTAGTTTTTCCAAACACTTACACTGTAGTAACTGATTCTAGCATAGTTGAATGGATTGGAAATAAAGTTTCAGGAAGTCACAATGGTTACATTAATCTTTCATCAGGTCAGGTAATATTAAAAGATAAAAAGATTGAAAAATCAGAATTATTTATAGATATGAAAACTATAACCAATANTGATATTACAAACGAAGGTTCAAGAAATTATTTAGTTAATCATCTTAAATCTGATGATTTTTTTGACGTAGAAAATTTTCCAAATTCTCATATTTCATTTATACAATCTGCTGAAGACTCAACAAGCACATTATTAACCTGCGATATAACCATAAAGGGAATTACAAATAGAATCAAATTTCCTGTAAAAATTATTTTAACTGATGATGTAGCTATTGCTACAGGAACAGCTACAATCNATAGAACAAAACATAATATTAAATATAAGTCTAAGACATTTTTCAAGGAAATTGGCGATAGATTTATCTATGATAATTTTACATTGAACTTTAGTATATATGCAAAATTAGATAAAGGTAAATAGTATTGAAAATACCAAAATATAGAAAAGATAAACTTAAAAATAATTACGATGTAATTATTATAGGTTCTGGTATTTCAGGTCTTTGCAGTGCTGCTTTATTATCAATGGAAGGTAAAAAAGTTCTACTACTTGAAAAGCATTTTAAAGTTGGTGGGTATACCCACACATTTCGAAGACAAAACTATGAGTGGGACGTAGGAATCCATTATATAGGGGGTATGCATAATAAACGTTCTTTTTCAAGAAAGTTATTTGATAAAATAACTGATAATAATCTAAAATGGAATAAAACTGATGATAATTACGATCGAATAATATTCCCTGATAAATCCTATAATTTCGTAGCCCCTAAAAGCAAATTTATAGAAAATTTAAAAAATTATTTTCCTCTTGAATCTTCTAACATTGATCAATATATGCAAACAATTACTAGTATTAATAAATCAATGTTTAAATACTTTGCTGCCAAAGGACTATCAGGTTTTAAAGAAATACTATTTAGTAATTACTTATCAAAAGATTTTCTCAAATTTTCAGATAAAACAACCTATGAAGCTTTATTAGAGATTACATCCAATCAAAGACTAATAGGAGTTTTAACAGGTCAATGGGGAGATTATGGCCTTCCACCAAAGCAAAGTAGTTTCGCAATGCATTGCGCTATAGCAAGTCACTATTTAGATGGAGCTAACTACCCTATTGGAGGTTCTGGTCAAATAGCTCAGACAATAGTACCTACAATAGAAAAAAATGGTGGACAAATTTTTATAAGCACTGGTGTTAAATCTATTTATATTCAAAAAGGAAAGTGTAAAGGTGTTGTTCTTGAAAATGGTGATATAATTGAATCTAAATCTGTAATTAGCAGCGCTGGGGTACAAAATACTTTAAATAAATTTTTATCAAATGAATCGTCATTAGATAAATACCGAGCTAATCTTAATAAAGTTGAACCATCTTCAGGACATGGATGTTTATACGTTGGATTTAATAAAACAGCTAATCAGTTAAAAATCACAAACACAAACCTATGGATTTATCCATCAGATAATCATGATTTAAATGTTCAAAAATACATGAAAGATGAAAATGAACAATTTCCCTTGGTCTATTTATCTTTTGCTTCTTCAAAAGATCCAAAATGGGAAGAAAATTACCCAGGTACTGCTACATTAGAAGCTATTGTTCCAACAAGCTTTAATCATTATAAAAAATGGACCTCTAAACCATGGAAAAAAAGAGGTGATGAATATTTACAGTATAAAGAAAACTTTTCTCAAAGAATTATAGACATAATTTATAAACACTGCCCAAATCTAAAAGATCAAATATCCTATTATGAGCTATCATCACCCTTATCTACAAGAGATATGGCACATTATGAATTTGGTGAACTATACGGTACTAATCATACACCATCAAGATTCAGACAAAAATGGCTTAAACCTAAAACTCCAATTAAAAATCTTTATTTAACAGGTCAAGATATTACAACCGTAGGCTTACCTAGTGCACTTATGTCTGGCATGTTAACATCATCAGCTTTGCTAAATAAAAATCTATTTAAAGAAATATAATTTCTTTTAAAAAANTATTATTGAACTATGCTTACTATTCTTATTAATATTCACATAAATACAATTAATTAATAAATGAAAAAAGTTATAATCATAGGATCTGGATTATCTGGACTATCATGTGCTAATTATCTAGATAAAAGTAAATTTGATATCAAAATCTTTGAGAAAAAGTCCGTACCAGGAGGTAGGGTAGCTTCTGAAGAAATTGATGGCTATATTTGTGATATTGGCTTTCAAGTTCTTTTAAATAATTATAATGAAGTTAAANGATTAGGNCTTTATAATAAACTTGATTTAAAATATTTTGACTCTGGAGCAGAAATTTATTCTAAAAATAAAAACCTAAAGCTATTTAACCCAATTTTTCATCCTATAAAGTTTATCAAGGNAAACATCTTTACTATTTTTACTATAAAAGATATACTAAATACGATNTTCTTATTTATAAAACCTNAATTGAAAAAAGAATCAGTTTNGAAGNTNTTCAAAAAAGNTTATTCACATAAATCAAGAAAATTATTTCTAGAACCTTTTTTCAAAGGTATATTTCTATCGAAAAAGTTGTCAACTGACTCACATTTCTTTCATAAAATCTTTAAACAATTTGCATTTGGAAAAGCAAGTCTACCTTCAGATGGAATGAGAAATTTACCAAAAGAAATTATTAAACAATCAAAATTGAAAATTAATTACAATATGGAATTAAAAAAAATAAATGATAATACCGCTTTTTTTTCCAACGATAATACATATGATTTTGATATCATTATTTTAGCATGCCCTTTACATAATATTGAAAATATTATAGATATTGATACAAGCATATCATATAATCCAAGCAAAACACTTTATATAAGTTCATCTAAAAATGTACTTGATAAAACTATTTTACTAGTTCCTGATGAAAATCTTATGANAAACTCAATCCAATGTCTTACTAATATTTCAAAAAAATACAGTAATAATGGTAAAAATCTTTATTCATTGTCAACATTATATGCTGATACTGATAATGAAATACTGATTAATGAATTTAAGAAAATAACTAAATTAAAATCTTCTGATTTTAATTTAATTAAAAGCTATACTATAAGAAATTCACTTCCCAGATCTATTAAAAATATCGATCCTAAAAATAATTTATATTTCTGCGGTGATTGGTCAGAGGAGGCATCAATTGATGGAGCTTTGAAAAGTGGTAGATTATTAGCTAAAAGCTTAAATTAATTTTTATCTAAATTAACTAATTAGAAAGATAGGATACACATATGAATATTGATTTAACATCTAGAGGTTTTANACCAAGCTCAGAGCTAATTGAGCTTATACATTCAAAATTAGAAAAGCTAAACACTTTTGATAAGGATATTTCAAGCCTTAAGGTAGTATTACTTAAAGAATCAAGGGCGGAAAAGGTTGAACTAATTATAAAATCAAAAAAGAACACTTACGTTACTAAATGCTTCTCTTCATTATTTGAAAAAACCATAGTAATGGCTACTGATAATATTAAATCTCAAATTCAAAAAAATAAATCACATTATTAAATCTAAAGTAGAATAAATGAAAGATATTAAATCTTTTACTATA
>PAJD01000039.1 GCA_002705605.1 Fidelibacterota bacterium | reverse complement strand
TTACAAACAGAAGGCTTTGGGCTTGGCATTGATTATGCCTATGTAAATTATGGAGTACTTGATTATACGCATCAATTTGGACTTAATTTTAGATTTTAAAGATTTGTTACATTATTAAACTATCTTTTTAATAAAAATGAGTGTATAATTAAGACGCGGAAAAAAGTTTAAAAAAAATTTTTAGAATATAAAGAAGGGGAGTACAAAATGAAACATATAAAAAATATGCTTTTTATATCTTTATTATTTGTTTTTTGTTTTGCAAAAACAAGTGATTATAAAGTTAGTAAAGATATCGGAATTAGTGTAAACAATGATAGGCCTGTATTTATTGGCGATTCAATGGATACAGCAGATCAAAATCGTGAAGAAATTACTTTGTTTTTAGAAGATTTTGATGGTGGTGATGATGCCTTTCCTGGTGAATGGAATACAGGTTCTGGTTGGCAATTGTCTACTGAGCAAGCAAATAGCGCAACTCAAAGTATGCGCTCTCCAAATGATGCAACAACGCTTGGTGGTTCATGGGACTTACTATCACCTGAGTTGACTCTACCTGGNCTTGGNGAAGGCGANACTATGGGTTTTAGTTTTTGGCTTTATGGAGANACTCCTGATACTGATGGTGATGGTGATGATTATCTTGATGATTATTATGGTGTTTCTATAATGGATATTGATGCNCTTGCTTGGCAAGAATCNACATTTGATTCATATGATGGAAATTCTTANTGGTGTGGNGATGATANNGTNGGAGGTTATTTAGATAGTTGGATTCAATTTTTAGATATGCCTGCNTTTACTGTTCCTGCGGGTGGAAGTTTAACAGCAGATATGAAGTGGAGTATNGAAGANCCAGCTGGAGCANCTGTTGGNGGNTCTTGTACTGATGGTTGGGATGCTGCAAATGTTAGNATTTCAACTGATGGAGGTCAGTCTTGGGAGCTATTGANTACTAATGATAGGCCTTATGATTTNCAATGTGGATATGGNTGGATATGGAATACNGATGAGTATGATACNGGTGGNTCATTAAATAATGTTGCTGCTGGATGGGGCGGACTTCAAGATTGGGCTAATTTTGATTTTGATCTTTCAGCNTATGCNGGTCAAGAGGTTGTTGTNAGATTTGCTTTNGGTTCTGATCCTGCTTANAGCACATTAGANGATGGAAGTATTACTGGTTTTCATGTTGANAATGTAGTTGTTTCTGGAGGAGTTTTAGATTGCAGNCCTGAAACTAATTGNGATACATCTGTTTCTGGNGCTGTTTGGGTAGAGCAGTTTTATGATTATTGTGACGCAGATAGACCTGGNTATCAACAATGGGAAAATTATGTAGCTGGCATGCCATTTAATGGTAATGTGTTTATGGATATTTCAGATTTTGCTGAAAAAACAGTAATTTTTAGATTACAGTCTCGTTATGATGACAATGATGATGGTTCAGCTGGGCTTGGATTATTTATTGATGATCTTAGAGTGTTTAAAAATTCTGGAGGTAGTTTTCCNGCGCCTATTAATTTAGTAGGAGANTCATTAAGTCAGTCAGNTNGNTTNTCATGGAGTGATATGAATGCTCANGGAACTGAGGATTTTGTATTTGATAATGATGGNTTNGCTGATGGTATTACNGTAACAGGTGGTAGTGCNTGGGCTGGNGANAGAATTGATTTGGCTGGTCCTTCAACAATAAATTCTGTATCTNTATTTAATATTAANGATTCAGATTCAACNATTACAGTTGGTGCNTTNCCTGCATTTGGAACNCTNTTTGCAGCNGANCCTGAATATACAACTACNGTAAATGCTGTATCAGGTCAATGGACAACTGTNGATGTNTCTGGTTGGGATTTAAATAATAGNTATATAATTGCGCANGAGTTTAATAGTACTTTTTCTGTTGCTTTAGATCCATCTGGTTCTGGNAATAACAGTATGGTTATGCTTAATGCAGGATGGGATAGCTGGNCAGATATCGCTGTNCCAAATGGNTTATCAAACGGTGAATGGGGANTAAGAGCTAATATTACATATGAGGGTGCNGGAGTAACTTANAATGTNTATGTTGATGGTCTTTTAGATCANTCAGGNTTAGCTGATAATTCTGCTGTTGTAGANGGGCTTNCAAATAATGTTACTTATGANTTTGCTGTTAGCGCAACNTATGANNGTGGNGATGANAGTGATTTNTCAAATACTGTTGAAGTNACACCTCAAGCTCAAACTGTTCATGAAGAATCTTGGGATGATGGATCTGCTGAGGTNTGGTTTAATGCTGGCTCAGGTCAATTTACAGGAGTTAGNTANTCTGCAGCNTCAACAGGTGANGATGTAGTGAGGTTTAAATGGTNNCANCAAGGACCAGGGGGTGCATTTTATTTNAAAATGTTTGAAGATAATAATGGAATNCCTGGCTCTGAAACNTATAGTAGAGTTATGGCTGGCTCTATAGTTGATGGNTGGAATGAAGTTGATCTTTCNGATCANGGNCTAGTTGTATCNGGNGACTTNTGGATTGGNACAAAAGANTTTAGNTCAACTCAGCCTTTTGGTATAGATTCTGATTCTGATTCAGGNAATTCAATGGCTACAGATGGTGGNNCATGGGGTGCTCTTGATGGCAANTTNATGGTTAGAGTNTTTTTAGATTGTGGAGAGGATTGCAGTGANGGTCCNTCTTGTACAGCTGGAGATGTTAACTCTGATGGAANTATCAATGTTCAAGATATTGTATCAGTTGTTGGTATTGTATTAGGTACAATAACACCAGATGANGANCANTCTTGTGCNGCTGANTTAAATGAAGATGGNTCTATNAATGTTCAAGATATTGTTGGTCTTGTTAATCTTATACTAGGTTAATAGTGNNNAANANAATCNCATTAGATTATTNAATGATAAAACCCTTGATTTTTATATTNGGGGTTTTATCATTTATGTTTGGNTCTTCANCTGTAGTTAGTNATCAATCTTTTTTATTNTGTCTTAAAAGCGATGTTTCNCCNTTGATTATTAATCGTTCTNATGANTTTGTAAGTGTTGATTTAGATGANTTGAATATTTTTATTCAAAATGAAGGAATATCANATTTAGAGCAGTGGATTCCTGGNGCTACAGANATNGATAGAGATGGAGATATATTTTTAAATAGAATATATAGAGTATTTATTCAAGATGATAGGTCTGGTNATATNCCTTNNTTGATTGANAANCTTAATAGNATGTCTTTTGTTANATATGCAGANCCTGAATATNTAAGNAAATTACACTANACTACAAATGATCCTTTNTCAGAGTTGCANTGNACTCTTTCTTCAATTAAAACTGATAAAGCNTGGGANTTTTGGGATATAGAAAATGGNGAAAANCCAAANGGAAGAAATGTTCTTTTNGCATCNGTNGATACTGGNGTTGATTATACTCATCCAGATCTTCANGATAATGCNTGGATAAATCAAGGAGAAATTCCTTCTTGGATGGCAGAAGCTGGGCTTGATTTAGATTCAGATGGTTTTATTGAATCTACTGAAGTGGTCGCATTTATGCAGGATTTTGGAGATTTGAATGGTGATGGAGAAATAAACTTAAGAGATGCTGTGTCAGATGGTTCTCCTTTTGAGGATTCTATTGATGATGATGGAAATGGATATACTGATGATTTATTAGGATGGGATTCATCGGGTTGGTATGGGCCGGATGATAATGATCCTTTCCCTAAAGATGATGCAAGTCCAAGTGGTGGTTGGGCTCATGGTACGCATGTTGCAGGTATTTTAGCTGCAACTACTGACAATGATCTTGGGATGTCATCTACATCTTATAATGCTAAAATTGTTTCAGTAAAAACATCGCGTGAAAATCAAAATGATGATGAGCCTGGTATAAGCGATGGCTACGCTGGGATTACATATGCTGCAAAAGCAGGATATTATTCTGGTTCCTTTACAATTATAAATAATAGTTGGGGTGGTGGAGGTTTTTCTTCATCTGAAAATTCAGTAATTAATAATGCGCATGATACTTATGGGGCAATCGTATTAAGTTCAGCAGGGAACGGCTATGACTCTGGAGGTGAAGAGTATGGAACTGGCTATCCAGCAAGTTATGATAATTGTATTTCTGTTTGTGCAATTGGGTGTTCTTATTCTTGGGGAAATTGGGCAACTTATCATCCTACAGTTGATTTAGCTGCTCCTGGAGAAAGTATATACAGTGCTATAATGGGCTCTGGCTATGAATCCTGGGATGGTTCTTCAATGGCATGTCCTAATGCTGCAAGTGCAATTGGTCTTTTGAGTGCTTATCATCCTGATTGGGATAACGTTCAGTTGAGAAATAGAATTGAAGAATCTGCAGATAGAAAAATTTATGAGGTTAATCCTGAATATGAATCTTGCAATGGTAATTCCGGAATTGATTGTCTTGGAAAAGGTATGGTTGATATCTACAAAGCAATTGGAATGGATTTTTCACCAAATTTATTGATAGAAAGTTCTTATGTTAATATAGATTCTGATAATGACCCAGAAACTTTAATGGATTCTGATTCTATTTTAAATCCAGGAGAAACTGGGAGTTTGTATGTTAATCTTCAAAATGAAATTGGTTGGGTTGACGCTACTAGTGTTAATGCAACATTGACTAGCGATAATGATTTAGTTACAATATTAGAAAATGATGCTTCTTATGGCAATATTTCTAATGGAAGTAATGCTTTGGAGTCTTTTAGAATTTCAGTAGACCCGATGATTGATTTAGGTGATATTCATTTTACTTTATTTTTAAGTGGTTTTGGAGATGCTGGCTATGTATATATCAATGAAATTGATTTTTCTATTGAGGTAAGCCTATCTCAAGAAGGATTTCCATATGATACAAATAGTGAGCTAAGAGCAGCGCCAGTTGTTATTGATTTAGATAATGACAATAATAATGAAATAATTATGGCGGATTATTTTGGAATGGTAAGGCTGTTTAAAGATGGTGAGGAAGTTGAAAGTGATATTTTTCCATATGATACCGGAGATCAAATATGGGGCTCTATTTCAAGTGCTGATGTTGATTTAGATGGTTTAATTGATTTTTCTGTAGCTTCAAAAAGTGGTCATTTATATTTGTTTGATATTAATGGATTGAAGTTTGATTACAATGCAGATAGATGGTTAATTGGAACACCTGTTATTGGTAATATTGATGCTGATCCAGAGCTTGAAATAATAGTTGGAAGTTATCAGTCTCCAACAAGTTCTTCTCCTTTATTTGCTGTTAATCATGATGGGACAGATGTTGAGGGTTATCCATACGTTTTGGGAGAAAAAATGAAGTCTGGGGTTGCTGTTGCTGATATGGATGGCAATGGAATTGATGATATTGTTTTTGGTACTGATGGTGATAATTTGTATGTATTGATGGATGATTTAACTATTGCACCTGGGTTCCCGGTTGACTTGGGTAATAATATAAGAAGTGAACCAGCTATATTAGATATTGGAGATGAAAAAATTATTCTTTCTGGATGTCAAAATGATAATTTTTATGCTGTTAATTTTTCAGATGCATCTTTAAGGTTTGTTGTACCAACAGGTGATGATGTTTTTGGTTCAGCCTCTTTTTATGAAGATAGTTCTGGAGTGAAGATATTTTTTGGTTCAGATGATGGCTATGTTTATGCTGTGGATGTAGATGGTAATAATGTCGATGGTTTTCCATTGTTGATTTCATCTGCTAGTATTGTAGGGTCTGTGGTTTTTTCTGATTTAAATAATGATGGTTCTGTTGAGATGGTAGTTGCAGATAATGTTGGAAATTTATTTGCTCAAGATATGGTTGGTCAATCAGTGTATGGCTTTCCAATTGATCATTTATTTCCATTTTCAAATTCTCCTCAAATTATTGATTATGATAATGATGGAGATTTAGAAATTATCTGTGGAACTACTGGAGACCTGGTTGTTATAGATAATAAGTACGCTGGAAGTAATGTAGATAATTACTGGTCTTTATTTAAAGGAGACTATCAAAGAACGGGGTATTATTTGGCTGGAACATTTTCTAGTGGATGTAGTGGTAGTACACCTGGAGATATTAATTATGATTCTATTATAAATATATTAGATATTGTAGCACTTGTAAATATTGTTATAGATCCATCTTCTATTACTGATGAGCAATCTTGCGCGGCAGATTTGAATGAAGATGGGGTTGTAAATATACTTGATATAGTTGGGCTTGTTAATGTTGTAATAAATGGTTAGATAATTGTAATGTTTTTTTACAATTATTTTATAGTATATTTAGCTACGGATTGTTAAAATATAAATAGTTAAAAAAGTTTTTTTGTAAATTAAAAATAATAAGGAGAAGAGATGAAACGTTTTATTTCAACTTTATTGATTGGTTCTCTATGTTTTGCATTTGCATTTGGTGGGTATGTTAAGGTCCCTAAGAATGAGAAAATGAAATATAGATTTGAACCAGCTCAAGCAGAATATGTTAATCAATTTCATGGTTCAACGCCAATAACTATGCCAAACACACGTAATAGTGGTAGTTTTGCTATTGTTGATTCTTCAACAAATGGATATGGATTAGTGGCTCAAAATACAAGACCATTTTTCGTTGATCAAGATAACGGTACTTGGTTTACTTGTTATAGACAGTACGTTGGTTTAAATACAACTCATGGTCAGATTGGAGCTGCTTTTTCTGAGGATGGTACAGAATGGACTACGTACTCAAATTTAAATTATAATGGAAATCCACCTTGGGGTGGAGGTGGTGTTGGTGGTACTGGTGTAGCTCAGGGAAGATACCCAAGTGCTATTGGTACAGAAGATCAGCCTTTGGCTATATGGAATGAGTACACTGGAGATACATCAACTGGGTCATTATACGGAGGAAGACCTTATTATGCTTATGATGAATTTGGTTGGGATGGTGGTTCTTTTTCATATCCAGCTGATATTGATTTATTATGGGATACTTCAAGCAAGGATTTATGGGTAGGCTCAGCAGCTATATCATATAATGATGATGATGATATGTATGTTGTGAATACAGTTTATAATGATTGGACTAGAGGCGATAGATATCTTTTCCATTCAGAAGCGTATGAAGATGGTTATGTTGTATTTGGCACTGAACAATTAGTTATTGATGAAGCTAATGATTTAGTTGGCGGTGATGGTGATGGTAGTTTTAATACATCTCCATATGTTAGTTTTACTCCTGATGGTCTTGGTGCTGTAGGTTTGGTTGGTTTATTTACGGGTGCTGATACAGATGTGAGTGATATTTCTAATTATCACACAGGTATATTTAAATTATCAGATGACCACGGTGCATCATGGTTTGGATGTGGTGATGATCCTGAAAATGGATGTGCTAGGGGTCCTTCTGGAGCTGAATATGCATTTATCCCTGATTCAGTATTTGATGATTTAGTTGCTACGCAATTTAATTATACTGTTGAAGATGAATGTGAAGGCACAACACATCTTTTAGATGATTTTTGGACATATTATGAGTTAGACTTCAAGGTTGATTCTGAAGGTAATCCTCATTTTGTTATTCAGGTATTGCCATGCGAGTCAACAGAAGATGGTTTTTGCTGGTATGTTCCAGAGGCTGGGCTTTATCACTTTACTGCTGATAGAGATGAGCTTGGGGAAGAAGATGCTTGGACCTGGTCTTTTGTAATGTCGGGTGAGTCTACATGGTCTTTTGCTGATATGACTGGAGAAACATATATATGGAATAACTCAAGCAGTTTAGCTTTTAGTGCTGACAACGCTGATGTTATCTATATTGCTACAAATATGGCAACTCCTGGTGCTGCTGCTGATGCAAGTGTATTTGAAGATCCGTGTTATGTGACTTTAATGTCAGATTATCCTGAGTGGAGTGAGGATTTATATGTAATTAAATCTGAGGATGGTGGACAGACTTGGTGGAATCCATATAATGTTTCAAACACTCCGGATACTTCAGGTGGTATTTGTGAAGGTGTTGGTGTAACAAAATGTGATCCAGCAGAAACATATCCTCATACATCTCAATGGGGTACTGATGATGAAATGTATCTTATGTATCAAATGCCAAATTGGGCGTTTAATGAAATTGGTGATATGTTAGGAGCTGATTTCATGAATAGAATTTATGCAGGAACTGTAGTTCTTGATGATAGTGATATTCCTGAATATGGTGATCTAGATACTGGCTCAAGCTGTAACGATCCAGGTGATATAACAGGAGATTCTATTGTCAATGTTCTAGATATCGTTGGAATTGTAAATCATATTCTAGGGTCAGTTTTATTAGACGATACATGCGCTGCAGATTATACTGGTGATGGTATTGTTAATGTTCTGGATATTGTTGGTGTTGTTAATGTTATTTTAGGTGGAAGTGCAAGAGCGGATTATCCATCATCAGCAACATTGGTTTTGTCTAGCTCATCTATTAAGCTAGAATCTCAAGGTATGGTTCAGGGCGTGCAATTAGAGATTAGTCATGGAAGTGATTTTGAAATATCATTAAACAATGAATATGTAAGTGAGTACTTCACATCTGATAATACAACTAAAATTATTTTAGTTACAGATGGTTCTAGAAGTATAAATGATATTGCTGAAATTAAAGGTGATTATGATATAGTAAAGAGTTATGCTGCTAGTTCAAATGGTATGATTCCTCTTACGGTATCTGAAGTTAATGATTTTTCAATTAGCAATGCATATCCAAATCCATTTAATCCAAGCACATCTATTGAGCTTGATTTAAATAAAGATTCTTATGTATCGATAAATGTATATAATGTTTCAGGACAGCTGGTAGATCAGGTGTTTGCTGGTAATTTAAATAGTTCGAATCATAGGTTTACATGGGATGCAAGCTTTGTTTCAAGTGGTGTTTATTTCATGAACATACAGGTGGGTGATATTATTGAAACAAAAAAACTGATGCTAGTTAAGTAATAGCTTATTATTTTAATATAAAAAGCGAGGCATGATTTTGCCTCGCTTTTTTTTACTACATAAATTATTTTTTATTTTTTAAAAAATATGTTTGACTATTAAAATTCTTACCTTAAATTAATAGGCTGTGCGTATATGTGAATTAACGCATTAGAATTGTTTTTTGAAATTTAAGAGAATTGTGTGGGGATTCAAGTTAATCCAAGTGACTATAAAATAAATTAAAAATAGTACAATGGAGAGTTTGATCCTGGCTCAGGACGAACGCTGGCGGCGTGCTTTATACATGCAAGTCAAGGAGAACGTTTTCTTCGGAAAACAAGTAAACTGGCGAACGGGTTAGTAACGCGTAGGTAACCTGCCCTAGTGACTGGGATAACTCTGTGAAAACGGGGCTAATACCGGATAATATCTACTTTCTCTGGAATTTAGATCAAAGTAGGCTTCGGCTTACACATTAGGATGGGCCTGCGTCTGATTAGCTTGTTGGTAAGGTAATGGCTTACCAAGGCTACGATCAGTAGGTGGTTCGAGAGGATGATCACCAACACTGGGACTGAGATACGGCCCAGACTTCTACGGGAGGCAGCAGTAAGGAATTTTGCGCAATGGCCGAAAGGTTGACGCAGCAACGCCGCGTGATTGAAGAAGGTTTTAGGACTGTAAAGATCTGTCATAAGGGAAGAATTGTATTTATTCTAACAAATTATTTACTTGACGGTACCTTATAAGAAAGCTCCGGCTAACTTCGTGCCAGCAGCCGCGGTAATACGAGGGGAGCAAGCGTTGTCCGGATTTATTGGGCGTAAAGAGTTCGTAGGCTGATTTATAAGTCGAAATTGAAATCCAATGGCTTAACCATTGACACGGTTTCGATACTGTAAATCTTGAATTATGCAGAGGTAAGTGGAATTCCTGGTGTAGCGGTGAAATGCGTAGATATCAGGAGGAACACCAAAGGCGAAGGCAACTTACTGGGCATTAATTGACGCTGAGGAACGAAAGCGTGGGTAGCAAACAGGATTAGAGACCCTGGTAGTCCACGCCGTAAACGATGAGTACTTGGTGG
>PAJD01000038.1 GCA_002705605.1 Fidelibacterota bacterium | reverse complement strand
CTGCTCCCGCTACAAGGATTTATCATATTAATATATGATAAGGTCTGATGAGGAGATGATACCCATAAAAAGGGACTCAACCACATGAGTCCCTTTTTTACATTCTTTAACAGGTTTTTCTATAGAAATTAAAGATATATTCTTTAAATTTTATTATGAAGAAAATATTTTATATTCTTATTCTATTATTTAACATCACCTATTCTGATATCCATTATGGATATTTAAAGGAAATAGAGATTAGTTTTTGCATGGATGAGTGTAGTGAATATTTCATTGAGCCTGAAGGTGGCCCTGGGCAAGAAAATCCAATAAATATAATTTTTAATAACAACTTTAATAATATTGATTTATATCTTGAACGATATGTAGTTGTTGAAATTGGTCAAGAAATTAATTGTGTTGAATGTAATGCTTTTGAGGTAGAAGAAATAAATTTATCAGATGATTGTCTATTGCCTGTATCATGTCTAGCTGATCCTTGTTTAGTGGCATCACCCTGTGAATTAAATACTCCAGTTTCTTGCGAATCAGTATATTGTGGTGGTTGCTATGCTGATTTTTATGATTTAAATAATAATTTAGTTGATTGCTATAATATTAATGATTGTACAGATGTTGGAAATGTCTCATTTGGTATGTGTGATATGTATTTAGGAATTGCACTTGTCAATGGTCAGTGTAGTCATGTTTCAGGTTGTGGTTGGATAGTTGATGGTGTTGATTATAGTAATGATTTTTATAATTCATTTTTAGAATGTGAAGAAAATTGTATGGAAGTGGATTATCTATGTGAAGATATTGAAGATAATTACGAGGAATTACATACAGGTGTATATAGCGAATGTGAACTTGATAATGACTGTGTTGCTGTCTGGGGAAATTGTGATATTGGTTTAGGTGGTTGTCATTATGCAGTTAATACGGAAGAGTATCCTTTTTATCAAATTAATGCATTAGTTAATGATTGGGGTACATATGAATGTGGAGGTGGAGTATGTGATTGTATGGGATTACCTAATTCCGTATGTAATGATGGTAACTGTAATCTTGCCTATTGTTTTGATGAAAATCCAGTAGGATGTTTTTCTGCTGGCTGTCCTGAAGGATATGAGTGTATAGATGTTCCTGGTAATTGTACACCATCATCATGTTTTTGTGATGAAAGCAATTGGTATGGTAATTGGATTTGTACTGAAGATTGTGGAGGGGGTACATGTTTACCTATTTTATATGGAGATATTAATTTTGACTCTTTTATTAATGTTTCTGACGTTGTCTTACTAATAAACTTTATTTTAAATCCTGATACTAGTGAATATCTTGAAATTGCAGATATTGATGGTAATTCAGAAATAAATATCTTAGATGTTGTTCTTCTTGTCAATATGATACTTACAAATTATTAATCAAAAAATTATTTAATTTTTTGTATATTAAGACAATAATTCTAACATAATTAAATTAATTTCTATGACCAAGTGGAATAAAGAAAGTTTTATACTTGCATCAAAAAATGAATGCACCCCTAGTATAAGTAATTTTATTGTTGCTTTAGTAAATTTCTGCGATGAAAATGCTGATTCTATTTCATGGGGTAGAGGAAAAGGCTATGGAACTTTGACTTTCAAGTGTAATAGTTTGGATTATGGAAGCATTTCACTTTTTCATTTAACTACAAATGGTCAAATAAAATTTCCACTTAATAATTTGAGGACTAAAGTTGATCATAAAGAAATTATAAATGATTATCAGTTAAANCTAGAATCAAATTTTATGATGGATTTTGATGAAGANNGATATCCTGTTGATAAATTTTTAAATATNGATGAATTNTTTCTTATGAAGTCTGANATTGATAGGTTTATTGTTACAATTCAAAGTGTTTCAGCTAGACTTCATCAATAAGTATGCCCAAAGAATNTAAATTTCTTTTTAAACCTTTTTTATTATTCATATTTCTGTTTTCTGTATTGTTTTCGCAAGATGATTGTAATGATNCATTAGCTTTAAATTATAATGCTAATTCAAATGATAGTAATGAATGTGTCTATGTTAATAATATAAATAGTTTTGTTTCTGATGAAGATTCAATTGCTGAAAAAGATTTAACTCAAAATTTTTCTGGATACAGTAATTATTTTGATAATATATCATTAACTGTTAATTGTAGTNATGTTCAAGGTATNGCAGATTGTAATATAAATGATGAGAATCTATTATCCGTTAACCTTGAAAATAATTATGATTTACAAACAGGTTTTTTTTATGTCTCAATATATTATAATGATNTATACATAAAAAATGATGGTTTATCTATATCAGTTAATGCTATAAATGATCCTCCTGAGATTATANCTCAAAATGACAATTTAGAATCAATAATTGGGAATACTTTCGAACTTTTTATCGAAGTNGAAGATGTTGATGACTATTCTTTTACATTTGATTTAGTTNATCAGCCTGCCGGTATGGATATAGTGAGTTATACTACATCTGCGCTTGTTTCATACACACCNCAAGGATCTGATTCTTTTGATACCTGTAATGGCTCTGAATGTTTTACATTTCAGATAGATGTTTCAGATTATGAAGGCTTAACTGATACAAAAGTGTATCAAGTTGATATTGTAGATTCTAATAATCAATTACCAATTATTGAATTCACTAATTTAAATAATACGGTAAATGAGGACAGTAACATAACTATCAATTTTACTGTTTCGGATGATGATGGATTTAACTCAAGTGATTTATCTATAATTGCTATATATTCTAGAGGTAATATTGTTAATGAATATTATTCAGCCTCAGGAAGTGGTTCAAACTACAGNACTTCTTTTTCATTAAGGCCAAATTGGAATGGACCATTTGAACTTAAGGTTATTGCTGATGATGATGTAAGCTATTCGACTGAAACAATAGAGATAAATGTGTTATCAGTTAATGACAATCCCTATATAACTGGTTATGAAAATATTAGTTTTAATGAGGGTGGCAATACTAATGTAAATATATTCATTTCTGATANTGATACAGATACATTTTTAAATGAGCTTCCTTATAATATTGNAAATATGTCTTTTGAAATTGAGTCTAATGAATCAAANCCTAATATTATACATCAATTAAATTCTGGTGGTTCTGGCAATTCTTCTGCAGTTATAAATTTTTCAACTNAAAATTTAGATTGGTCTGGTCAAGAAAATTTNACTATTACTCTGGATGATGGTGAATCTGGCCCTGTTAATCAATNGTTTTTAGTAACTGTAAATAATGTTAATGATTCACCTNCAATTGGAAATATAAGTAATCAAACAATTGATGAAGATTCTANTCTAAATTTATTAATCGATATTGAAGATATCGATTCAGAGAATTTATCNTTATCAGCTTCTTCAGATAATTTGTCATTTGAGTTTAATGATAATAATATGGAAATTATTCCTAGTAAACATTATAATGGTAGCAATTTAGATGTGCAAGTAACTGTATCTGATGGTGCTTTATCGGCTTCTACAAATTTTAGCCTTACAATATTGCCTGTTGATGATAGTCCTTTTACTAGNGATATAAATTCTTTTTTAGAAGAAGATACACAGGTTGAAATTGAATTGTATGGAAGTTCAGGATTATGCACAGATATAGTCTTTAACAATTCAGATGGTTCAATCACATGTGATTGTGAAAACTTAGAATCTGGTGCATGTGATATTGAGAATGAAAATTTAACATTTCAAATTATACAAACCCCATCTAATGGAACAGCAGAAATTAATGGTAGTATTGTTACATATAATCCTGATTTGAATTTTTCTGGAATTGATCAATTTATATATGAAGTTTGCGATCAATCTAACCTTTGCTCTAATGGTAATGTNAATATTAGTGTTTCTTCTATTAATGATCAGCCAATCGCTGAAAATAAATCATTTGAAATAAATGAAGATGAGAGTAATTATGAAATTATACTAGATGCGACAGATGTGGAATCAGAGAATTTAGATTTTAGCATATTAAATGAACCTGATTTTGGTACTTATGAATTAGATCAGAATCTTTTATTATATAATCCAAATTTAAATTATTTTGGTCAGGATGAATTTATTTTCAATGTGTCAGATGGTGAAAATGTAATTGAAGTGACTTATTCTATTTCTATTTTACCTATTAATGATGCTCCTGTATTATCTTTANTTGAAGATATAAATTTTAATGAGGATGAAACAGCTTCAATAATTCTTGAAGCCTCAGATGTTGATGATGAAGATTTAATTTATGCTATTTCAGATGGTATAAGTATTTATCCATTNATAAATGATCCCCAAGTATTTGGTGTCCCCTTATCATTTACATCTTTNGANAATTTTAATGGTACAGAAGAATTTGTTATNACTNTTTCTGATGATGATGGATTNTTTGTAGANCAAAATTTNAATGTTACTGTAGNNCCGGTTAATGATAAACCTGTTGCAATTTNAGGAGAGACAACTGTNAATGAAGATGAGAGTATANAGATTCAATTATCNGNTNCTGATNTNGATNNAGATGAATTAACTTTTATGATTGTTNCAGATCCTTTAAAAGGCATTGCTACATTGGATGATAATATTATTACGTATCAAAATAATGATCATTTTAATGGAATCGATAGTTTTCAATTTAAAGTATCAGATGGAAGTGTAGACTCAGATGCAGCAACTATTTCTATAAATGTAATCTCGATAAATGATAGACCTAGGGCAAAAAAAATTATTCAAAGCATTGGAGAAGATTGTAGTCTAGATATTGAAGTTAATCAAAATACTAATTTGTGTACTGATGATATTATTGATGGAATTATTTGTAGTTGTGATAGTGAATTGTACTTATCTGGTGCATGCGATATTGAATCATCTGATTTAACTTATGAGGTATTAAGTCAACCAGCTAATGGTATAGTAGTGTTCAATGGCTCTGTTGCAACTTATACTCCAAATTTAGATTATATTTCTGAAGAAGATACCCCCGATTTTTTTCAATATAAAGTATGTGATGGAGAATTGTGTAGTTATGATAATGATTCTGAAATATTAAGCAATGGTGATTGTATTGATGATAGTCAATGTCCTTATGTTGAAGTAACTGTTGGAAAATTAAATGATACTCCTTCTGTTAATTGTATTGATGATGATTGCAATAATTCATTATTACTATCTAATTACTATGTTATGTATGAAGATTGTTTGGATTATGATAAATTTCCAACTGAAGTTACTAATAACTTTGATGATTGCGATGATTTAGAAGGGATCACTATATCAAAATTACGAACATTCAATGCAGAACTTTCTGAAGTTTGTAATGAAGATTCAGACAATGTTCTTTGGTATGATACAGATTGTATTGATTCAGATAATCCAAATCAATTTGATTTTGGAATTGCTGTAGATATACAAGGTAATTTAGCAAATAATGAAAGTAAAGGTGTTTGGAAGTATAAGTTGAAAGGTCAAAATTCATTTAATAATTTTGGTACTGATGTAGGATGTAATTTTAAATTATTAGACCAAGAGGATGAAATAAAATTCTTCCCTAATAATGATTATTATTCTATTAATGAAGAATTCCCTTCATTTATATTCTATCCATGGGATAAAACTGTAGATAGTGATGATACTGATTTATGTGTAGAATCATTAAATAATTCTCTATTAAGAGATGATAGTTGCGGAGGTGCTAATGCATATAGTAGTCAATCAATAGTACTTAAATGGGAAGTCATTGCTGTGAATGATACACCAAGACTTGATTCAATAAGTGATTTAATTGAAAGTAGTAGTTTGGTTGAATCTTGTGATATTGAAAATGATGATGATTGTACTGAAAATCAAGAGTATCAAGTAGAAGTTAATGGGTATGATTTGAAAGATCCTGAAGATAATTTATATTATTATATCTCATCTCAGACTACTTCAAATAATGAAACTCAATCATTATTTAAAAAAATTAATTTCAGTAATGATACTTTTAATGTTGATAATCTAGTAAATCCAGGTCTTATCTTTAATGAGGAAATCATTGCAAATAATTTGTTGAAATTAGATTTAACAAATTATTCAAATGGACTTGCCAAAATAAAGATAGGGATAAGTGATAGAGAAAATTTTGATGAGGGTTTATTCGTTACTGATAGCTTTAATGTTAAGATTAACTCAGTAAATAATAGAATAAACTCATATAGTTTAGTTCAAAATTTATATGAATATGATGAATATGATAATCAGTCAATGATTGCAAGTGTTGATAATCAATACTTAATCAAATACCCGCCCTATCAATATAATGAAGTAGATTTAGATATAAATGACATTAATGAATCTAATTTTTTAGCAATTAGAGATAATATGCTTTTAAATCCTTATGAAATGAATGATTTGTATTTTAAATGGAACAGAACAACAGATGAAGGATATTATCTAGATTTTGATATTGATCCCTTATTAAATGATAATCCCTATGAGCTTTACTATAGATTAGAATTATTAGACCAAGAAAATACAGTGTTTGTTTTAAAAGATAGCATTCCTGATAGTAATTATCCTGGTCTTGATAATGCTTATATAAATGTCAAGTTGTCCTCTGGTCCATATAAAACTTATATCAATGGTGATATATATGATGCTCAAACAGATTTAAAAGCTCAGATAGATACAACTGGATTGACGATTTATAATTGGCGAGTTGTTGCTGAAAATTATGAGCAAGAAGAGATTTTAGAAAATTATGATTTTTATAATACCTCTACGCCAATTTCAGATAATTCTTATTTAGTTAATTTACATATACCTTCTATAAATTTTGATTTTGTCTTAAACGATGTGTATAATAATTATTTTGATCTTTATTTAAGTCCTATTGCATCATCATTTACAGATTTAAGTAATTTTTATAATATTAGTTTTAATCAAAATTCAGAAATTTATTTGAATTATGAGGGTGATGGAGTTATTCCAAATGAAATAAATAATGTTTCATTATTAGAATTACTTGACGATGATAATAATAATTTAAATACTCAAAATATTTATTACACAAATGGTGATTTTAATGAGTTTGGCGAATTGGCTTGGTATGCTCCCATTCAAAATGATGCTGGAACTATCAAAATAATTGTTAAAGGTATGGTTTATGATTCTATATTGCCAAATTCATATAATTCTATTGATTCAAATTCTGGGAAATTTAATATTGAATTTTATTCAGATAATAGTATGAATATTCTATTGCAAGAAGATAATAAAGATGACCTAGCTTTTAATAATGATTATAATTTATTATCAGATGTATTAGTAATAAAATCTAACAAAAATATTCTTAATTACGATATTAAAATATCTTATGATATTGCTAATATGTTAAATAATAGTATTACTTTTGCAAAGATTAATGAAAATACTATAATTCCTATTCCTTCAAGTATAGAAAATGGCCAGCTTATTGCATATACTCAAGATTTTGGCTCTTATATTGTAATAAATTCATATGATGGTAATAGTTCTGAGCAAATCCCAAATGAAGTTAGTATAATTTCTTGTTATCCAAATCCTTTTAATCCGTCAACAACAATTAGTTATATGCTTGATAATAATATAAATGTGAATTTAAAAATATATAATATTAACGGTCGAAAAGTATTTGAAAATTACAATATTAATTCGAATGCAGGGTTAAATGAATATAAATGGAATGGTGTAGATAATAATGGTAATTATTTAACATCTGGTATCTATTTTGTAATGATTGAATTTGATGATAAAATTTTAATGAATAAGGTGACATTAATAAAATGAAAAAGATATTATATATATTAATATTTTTATTTAGTTGTGATTTAGATCAACAATTTGGTGTACAGGAATTTGAAGATAGCTATAGTTATTATGATTTTATTGCCTATGGCTGGGGAGAAATTTTTAATGGAGACAAAACTCTTGCATTAGATTATTTTGATCAATCTTTAAAATCTTCTGATATTACTTATTATAATAGTGCTATTGTTGGCATGGGTTGGGCGGTTACCTATCAAGCAAATAATTTGTTAAATACTTCAGAATGCATTGATAATGTTGAAGATTGTACTGATATAGTTGATCATTACAGAGATAATGCAAAATGTTACTTTTATAAATCAACATTGAATGAAGATTTAAGTTTGCAAAATAGTACTCAAATTTTAGAATGGTGCAATCAAGATGATGTGGATATAGATGATTTATATAGTAGNGTAGATTTTATGAGTCTTCAATTAGAAGATATGGTTANNTATTATACNGATTGTGTNGATGANGANGGNAANCCTTATGTAAGCTGTTTTGANAATTTTGTTATTGATTTGAAAGTAGGATATATATATCTAGAGTATTTATCTTATATTCAATCTATAATAGATGATTCTATAGCAGATGAATCAACTGATGATATGATAGCTTTATTTGAACAATTTTATACTTCATATTCAACTTATGATATTATGGAAGATAAATCTAATTATACTACTGATTATACTCTTACTTACAAAAACATAGCATCATTAATCTCAACTTTATATTTAAATTCTGGTAACTATACTTCTTCATGTGAGTATGCTCAATATTCTTGTCCAGATTTAGATTGTGATGGTAATATTTTAAACCTTATTGATTGTTTAGATAGTTTTTAAAATATTCCTACATTTTGTTACACCTTTTACTNTCTGAAAAACATATATATTTCATATATTATAATTAGAAATTATGTATTTTTTATTTATAATATTATATTTATCGACTATTATCAGTGAAGAAATAAGTAGTCTTCCTCACTATTTTACTGATGAAGAATTAAAGAACAGGTCTTTGATTTATTCAATGACAAGAGATACTGATCCCCCAGATACTCCTATTAGAAATATTGCTGAATTTGAACCTATGCAAGGTGTTTTAATTAGATATCCATTTGGGATATCAACTTCAATGATTCGTGAGATGGCTGAAGATGTTAAAATATATTGTTTAGTCTCTTCATCTTTGCAAAATTCAGCTTACAATTCAATGAATAATGCAGATGTTGATATGTCGAAAGTTGAATTTATTACGGGTTCTACTGATTCATATTGGACTAGAGATTATGGACCTTGGTGGGTTGTTGATGGAGATAAAAATGTCGGTATTGTTGATTTTACATATAATAGACCTAGGCCTAATGATAATCAAGCGCCAATAAAAGTTTCAAACCATTTGCAAGCACCATACTTTGCAACTGATATGATATCTACTGGTGGTAATTATATGACAGATGGTCTTGGTATTGCAGCAGCTACTCATATAGCTTATACTGAAAATAGTCAATGTAATACTAATGATGAAAATAGTATTCCTTTACAAAACTGTAATTATGTAGATAATCAAATGAGTGATTATTATGGAATTAATCAATATCATGTTGTTGCTGATCCAAATAATGAATATATTGATCATATTGATTGCTGGGGTAAATTTTTATCACCTCAAAAACTACTAATTAGATCTGTTCCTTCAAATCATTCGCAATATAATGAATTAGAGGATATTGTTTCTTATTTTGAATCGATATTGAATTCATATGGCGAGCCATGGGAAATCTTTAGGGTATATACACCTGATAATCAGCCATATACTAACTCATTGATTCTAAATGATAAGATATTTGTCCCTACTATGGGAAGTTCTTGGGATGATGATGCATTAAATATTTATCAAGAAGCGTTGCCAGGTTATGAGGTTTTAGGATTTTCTGGCTCTTGGCAAGCAACTGATGCGTTGCATTGTAGAACAAAAGGGATTCCAGATTTAGAAATGCTTCAAATTTTTCACAATCCATTAAATGACTATATAGAACCTCAGAGCAATGGATATCAAGTACAGGCTATTATAGATGACTTAAGTGAATCTGGTTTAATAGATGATGAAGTAAGAATTTTTTATAAAAGTGATTTAATGGATCAATTCTATCCTATAGATATGGGGGTATGTGATACAGATATTCCAGATTGCTATCAAGCTACTATTCCTCCTCAGCAAGAAGATACAAATATTTATTACTTTATAACTGCTCGAGATTATTCAGATAGATATGAGAAATTACCAATGGCCGGATATTATGATTTTAGCGTTGTAGCAACACAGTTAATTGATGATGGTGATGTGAATATGGATGAAAATATTAATGTGTTAGATGTTGTGTTAACTGTAAATTATGTATTAGGGGTAGGCGATTTATCAGATTATCAGATTCAACTGTCTGATTTAAACAATGATACAATTGTAAATATTTTAGATATTATATTAATTGTAAATATTATATTAGAAAATTAAAATGAAAAAAATATTAATAATATTATCTTTTGTTAGTTATATGTTTTGCTTAGATCTTTATAAGGAAATAAAAATATATAATAATGACTTAAGTGATCATAGTATTTTACATTCATTAGGTGTTGACGTTGATCATATTTATAGAACAAATGAATATATACAATTTGTGATAAGTGAATATGATTTAGATAAATTAATATTAGAAAATATTACTTATGAAGTTATTCATGAAGATATAGAAGAATTCTATAAAAGTAGATTAATACAAAATTATTCAAGTAGAGATTTTAATTATGGCTCTATGGGTGGTTATTATACATTCCAAGAAATAGAGGAGAATATTGATGAACTTATATCTCTTTATCCAAATATAATATCTGAAAAAATTTCAATTGGTCTTTCATTAGAAGGAAGAAATATTTGGGCACTAAAAGTAAGTGATAATCCAAATATNAATGAAGGTGAACCCCAAGCTTTATATACAGGTTTGCACCATTCAAGAGAACCGATGAGTTATATGAATTTATTTTATTTTATGCATTGGCTAGGAGAAAATTATAACTCAGATTTACTTGCTCAACACTTGGTAAATAATAGGGAGATGTGGTTTATCCCAGCAATCAATCCAGATGGACTAGTTTATAATCAAACAATTGCACCTGATGGTGGAGGTATGCAAAGAAAAAATACAAGAGACTCATGTAGTAGTACTCCAATCGGAGTTGATCTAAATAGAAATTATGGATATTTGTGGGGTTATGATAATGATGGTTCTAGCCCTGATGGATGTAGCGAAACATATAGAGGAACTAGTCCTTTCTCAGAACCTGAGACTCAAGCAGTAAGAGACTTTGTGAATCAACATGATTTTAAAATAAACTTTAATTATCATAGTTATAGTGATTTATTAATATATCCATTTGGATATGAATATGAAAACAATGCACCTGAAGAGGATATAGATATTTTTATTGAATATGGGGAGGATATGGTTCAATATAATGGATATACATTAGGCACTGGTCCAGATCTATTGTATCCTGTAAATGGAGATGCATGTGATTGGATGTATGGAGAAGCTAATATTTTTTCTTATACTCCAGAGATTGGTGGTAACTCAGATGGGTTTTGGCCACCAACTCAAAGAATTCTACCACTTGCTCAAGAAAATTTATATCCCAATCAAGTACTTGCTTTAAATGCAGGTTCAAAATATGATGTTAATATTTCACTAGATAGTGAAAGTTTTAATTCTAATGAGATATATCCATTATTTATTTCTATAATGAATAGAGGATTGACTGATTCCAATGGTTCTGTTAAGGTAGATATAATAACTTCTGAAAATATAATATTTGAGTTAGATCAAATCACATTAAATGAATTAGATTCAAGAGAGTATATTGATTTAGGAGATATATCATATTTCCAGTTAAGTAACCAATCTTCTAACGGTTCAATTGAAACAATTACTGTTAATGTATATGATAATGACTATTATTATTATTCTGATTCTATTGAAATATTAATTGGAGAACCAATTTCATATATTTTTGATGATTTTGAATCTAATTCTTCATGGCAAGTTGGTTCATCGACTGATTTAGCTAGTGCAGGAGTTTGGGAAAGAGCAATTCCAAATCCAACATATGAAGATGACAATCAAATAGTTCAGCCAAATGAAGATCATACTGATTTTGGAAATTATTGTTATATGACTGAAAATTCAACTAATCCAGATAATGAAACTCAATCAGATGTAGATGGGGGAGCAACAACTTTATTTTCTCCAGTCTTTGACTTATCAATGTATGAACAAGCATTAGTTTCTTATTGGAAATGGTATACTAATAATTTGGGGAATAATCCTGGGTCTGATTATTGGAAAGTAGATGTTAGTAATGATGAAGGATTATCTTGGATTTCTCTTGAAAATACCAATTCATCTAATAATTTTTGGAAATTCAAACAATTTTTAATATCAGATTATGTGACATTAACAGATAAGATACAATTTAGATTTATTGCTGAAGATATTTTTAATGATGGAGATGTAGGATCAGGGGGGTCTTTGGTTGAAGCTGCCTTAGATGATTTTAGGATTTCTATCTTTGAGAATGATAATCAATGTAGTCTTGGAGATATTAATCAAGACGCTTTAGTTAATGTAGTNGATATTGTTCTTTTAGTAAATATAATAATTAGTGATGAAAGCGTAGATGATTATTTATGNTCTTCTGATTTNAATGAAGATANCTTGATTAATATTCAAGATATAATTCTATTAGTNTCATTGATATTAAACTAAACACCTTTTTTATCTTTATCCCATATTTCTTTATGTAATTGTATNTGAAATCTGATTTTTAAATTATCTTTTAGTATCCAATTAATAATTTTTTCTTTATCTATTTTATCATGAACCGGTGAAATCAATAGTAAACATTTTTTTTCGAGGTTATGCTTTTTAATTATTTTTTTTACCCAATCATAATCTGTTTTGTTTCCAATTACAAATTTTATTTCATCTGTTTTTTTTATGTAGTCTAAATTATCCCACAAATTTTTACTCTCCATATTACTTGAAGGGCATTTTAAATCTAGAATAATGTGAGTATTTTTTGAAATATTTTTAATTGGTAATGAGCCACCCGTTTCGATTAAAACTTTTTTATTATTTTTTTCTAGTTGATTAATTAATTCTATGCAATTTTTTTGAAGTAGTGGTTCCCCTCCAGTTATTTCAACCAAGTTGCATTTATATGAGTTCACTTTTCTTATAATTTCTTTGATGCTTATATCTTTTCCTTCATAAAACGCATATTCAGTATCACAATAAGAGCATCTAAGATTACAGTAAGTTAATCTTATGAAAACACAAGGTAAGCCTGAGTAGGATGACTCTCCTTGAATGCTGTAGTAAATTTCATTTATTTTTAAATTCATTAGTACAATAAAATTATTTTAATGGACATATAAATTTATTAAGTTAAAATGAATTCTGCTTAACATATTTTATTAATTTAAAGGAAAATAATGGAAAATAATTTCCCTAAATTGTTTATTCCTGGACCTACTCATGTATCAAAAGATATATTAGAGGAATTATGTACAGATCAAATTGGACATAGAACTCCGGAAATCTCAGATTTAATTGGTTTTATTGTAAATGGAATAAAGGAAATTCTTTATACAAAGAATAAGATTTATTTGGTATCGCATGCAGCAACTGGCTTATGGGAAATGGGAACGAAAAATTCAGTTAAAAAAGGTATCCTTCATTGTGTAAATGGTGCATTCAGCTCAAAATGGGCATTATCTTCTTCGATGTGTGGGTTTAATACAGATATTATTGATTATGAATGGGGGAATGGAATAAAAGTAGATGATGTAGATCAATATCTATCATCAGGGAATTATGATGTTTTTGCTATGGTTCATAATGAAACATCAACAGGTGTAATGAGTAATCTTGAAGAAATATCTGAATTGTTAAAATCAAAATATCCAGATGTTCTATGGCTTGTTGATGCTGTAAGCTCAATGGCTGGAGTTAAAATAGATGTTGATAAATTAGGAATAGATTTTTTGCTTTCCTCAACTCAAAAAGCTTGGGGTTTACCTGCTGGTTTTTCGATTTGTTCAGTATCTGAAAGATTCTTAGATACATCAAAAACAATAGAAAATAAAGGTTATTTCTTAGATGTTGAAGTGTATGATAAATATATTAATAAATTACAAACACCAACAACTCCTTCAATACCGCATATGTTTGGACTTAAAAAAGTAATTGAAATAATAAAAAAAGAAGGTCTAAATAATCGATGGAATAGACATATTGAAATGGCCAAGTACACTAGAGATTGGGCCTTTAATAACGGGCAAGAATTGTTTCCTGAAGAAAACTATGAGTCTTATACATTGACCTGTATTAAGAATATAAAAGGTTGGGACATAAATAGTATTAATGAAATATTATTAAAAAAAGGTTTTAGAATGGATCGGGGTTATGGTGCTTTAAGAGGAAAAGTATTTAGAATCCCACATATGGGTAATATATATATGGAAGATTTGAAAGAATATTTAAACGTATTTGATGAGGTTTTATGTCAGTTAAAATATTAGTTACAGACCCTTTATCTGATAAAGGAATTGAGTTATTAAAAAAATCAACATTTGAAGTTATTTATAAACCAGATGATTCAATTGATGATATTTCTCTTGTTTTGAATGATATCGATGGCTGGATTATTAGAAGTGGTACTACAATATTAAAAGAACATATTTTAAAAGCTAAAAAATTACAAATTATTGGTAGAGCAGGTGTTGGAACAGATAATATAGATATTGAGTCTGCTACATTAAATGGAGTTGTTGTTATGAATGTTCCAGATGGTAATACGGTTTCAGCTGCGGAGCATACTATGGCAATGATATCTGCTTTATCACGTAATATTCAGCTTGGACATATGGGTTTAATGAATGGTAGTTGGGATAGGCATAAATTAGTAGGTAATGAATTAAGAAGAAAAACACTAGGAGTAGTTGGATTAGGTAAAATTGGTAGAGAGGTTATAAAAAGAGCTTTATCATTTGAAATGGATATTTTGGGTTTTGATCCATATGTAAGCCAAGAGCATTTTGATGAAACTGAAATAAAGGTTGTTTCTATCGATGAGTTGACTAGGAATAGTGACTATATAAGTTTACATGTGCCTTTAAACGATGCTACAAGGGATTTATTTGATTTAGAAAGAATGAAGATGATGAAAGAATCTTCAAAGATTATTAATGTTGCAAGAGGTGGAATAGTTAATGAAAGAGATTTAGCTATAGCTTTAAATGATGGTCTAATCTCAGGTGCTGCAATAGATGTTTTTTCTAAAGAACCGATAGACAAAGAGCATGATTTATTAACTGCAGATAATATCCTTTTGACTCCACATTTAGGAGCATCTACTTATGAGGCTAAAGAGGGAGTTTCACTTGGTGTTTGTCAGCAAATGGTTGAATATTTTATCAATGAAAAATTATTAAATGTTTTAAATGTTCCTGTTTCAGATTCAAGCCTATTAAAAAGAATGGCTCCATTTTATAAATTAACTGAAAAGATGGGAAGTATATTATATCAATTATCATCATCACCAATAAAAAATATTAATGTTACGTGCTATGGTTCAGCTGAAGATAGTAAATCTATACTTACAGTTTTATTAAAATCAGTTCTAGGTGGGATTGTAGATAGTAGAATTAATATGATTAATGCAGATTACATAGCAAAAGAAAGGGGAGTTTTATCATCTCATAGTTATAAAACAGAAGATGTTGCATACTTAAATTTAATTATATGTGAGATTGTGACAGAAGATGGCATTTTTGAAATTTCTGGAAGTGTTTTTGATAAAAATCATATTAGAGTGGTTAATATTATGGGNTTTAATATTGATTTAAATCCTGAAGGNAATATGTTGTTTNTAATNAATAATGATACTCCNGGTGTTGTNGGAAAAATTGGNTCTTTATTAGGNNAGTATNAAATNAATATTGCAAGTTATTTACTTGGNAGAGTTGATAAAANTAAAGATGCTTATGGTGTAATNAAATTAGATGCNCCTTTNAANAATNATNTCCTTGANAATCTCAAAAAATTAGAAGAAATAGTTAATCTTTGGCAAATTAACGTTGAGTAAGATTGATAAAATTGTAGNTTACTTATCTAAAGTTGATTTAGAAAAGAATAAAACTTTTATAAAATATNTTAATTTATTAAAAAGNAAATCACGNAAAGTTTCAAATCTNAGTTCAAAAAAAATAGAAATTGAAAAAACNAAATTAGATTTGCTTAAATTGTATTATAAATTAGGTAAATATGTNTCAANNAAAAATTANAANGAAAAGATATCTGACTTTTCTTATGATGATGAATATCAAAGNATAAATAAAAATATTAATAAATTAAAGNNGTATATTNAAAANNTAGAATCTAAAATTGATTAAAAATCTCTCTCCTATTTTAATCTTTGAAATNGATATTTTTATGGTTAATTTTTACTCGGTTAAAATTTCATTTTATAAGTGCTAAATTTNTTTAAAAAATATAAACTCATACTTATTGATAAAGATAAGACATCTGTNAAAGAGATTAATTCTCAAANANTGTCNNTTTTATTTTTATCNGCATNTTTNTTGTTTTTATTGTTTNTCTCNATTNTATTTTTTTCAANAGATTTTAATAATTTCATNACNTTAAGATCAATTCAAANCCATAAAGATNATAATAAAGATTTACANATGATTGTTGATAANCAAAGNAATAAGATTTCTTTGTTGTTAGAAGAAATTGAACTTTTAAATATAAGAGATAATAATATAAGAAANTTATTAAAGTTACCNGAAATTAATGANGATGTTAGNAANCTTGGTGTTGGNGGAAGTTCNTCTAANAAAGATGATAANTTTAATGATNTAGAGTATTTACTACCAAAAAGTATAGATTTATCTGAATTGAATAATAATATCTCNTTTTTACAACGATCTATTAATTTAGGGAAACTGAGTTATAATGAAATTGAAGATAAAGCTAATTCTGAATTTAATTATTTTACTCATTATCCTGCTATAAAGCCTGTTAGTCAAGATAAAAGTAAAATGACATCTGGATATGGATATAGATATGATCCATTTACTAATAAAAAAAAATTACATGAAGGTGATGATTTCTCTGCTAAAAGAGGAACAGAAGTTATTGCTACNGCTGATGGAATNGTAAAAACATCTAGATATTATGGTTCTTTTGGTAATTATATTGAAATTGATCATGGNAATGGATATGTAACTTGTTACGGACATTTGCATAAAAGAAATGTAAATAAAGGTGAAAAAATTGAAAGAGGTCAATTTATTGGAACGGTAGGAAATACAGGAAGGTCTACAGGTTCTCACCTTCATTATGAAATTAAATATAAAAATAAAAGATTAGATCCCTCTGACTTTTATTTTGATTTATCATTATAGATGCTGAAAAATTCAAATATATCATCTAGCTTAGCTAATAATAAAGCTATTAGTTCTCTTACTTATTTTATTGAAACATATGGTTGTCAAATGAATGTTTCAGATTCAGAATTAGTTAGTAGTGAATTAGAGAAGATTGGTTACATTAGGTCTGAAAAAATAGAAGAAGCTGATTTGATCTTACTTAATACTTGCTCTATAAGAGAAAAAGCAGAAGAAACTGTTCATAATAGATTGGATAGTTTGCATTATTTAAAAAAAAATAATCCAAAATTATTAATTGGTGTTATTGGATGTATGGCACAAAACTTAAAAAATGAATTATTAAGTTCAAAACCATATATTGATATAATATTAGGCCCAGACTCTTATAGAAAAATATCGGAGATTATATTTGATAGGAATAATCAAATAGATCATATTGTTGATACTAAATTATCTAAATACGAAGTATATGAAAACATGTTTCCGTCAAGGAAATCTGGAGTTAACGCTTGGGTTTCTATAATGAGAGGCTGTGATAAATTTTGTACATTTTGTATAGTTCCATTTACTAGAGGAAGAGAAAGAAGTAGGACTATTAATAGTATAGTCGAAGAAATAAATTTAGCTGTTAATCAAGGATTTATTGAAATAACTTTATTAGGTCAAAATGTTAATTCTTACAAAACTCCTAGTGGTGATTTTCCTGTTTTATTAGAAAGGGTTGCTAACATTGAAGGTGTAAAAAGAATTCGTTATACATCTCCTCATCCTAGAGATATTAATATAGATTTATTAAAGGTAATGAAGAAATATGATAATATTTGTAAAAATATTCATCTCCCATTACAATCTGGTTCTACTAAAATTCTTAAAACAATGAACAGGACATATACAAAAGAAGAATTTTTAAATCTTGCTAAAACTATAAAGGAATATCTTCCTAACTGTTCTATTACTACTGATATAATAGTTGGCTTTCCTGGAGAGAATGATTTTGATTTTAATGAAACACTTGAAGTAGTTCAGCAAGTTGAATTTGATTTTTCTTATATGTTTAAATATTCTTCAAGACCTGGAACAAAGGCAGCGCAATATACTAATCAAATAGATGAAGATATAAAACAAAAAAGATTAGAGNAATTGATTGAATTACAAAATAATATTAGGCTAAAGGTTAATAAATCTAAAATAGGAAAAGTAGAAAAAGTATTAATAGAAAAAAATAGTAAAAAGTCTGATTTGTTTTGGTCAGGCAGAACTGATGGAAACATATGGACTGTTATAAAAAAAACAGATGAAAAAATTAAAGATATTGTAGATGTTTTAATAACAGATGCAAAAGGTGTCACTTTGTTTGGTGAAAACATTAATAATAGGGGTCAAATTTCATGAAATTATTAAAATATATATTTTTTACAATTATTTTAATCTCTTGTATATTTTTTATTATTAAACTGGATCAGTTAAATACAGTAAATCAAGAGCCAATTAAAATAAAAATTCCTTATATAAGTGCTATAGATCCCTCAAATGATGGGATTAAAGTTTGGGAAGCAATTTTACTTTCAGTTTCTATGGGAGTATTTATTGGGTTCTTAATTGCTTTATATCAAATCATTTCTCAAACATCAGAAATAATGTCTTTAAAATCTAAAATCAGAAGATTAAATCATGAGTTAGATAACCTTAGAAATCAATCAATTGATGATGATATAGATATAAAAGATGAAATTAGTATGGAAGAAGATTTATAATCTATGTTTTCAATTCTTTTTTTAATCCCAATTATTGGTTTAGCTATTTATTTTCTATACTATAGAAAATTAAAACCACATAAAGTTAATAATATAAGAGAAATGTATGCTGAGGGACTAGATATGCTAGTTTCAGGTAAAAGAATATCAGCTTATAAGAATTTTAAAAATATTATTGATGAAGATTCTAATAATATAAAAGCTTATTTAAGGTTAGGTCAAATTTTAAGAGAAGGTGGTAATGCTGTTAAAGCACTTAAAATACACAATAGTTTGTTACTAAGAAAAAAAATGACAACTTATGAAAGTATTGAATTACATAAAAATTTAGCTATGAATTATTATTCATTAGAGAATTTAGATAAATCAATTTTAGAGGCTAAAAAAATATTAAAAATTGAAAAAGATAATGAGTGGGCAATTCATCATTTAATTTCTTTATATAAAAAAAATAATGATTGGATGAAGGCTACAGAATATCTTAAAACATATTTTAATGTGGTAGGTAATAGGGATAATCATAAATTAGCATTATATAAAATTCAAAATGCAAGAATAGAAATTGAAAATAATAATTTTGACAAAGCTAGAGAAATACTTGAAAAAGCTTTAAATATAGAAGATGATTTAGCTATTGCTTATTATTATTTAGGTAAAACTTATTCAAAAGAAAGTAGCTTGATATATGATAAAGCTGTTGAGTTAGAAAAAAATGGTTTGAATAGTATTAGCGATAAAGATAATTATAATCAATATGTTTCAGATGCAAAGGATACATTGTCAAAAGCGATTCCAATGTGGATTCATTATTTAGAAATCAATCCTCAGCAATCATGGTTTGTTATTCCACTATTAAAAGATGCATTATTTTCATTAGATAGATACTCAGAGTTAGAAGATATTTTCTATAAATTATCTGAAAAATTTCCTGATAGTATAGAAATTTTAGCAGCTTTAGCTGATTATTACTCAAATAAAGGTAATACAGATAAAGCTATAGATATAATAGAGAAGGCATTAAGCCAAAATAAGGACTCTATATTAGTTAAATTAATAAAATTTAAATTAAATATTCAAAAAAACTCTCAAAATATCTCTTTGAATGATATTGATGATATTATATCATTCATTCTTAAAGATACTGCTTATCAGATGATAAACGATCAATCTTCAAATTCAGATATAAAATGGCTATTTGACAATGATAAAGATATTTCATAATTATTTTGCTTATATATTTTTTATTATTTTATTTAGTTTTGCTATTTTAGATGATAAATCATTAAAAGAATCTATCGATTATATTCTAGATGGTAATTATATCTATAAAGATAAATATATAAGTAATAAAAATAGTGAAAGCTTATATTATAATTCTATATACAATATTTTATCTAAAGATAATCCAGAAAATGATTATTTAAATGGTCTAATAGAATATGATGGAAAAAAATCTAATGAATATTTTGAAAACTTTTATAAAGTAAATCCTAATAATGAATATGCAGATGATGCTGTAGTAAAAGTTGCAGAATATTATTATTCTAGCGGTCTTTATATAAAGTCAAGTGAGTGGTATAGAAAGATACCTTTTGAATATACTAAATCACAACATTTAGATAAGTCAATTGCGTATTTTTTAAATTCATTATTAATTGCAGGGCATAAAGACACTGTAAGTTATTATATTGGGATTTTTAAAGATAAGTATCCCAAATTAGATTATTCTAATGAATATTTATTTGAATCTGAGATGAAGAAAAATTCAAATCCATATAAGGTTAAATCAAAAAATATTGATAAAAATTATTTTTCTGTTCAGATAGGTTCATTTAAAAATTATGAATTAGCAAAAAATAAAAAAAAGATGTTAAATGGTGAAGGTTTTTTATCAAGAATTGAAGAAGTATCTGTTAATGGACAAATTTTTTATTCAGTAAGGGTTGGATTGTTTGATTCTTTAAAATTAGCTAAAAAAGAGCAGGTTAGATTAATTTCTAGAATTGGTCTTTATGATTCAATAATTATTGAAATTAAGTAGTTATGGAAGCGAATGTGTTCCTGGTGGACACCACGGTCTTCAAAGCCGTTGTTCTGGTGAATAGCTGGAAGGTGGGTTCGATTCCCACACGTTTCCGCAAAAAATAGTACTTATGTCTAAATATATATCTTATATAATTAAGTTAACCTGGTTTGTTGTTTTTTTATTAATTGTTTTTATAGATAGAGAAAATAATATTCAAAAATTTTCGACAATAGCAATCTTGTTGTTTATTTCTATTATCACAGTTATTAGATCACTTAATTCTAGAAATGAGTGGAGAGAAATAATTGAAGATGGTGATGTTAAAATTAAAGAAAAAATTAGTTTTGATGACTAGATTAAGGTGTACCTAATACAATATTTGTTAAACTAACGATATCTAAAATATTAATTATATTATCAGAATTCATATCAACATTTTCATTATAATCAGTATTACCTAGGATGATGTTTACCGTTGAGATTATATCTAATATATTAATCAATCCATCAAGATTTAAATCGCCCAAAAGTACTTGGGTATCAAAATAATCATAACCATATTTTTGTGCTCTAGCAACCATTTGATTTTGTGAACCAGGATGAGTGTAGGTCCATATAACATTTCCATCGGATGTTACTTCAAACATATAAGAGTCATCTGCAACAGTTACTAATGTATTACCATTTGGTTGTCTAAAAGCTCCAGATTGAACATCTGAGAAAAAATTACTTTGATATAACCATTCCCATGATTCAGGACCATAGGGTTGATTGTTTTCTAAATCATAAGTACCATTCGTATTGATAGGGGTAGAAAATTCTAAAGCAGCTGAATTATTATTAGTGTGTCGATTATTATATAATATCAGATTTCCTTCACCTGGATATCCCNGAGGAATCCAATTAACACTATGTTGACTATCTAGTATTTGATCAGAGCTATTCCCTCTATCATAATTTGCAGGGTTTCCCCATCTATATAAAAAATCACCACCCATACCTGAATTACCTCCAGAATGTGAAGCAGCTTCTTCAGTAGTAGTACTATGATCAATAATATATATTTCNCCCATATGCCTTGAAGACATAACTATTTGATTTAAATCCGCATTGTAATCTATTGCATTTATATGCATCCAATCACCATTTGCGTTTCCACCGGGGCCACCATTACTTCCAACAGAATTACAATTTATATCCATAAGTTCAGGATGTTCAGAAATAGTTCCATAGGTAGCATCGTATTGTGTCCCCCTATCCTGTACTAAGTGATCCCATAAATGCCATTCCCAAACTACAGTTGCTTCACCTGTTTCTAAATTTGGTTCAATTTCAAATATTGCTGTTGACCACATTTGATTTAATGAGTTATTTACAGAAGTCCTACCATAAGAGCTCCATTCAGATTGATATTTTCTTTCCCANGCNACTAAAATNATATTACCNTTTGGNAAAACNTCAATATCATGATGATGTTGATATGTTTGATNTGATACTTCATGAGACCAAAGTAAATCACCTGCCCAATTATATATTTCTACTCTACCACCAACACCTCCAGATTCCATTGTTGGATTATTAACTCTGCAAGGATAATATAACAAAGTATTTTCAAATCCAGGTTCATCTCCTGGATGTAAATAAGGCATNCTTGCTGGTCCATTTGAATGATTCCATGAATTAAAAGTTGAACCACTAGTATCTTTTAAATAAGATGTTTGATTTGAATTTCCACCNCCACCTGGNCCACCCCCACCTTGTGGAGTATATAAAACATATCCTTCAAAAACATCTTGTGATATTATTAGTTGTAATAAAAATGTTATAAAAAGTGCTTTAATCATATTTCCCTTATATTTACTTATTGTAAGTTTAAATAATATTATAAAAAATATATAATTATTAAATGTAATTGGTTGTAATAAATAGTTACGTTTTATATACTNTTATGTTTGTAATNATNATGTAATTTTACATATGCATATTTCAATATTTAAAAGAATAGTNGTTGTATATTCTATTATGGGTAAAATTTTTGGAAAATGGATATCACCTTTCATTTTATTNCCCATTTTTTTTCTTCTTAGATTCATTGTTTTTTTATTTATGAGTTTAGATAGATGTTTTTATTTTTCNTTATCNTNAAATACAATTAAAANTCCTATAGTAATTGTTGGAAATCCTCGATCAGGAACAACTTTTTTACAAAGATTTTTGGTNAATAATGGATTTGGTCAAGGTTCTCAGCTTTGGCAAATGATTTATCCNTCTATTATTCTGCAAAAATTATTGAAACCCATTTTGCCATTATTGGAATTTATTAGTCCTGCTAAACANCATTCAACAGCTGCTCATAAGACAAGTTTGTCTTCAGTCGAAACCGATGATGTNGGTATGCTATTTAGGTTCTTTGATGGATTTTTTTTATATGGATTTTTTTTATCATGGTCTGAAAAAGATTTGTTTGATTGGGTTGATCCTGAAATAAGAGATAATTCTATAAGAGACTTTAATTGGTTAGAGTCTGTTTGGAAAAGAATTTTAATAAATTCTAATAATGATAGAATTGTTGCTAAATTATTCTCAGTAAGCGCAAATTGTCCGAAATTTCAAGAAAGATATCCAGATTCAAGATTATTATATATGGTAAGAAACCCAGTAGATGTAATTCCATCTGGATTAAGCCTTGTTACTGGTGTATTAGATAAAAAATTTGGTTTTTGGAATAAACCAAAAGATAAACGAGATAGGTTCATTGGTAATTTATATAGAGGTCTAGTTGAGTTGTTGTTAAGATTTGAGAGAGACTGGTCAAATAATAAGATTAATAAGGATAAAGTTTTAATAGTAAACTTTAATTCTATGATGAATGATTTTGATTTATTAATGGATAAAATAATTATATTTACAAATCACAGTAATTCATCAAGTTTAAAATCTATTATTAAAGAAACATCAAATAATCAGAAAGCTTATAAAAGTAAGCATAAGTATGATTTATCAAAATTTGGTTTAACAAAAGACAAAATTGAACAAGATTGTAAAAAATATTATGAGACATTTATTAATTAGTATTTTATTAAATTCTATATTGTTTAGTGGAGTTCCTAGTAAAAATTTTGATTCTTGGAATATACTTCAAGAAGATAATATTTGGATTGGTCATTTTGAAAGTGATTTTCCTTGGTGTAAAGCAAAAACAAATTTACCATTTTCAATTAAAGATATTTTACCTATAATAGAAGATGTTAATAATTATTATAAAATATTAGATTCAGTCATCTATTCTACTAAAGATAAAAATGATATAGCACATATTAGGATTGATTATCCTTTTCCATTTACAGATAGAGAATATATCGTTAAATTTAAAAGAATTATTGATGGAAATGATATCGTTTATGCATTTGCTACAAATGATAGCCTAAATCAAATAGTTGATTTAGATTATATACGATTAATAAATGCAAGAGGTGAATGGAGATTATCACCAATTAATCAGCATTTAACTGAAGTCTCATATATATGGAATGGAGAACTTTTAGGTGATTTTCCTAGTTGGGCATTATCGAAAGCTTGGGTAAGGCATGGTAATGAAGTTTTAAGTAATTTATCTGAAAATCTAGAGGAGAATTAATGAAAAATAAGTTATTGAGTATTTTTATATTGTCTGTATTAATCGGTAGTCAAAATACTACTGTAAATGGAAACATTGAGTATTATTTTATGTCAAGATTATCTAATAGTAATATAGTTAATATTCCGTTTAGATTATTAAATCTTAATGTTTATCATCAAAGAGATAATTTAGATATTAATGGACAATTTGCACTTGAATATAGACCTCGATTAGATACAGATTTTTCATTTGATGATAACCCTACTGATTTCAATCTAGTTCTAAGAGATTTATATATTACATATTATTTAGATAATGGAGAATTTAGTTTTGGTAAAAAAAGATATACTTGGGGAAGTGCTGATGAAAATTCTCCTATAGATAATATAAGCCCATATGATTATTATTATTTGTTAAATGGTACTCAAGAAAGAAAGCTAGGTGTTTATTCAGCTTCTTTTGATTTTTACCTAAAGAATGATTGGAAAGTTGCAGGGATTGTATCTCCACTACATAATACAAGCAGATTTCCAATTGATGACCCAGAATATCCATTGTCATTACCTGTCTCTCCTAAAGAAGGACAGTTTTTATCAGTGAATAATCCTTATGAATCAGGGATATATTTGCAGAAATCATTGCAAAATTTTGATTTTACTTTATCTCATTTTAGAGCATATGATAGAGTTTTTAATGTATCAGGTTTTGCACTTTATCAATTTGGAACAAGTGGTATAAATCCACAAACTGAAATAAAATATTCCTACAGGCTAACTGAGGCAAATAATTTGGGTTTTGTTGCTTTATTTAATGATTTTACTGTACGTTCGGATATTACCTTTTTTAGATCTTTTGATAGAAATGATAATGATTCATTTTTATCTGCTCCATATTCAATTGATGTCCAAGCAGAAACAGATAATTATAATATTTTAACTGCAGATGATGAAGAGTGTGCTATGACTAATGATGATGGTGAGACAGTTTATATAGATTGTATTTATCCATTTAAAGAAGATGCTAAATATATGCAGGGAATATTCCAGATTGAGTTACCATTGCCTAATAATTACCAAGTTAACATTCAATATTTTCAATATGATATTAAAGAATATACTAATTTATTAACTGAATATGATTTGCCAGGTAATGTTCAATTACCTAATATTCAGATAGATATATCTAATGCTGATAGTGAAGACTTATTTTTGCCTGGAATGGGAGCACCTTATTCTATATTATCAAAAAAATTAACATTTATTAACTTAGAAAAATTATTAATGGATAATGATTTAAAATTATCGTTAACATTAGTTCAAGATTTAGATGAAGGGAATGGCCATATTTTTGCATTTGAATCAGAATTTGATTTTGGAAGTGGACTTGTGGGACTTGTAGGGTTTAATAAAATCAATGGAGATTCTTCTTTAGGAGATTTGTATCGTTTTAATTCTATGGAAGATTTTTCATCATTTAGAACTCAGCTTACCTATAATTTTTAAGCATGAAAATAAAGATTTCAGGAATAGGATATTATTTACCAGAAAATATAGAAACTTCTGAAGAATTAGCTCCTAAAATTGGAAAATCAGTAGATTGGATTATTTCAAGAACCGGTGTGAAAGAGAGACGAGTTTCAAATATTGATGTTGATTTAATGGGAGCAAAAGCTTCTAAATTAGCTTTAAAAAATGAAGTTCCTGATTTAATTCTTAATGCTTCAGGTGTTGGAAAACAAGTTATACCTGATACGTCTGTATTTATTCAAAAAGAGCTTGGGTTTAAAGGTATTCCGTCATTTACTATACATTCGACTTGTTTATCCTTTTTAGTAGCTTTAAACACTGCAGCAAATTTTATTTCTCAAAATACTTATAAAAAAATCTTAATTGTATCTTCGGATAGAGGTGCAAGGGGGAGGAACTTTAATGAACCAGAAAGTGCTGCACTTCTTGGAGATGCTGCTGCCGCTGTATTAGTTGAGAGATCATTAAATGATGAAGAGTCATGTATGTTAGATTTTGCAATGAATACATATCCTGAAGGTTCACACTTAACTGAAGTAAGAGGTGGAGGGACAAATCTTCATCCTCATGATAAAGAAACAAGCTTTTCGGATAATTTATTTACAATGAATGGACCAATGATTTATAAAATGGCTAGAAAAACAGTTTATAATCAAATCCAATTGGATTTAGAAAATAATAATTTAAATATAAATGATATTGATTTAGTTGTTCCTCATCAGGCATCGGGTTTAGCTGTTAAAGCATATAGTAAATACGGTGGTTTTAGTAATGATAAGGTTGTAAATATAATTGATAAAACAGGGAATTGTGTAGCAGCTTCGTTGCCTCTTGCTCTTGCTCTTGCTTATGAACAAGATAAAATTAAAAGAGGTGATTTAATATACTTTATTGGAACAGGAGCAGGGCTTTCAGTAGCATCTTGTTTGCTTAGATTTTAATCAAGGATAAAATTAACAATACTAATAACATCAACAATATTTATTGTTCCATCACTATTAGTATCGCCAGCACATAATTCATCTTCAGTAGCATCGATATTTTCAATAATTATATTAACTGTAGCAATAACATCGACAATATTTATTGTTCCATCCAGATTTAAATCCATTGTAACACANGANNNNTCACAATCTTGATCTGTAGTAATTTCAAATGAATAATATAAAGGATCTATAGAGCTATTTAGGTTAGGACTAGATTCAATGCATTCTGGAAGATTANNACATAATTGATTACCTCCTGATCCAAAATAAGGAAGAAAAGAATAATCATCAGAATTCCAATTTACATTTAAATTACAAAATGAATCTGGAAGAGAAGATAAATTGTTATTAAAAATCCATAGATAAACTAAGTTTTCAAGATTTCCAATACTTTGTGGTAATGATTCTAATTCATTGTATCCCATGTCAAGCCAGTANAAGTTTTCTAAATTCCCAATTTCTTCAGGTAAACTTGTAATTTCATTAAATGATAAAACTAAGAAAAATAGATTCTCTAAATTTGTTATATTGCTTGGGAGTTCAGTTAACTGATTATAATTTGCATATAAAACACTTAGTTGAGTCATCTGATTAATTGATTCAGGTAATGTTGTTAAGGTTACTTGGCCACCTTGATAATAATTTCCTACTTCTAGTCTTGTAATTCTTCCATTAACCCAATTTTGAGAGCCTAAATAAATAGGGGAGTTTACATTCAGAGAATTTTCTGTTATAATATCATTTAAAGCATTTAAATCATTATTGTTAAAACAATAACTACCATCAAGTAATATAGTTGAGTTAGGTACTGTTTCGTAATATGTAAATCCTTCATTACAGTTTTGACATGTACTCCCATCACCATCGCAGACACCACATTCATCAAGAACGGCATTTCCATTTGGGATACCAGCACAATCAGAACACACTGAATTGTCTCCATCACATATACCGCATTGATCCTCAATAGCTGAGCCACCACATTCATCATTACAATCAATAGTTGAATCACCACCGCAAATGCCAGCACAATCTATAGAACCTTCACATGAGCTATTATTAAAAAAAATAGTGAAATTCTTTTTTAGATTTTGATTGTTATCTGGAATAATTTCAATATTAACATAATTAGAATTACTTGTATTAAATATTCCGGAATGGCATATATTATCATTTATTAAGCAGTTTCCAGTTTCTTCTATTTCATTTTCAAAATCAACTGTTATTTCAAAGTTTGATTCATTATTTATTAGTTCACCTTCATCATAGATGGATAGCTGAACATGATTATAGTCAGTGTAATAGTTACCATTATTTGTAGTCATTGTATTCGCGGTTATATCACTCGTATATTCTTTTAATATTACACTATAGTTATTAGGATATAATCCTGGAATTCTATTTGCTCTGTATACCGCCCCATTAGGTAATTGTAAGTTCAATTTACCCTCCCAAACAATATTCTTATCATAGTCAATTTCAAGTACTGAACCTCCATCTCCAACAGTAGTAATTAAGAAATTTCCATTATTTAGTATTTGAACATTGCCTGAAGCAAAACCAAAATAATTTTCAGGTAAAGAATATTCCCATTGAATATATGGTTCATCATCGATATTTTCATCATAGCATAATAGTAATGCACGTGTAGTTGGATAATCTGTACCAAGAATTTGTTCACTAATATTTCCATTGTCTAATGTTGCAAAACAGGATGGATATGAATTATTCTTATGAAGGCTATGTTGAAAACTAAATTTTAAATCATTTCCTAGTATTGTATCTCCAGAGGGCATCTCAAGTCCAATATTCCAATCTATTTCCTTAGTATTATAATCAATTTTAGATATTCTAGATAAGTGTCTAACAGATAAATAAACTTTTTCTATTGAATTAGAATCAAAAGACCAATCATAATCAAGAGCATTTGAGTGTGTCCAATCAAATCTTCCTAGAGTTGCAGCTTGGAACCATGTATCACTAATTGTATCATAATCATTGGTACTGTAATAATCAAATGTACTCCATTCCCAAATAATATCTTTAGTATCTTTATCCCAAACTACAATTTTATCACCAACCCATGGAAATTCTGGAGTGAAGCCATTCGCTTGATAACCTAATGCTTGAAATAGTGTTGTCCATGGTCCGTAGGGTATAGGACCTATTTGGATATCTTCTATTAGACCAAGATAATTTCCATTTGGAAGTTTTATAAGTTCATGATGTAAAAAGTAATCATTTGGTTCTTCCCATATATATTGATTATCTAAAGAAAATTCAATTCCAGGAAGATAATGTTCTAAATCATTATTTACATAGCAGCCTAGAAGTTGTCCATTATAATCTGTATTATAATAAACTATATCAGTATCAGCAGAATTCCAAATTTCATTTCCTTGTTNATCAATTATTGCGCTGTAATAATTAAAAAAAGAGCTGAAAATCGTAACTCCATCTGAATAGTCATCATCATTATAATTTATTGAATAAGCGTTTGAAATTGATAAGCCCGTTGAAAATGAATTTGTACCAATCCAATCTCCAAATGATTCATCGCTGAATTGAGGTCTAACTCTCCAAAAGTATTCTGAATTCCAATCTATATCTGTTTTATGAATATACAAAGTTGTTTCATCAATGGTGTCTACTATAATATTATTAAATGTTTGGTCTGTGCTTAATTGAAAATTGTAGCTTTCAGATTCATAGACTTGTTCCCATTCAAAAAGTACATGGATATAATTTAATTCAGCATTATTTTCAGGTTTTAATAAATCAGCATAAACAAAATTAGCTAAAAATAATAATNTATATAGAATTTTTTTCATATTATAATTTATTATCTTATTAGTTTAAGGTTTNAAAAAAAAATGTAAGATTTTGTTTCATTTATTTAACTATAAATCCTGGGTTTAAAAGATTTTCTTTATTGTAGATTAATTCTTCATTAGTATCAATATTATAAATATTACCATTGGCATATTTAACAACAGCATGAGCAGCTCCCGTATCCCATTCCATGGTAGGTCCAAATCTAGGATAATAATGAGCAGTTCCATCGGCAACTAAACACATCTTTATTGAACTACCCATATTTACAAGTTCATATTTTTCAAATTGTTTAAGATAGTTTTTTAATTTTTCATTATTAGCATGCGAGCGACTAGAAACAATTTTAATAGTTCCATTTGATGGCTCTTTTTTTGAAATTTTAATGGGCTTTTGTTTATTATTTATAATAAAAGAACCGTGATCTTTTAACCCGTACCAGAGCTTTTCCTTAACTGGAGAATATACAATTCCCATTATAGGAGTATTATTTTCTATTAATGCAATATTTACAGTGAATTCTCCATTCCTATTTATGAATTCTTTTGTTCCATCTAATGGATCAACAAGCCAAAAACGATTCCATTTTTTCCTAGTAGAGTAATCAATTTCCTTTTCTTCTTCAGACAATATTGGGATTTCATTAGTTATTTTTTTTAATGAATCTACAATAACAGTATTTGAAGCTTTATCTGCAATCGTTAGAGGAGACGCATCTTTTTTAATTTCAATAGAAGATTTATAATTATTATCATTATAAATTTCTAAAATTTTATCCCCAGCCAAATAGGATATTTCTATTATAGATTTTAAAAGATTAGTATAATTCAATTAGTCGATTAATCCTTGTTTTTCTAAAAACAAGATTACTTCTTGCACTGACTCTTCAGGTGTCATGTTTTCAGTGTCAATTTTTAAATCTGGATTTTTTGGAATCTCATATGGATCATTTATGCCAGTAAAACCTTTTAGCTCCCCAGAAATCGCTTTTGCATAAAGGCCTTTTGTATCTCTTNTTGTACATTCTTCAACTGATGTTGAAATATATACTTCAAAATATTTTCCATATTGAGAAATCAAGTTTTTATTCTCATTCCTAGGTTCTTCAAATGGAGCTATAGGTGCGCAGATAGCAATACCACCATTTTTAGTTATTTCACTTGCAACATAACCAATACGTTTAACATTGATATCTCTATGTTCTTTTGAAAAACCAAGTTCACTTGAAAGATGTGTTCTTACAATATCACCATCTAAAAGAGTTGTTTTTCTTGTCCCTTTTTCAAGAAGTTTTGATAATACTCCATTAGCAATAGTTGATTTTCCTGAACCCGATAAACCNGTAAAAAATAATGTAAATCCTTGTTTTGTTTTTTCAGGATATGCTTTTCTTAATTCTTTAACAACTTCAGGATAGGAAAACCANGAAGGTATATCATCACCATTTTCAAGNTTTTCACGAAATTCGGTTCCTGATATATTAAGTGANCTGCAATTGTCAGGTACTTTATTAATTTCATAGTATTGATTTTTTTCTTTAACATATACCATCATCTTGAATGGAACCATTTTAATNCCAATTTCTTCTTCATGTTTGACTAATAATTCTTGAGCATCATAGGGNCCATAATAAGGTTCNCCATTTTCATCATTTCCTGGACCNGCATGATCTCTCCCAATGATTAAATGAGTACAGCCNTAATTTTTACGTATAATTGCATGCCATAAAGCTTCTCTTGGTCCTGCCATTCGCATTGCGAGNGGAAGAAGACTAAGTGCAGTTGTTCCTTTNGGGAAGTNATTTAATATTTCTTGATAACATCTAACTCTTGTAAAATGATTAANNTCTCCTTCTTTTGTTTGNCCNACAACTGGATGGATAAGAAGATTTGCATCATTTTCTATTGCTGCCTTAAATGCAATTTCTTTATGAGCTCTATGCATTGGATTTCTAGTTTGAAATGCTACGATTTTTTTCCATCCAAGTTTATCAAATTGATTTTTNAACTCATTAGGAGTATGTCTTAATAATTGNAAATCATAATGATGNGGNAATACNGCGTTTTCAATAGGTCCACTAATATAGTAATCATTGGTTTTATTAAATANNTGTGAAACACCTGGGTGATTAANATTATCAGTTCCATAAACAGATTTAGCTTCTTCNGTTTTATTAGGNTTCCAAATTTCCTTAACATTTAATATNGCAATTAAAAAACCTTCTTTATCTCTAAGAGCAATTTTACTNTCTATTTTAATATTTGAATCTATATCTTTTTTATTTACATCTAAAATAATTGGAATAGGCCATAGTTTTCCATTNTCTAATCTCATATTGTTAAGTACAGATTCGTAGTCTTTTTTTGATAAGAAAGAAGTTAAAGGATAAAAACCTCCATTTAATATAAGTTCTAAGTCACATAATTGTCTGTCAGATAAAACGATATTAGGTAGTTTTATTGCATCATTTTTTATCACATTAGTAACATTTTTATAATCCAAATCATTATTCATAAAGTTCCTTGTTTTTAGCTTATAAAATTTATTAATAATATTTCAATTAATTTAAATGTTTGTTTGTCAAAAAATGTATTAAGTTAATACAAATCAAATCGTTAAAAATATGAAATATATAGTATCAATTGATATTGGTGGAACAACTTTTAATTCTGGAATTTTTACTGATTCTCTGAATCAAGTGGCAATTTCAAAAAAAGATAAGATAAGGTTTTATAAATCAAAAAATGATGTTGTAGATGCTATAGTTAAGCAAGTTAATGATTTGATTGATTCTGTAAATATTTCTAAAACTGATATTTTGGGGCTTGGTGTTGGAGCTCCAGGGCCATTAGATCCAAAAAAAGGAATAATATTAGATACTCCTAACCTTAAAATATTTAAGAACTATCATATTACTTATGATTTAACAAAAAAATTAAGAATAGATACTTTTATAGAAAATGATGCGAATTTATTTGCGCTTGGAGAGTGGCTTTTAAGTTATAAAAAAAATGATGTTGTTTTAGGTGTTACTTTAGGAACAGGATTAGGTTTTGGGTTGATAATAAATAATCAAATTTTCACAGGTGGCAATGGGATGGCAATGGAATATGGATTGTCTCCTTTTGAATGGGGTATTGCAGAAAAAAATGCATGTATTGAATTTATTAGAAATAAATCAGAAGATTTGTATGGTCAAAGATTAAGCCCAGTAAAAGTAGAAGAACTTTATCACAACGGTGATGAAAAAGCTAAAATTATATATAATGAATTTGGAAAAAATTTAGGTAAAGTTTTATCTCATGTTATTAATATGATAGATCCTCAAATTATTTCTATAGGGGGTGGTCTTTCAAAAGCATTTGATTGTTTTAGTAAATCAATGATTTCTGAAATCAAATTGTATTCACCATCATATAATGTTAACCAAATTATTATTGCGAGGAGTAAGTTGCGTGAATTATCAACAATGGTAGGTGCATGCCAAATGGTAAAAAATATTAAGGAATAAAATTGTAATGATTAAAAAAACAAAGATTATATCAACAATAGGACCTTCATCAAATCATCCGCATATTATTTCAAAAATGATAAAAAATGGAATGAATTTAGCTAGATTGAATATGGCTCATTTATATAAAGAGGACGATTTGAAAAATATTATTGATATTATAAGACAAGAGTCTTCTAAGTTAAATAAATTTACTGGTATACTAATGGATATATCAGGTCCTAAAATAAGAACTGATTTAACTTCTTTAAAAGAAGATGAAATTAATATTATTAAAGGTCATGTTTATACTTTGGGTTTTTCAAAAATGAATGATATCCCAATAAGTATGGATGTCAATTTTAAAAGTAATAGTAACCCTATAAATTCATTTGTTAAGATTGATGATGGAAAGATAAGTTTTAAAATTATTTCTATATCAAATAATATCGTTAAAATTAAAGCTACATCAGATTGTTCTATTGAACCTAATAAAGGTGTGAATTTTCCTGGTGTAGAATTAAAAATTCCTTCATTAACTAAAAAGGATGTTAAAGATATTAAGCTAGGAATTAAATATAAAGTTGATTGGTTTGCATTATCATTTGTAAGGTCGCCAAAAGATATAGATGATTTTAATGAAATAAATAAAGGAAAATCTAAAATTCCTATTATTGCTAAAATTGAAAAGCCTGAAGCTATAAATAATTTGGAGAAAATTATTGATAAATTTGATGGAATCCTTATTGCTAGAGGTGATCTCGGGGTTGAGTTGCCTATATATAAGCTACCAATTTTACAGAAAAATATTATTTCAAAATGTAAAGAATTAAATAAACCTGTAATTGTGGCAACTCAGATTTTAGAATCTATGATTTCTAGTGCTTTACCTACAAGAGCTGAGGTAAATGATGTTGCAAATTCAGTTTATGAAAATGTTGATGCTGTTATGCTTTCTGGAGAAACTGCAGTTGGAGAATTTCCTGTTGAGACAGTGAAAATGATGAATGATATTATTTTAAATATTGAGAATGAAAATATTCAATATGAAAAGATTGATCATAAGTATAAGCAAGATTCAAAGTATGCAATTGGAAAAGCTGTTAATACAGTTTCAAATAATTTAAAAGTAGATGCAATTGTTGTTATGACAGAATCAGGTTCTACAGCGAAAATTGTTTCTTTCTTTAGACCAAAGATAAGTATATATGCCTTATCTCCTCATATNAATGTATGTAATAGATTATCATTATTATGGGGAGTAACACCAATACAATCTCAAGAATATCTATCTACTGATGAGATGCTTATAAATGCAGAACAAATTCTATTGGATAATAAGTTTATAANAAATGGTCAGACTTTTGTTATGACTGCAGGAGTNCCNGTAGGTATATCAGGCTCAACGAATATGTTTAGAATTCAGAAAGTTGAATGAAAGAGTGGTTAATTAACAAATGATAACCATTTATGNTATTNNTNTTCTTTNCCTCTGACAATATTNTAATATTTTTCTTGAATTTNNANAGTNATTTNTCCTGATTTACCATNTCCNACAATATGATTATCAATCTGTCTGATTGGAGTAACNTCAGAAGCACTNCCACAGTAAAAAATNTCATCAGCAGAAAATAAATCATCTTGAGATAGAGGTTTTATCTCNTAATTATANCCTAAGTCTTTAATTANCTGGAATANAGTTGATCTTGTTATNCCAAGTAGAATATTAGATGATTCATCATTNGTATANAAGGTNNNNTTTTTTATTAAAAAAATATTTTGACCAGAACCTTCTGCAATNCTATTNTCTTCATTNAATAATAATGCTTCATCAAAACCTCTNGATTTTGCNTCTTGNACAGCAAGCATTGAATTTAAATATGGTCCTGCNGCTTTTGTACTAGCNGGAAAAGCATTTGATTTATATTTTTTCCATGGACTTATTGTGATNTTTGCACCTTTTTTTAAGGCTTCTTTACTAACATATGCNCCCCAGTTTAATGTTGCAATTGCTACTTCTACTGGACAATTTTTAGGATGAACACCAAGGGTATCAAAACCATAATANGCNATTGGTCTTAAATAACAATNTTGTACTTCATTTTTTTTAACTAATTCAATAGNTGCATCACATAANGTGTTAACATCAAATGGAATATTTATTTTAAAAGCATTTGCTGATTNATGAANTCTTTCCATNTGTTCTNTGAGTTTNAATATTGCAGGACCNTTGTCAGTNTTATAACATTTTATTCCTTCAAAAACTGCACTNCCATAATGAATGCAATGTGATAATACATGGATTTTAGCATCATTAAAATTAGTTAATTTTCCATTAAACCATATATATCTAGAATAATTTGACATTTGAATAATTAAATTTAATTTATATATATTAAATAAAAAAATGTTATATAAAAGAGTTAATATGTTTTTAATATATGGTATCACAATTAACATATTTTATTAGGAGATATTCATGAGAGATGAAAAACAATTAAGAGATATTGCAACTAAAATGGTTGTAAAAGGAAAAGGAATACTTGCTGCTGATGAGAGTACTCCTACCTGTTCAAAACGATTTGATTCAATATCTATTGATTCGACATATGAAAATAGGAATGAATATAGGAATATGTTATTTACTGCAGATAATTTAGAAGAATATATAAGTGGAGTAATACTATTTGATGAGACATTTAGACAATCTACAACATGCGATGATAAAATTCCATTTGTTGAATATTTAACTTCAAAAGGTATTATCCCAGGAATTAAAGTAGATAAAGGAGCAAAAGATTTAGCAGGATTCAAAAATGAAAAAATAACTGAAGGTTTAGATGGTTTAAGAGATAGGCTAAATGAGTACTATGATCTTGGTGCTAGATTTGCTAAATGGAGAGCTGTAATTACTATAGATAATGATATTCCATCAGATGCATGTATATATGCTAATGCACATGCATTAGCTAGATATGCTTCTTTATGTCAAGAATCAAATATTGTTCCTATTGTAGAGCCTGAAGTATTAATGAATGGTTCACATACAATAGAAACTTGTTATGAAATTAGCAAAAGGACATTAAATGTAGTATTTGAACAATTGTTATTGAATCATGTTATGCTTGAAGGTATTGTATTAAAGCCTAATATGATTATTTCAGGTTTAGATTGTGATTCTCAAGCAGATGCTGATAAAGTTGCTGAAATGACTTATAAATGTTTGAAAGAAAATGTTCCAGCAGAAGTTCCTGGGATAGCTTTCCTATCCGGAGGACAAAGCAGTGATCTTGCTACATCACATTTACAAAAAATGAATGATAAGTATAAGAATGATATGCCTTGGAATTTAACATTTTCATATGGCAGAGCATTGCAGCATGATGCATTAAATACTTGGCTTGGAAAAAATATTGTAGATGGACAAACATCTTTATTAAAAAGGGCTAGAGCAAATAGTTTAGCAACTTTAGGTGAAGTTGTCTAGGATATAAAATGGATTCTATAAAACTACATGCTCCTGCTACAATTGCAAATATTGCATGTGGTTTTGATGTTCTGGGGATTTGTTTAGACGCTCCTTATGATGAAATTGAAATAAAAAAAATATCTAGTAGAGAAGTTGTAATAAATTCAATTAAATCTTCATTTTCAGATATCCCTGTAATACCAAATCAGAATACTGGAGGAATTCCTGCTTTAATGATTATTAAAGATTATTGCTTAGATTTTGGTTTTGAAATCAATATAAAAAAAGGTATCCCTTTATGTGGAGGATTAGGTTCAAGTGCAGCAACAGCAGCTGGTGTTACATATGGTATAAATAAATTATTAAACAATAAGCTATCAAAAGAGGAAGTTGTTAAATATGCATTAGAAGGAGAAAAAATATCTTCNAAAACACCTCATGCTGATAATATAGGTCCTTGTATTAATGGTGGATTTGTAATAATAAAAAGTACAAATCCTTTAGAATTAATAAATGTTCCGGTAGGTGATTATTACTTTTCTATTATTCATCCTGAGATAAAAATTAGTACAAAAATGGCGAGAGAGTTACTTCCTGAAAATATTAAATTAAAAGATGCTGTAAAACAATGGGGAAATATTGCTTCATTAGTTTATGGTTTTACAAGTGATAATATTAATCTAATTAAATCATCTATGGAAGATTATATTGTTGAACCAGTGAGATCAAAATTAATTCCGCATTATGATGAAGTTAAAGAAAATGCTTTGGTTAATGGAGCTATTGGATGTTCTATATCAGGTTCTGGCCCTTCAATTTTTTCAATATCTGAAAATTATGAAAATTCAAAAAGGATATTATTAGGAATGGAAAGAGTCTTCAACTCACATTCAATTTCATATCATAGTTATTTATCAAAAATAAATACAACGGGTATTACTATTCTTTAAGTCTAATGAAATTTTATAGTACAAATAATAATAGTAATAAAGTGTCTTTTAAGGAAGCTTTGATGGAAGGTATGCCCTTAGATAATGGCCTTTATATGCCAGAGTTTATACCTGATCATTCTAAGTTAATTAAAGGTATATCATCTTTAAATATAAAAGATATTTCTTATGTCATTGCTAATAGTTATTTAAATCAAGACTTTAAAAACTCAGATATTGAGGAGATTATTGATTATTCAATAACTTTTGATTCTCCATTAGTTAATATATTTAATAATATTCAAATTTTAGAACTTTTCCATGGGCCTACATTAGCATTTAAAGATTTTGGTGCAAGATTTATGGCAAGAACAATGGAAAAAGTCGTTGCAAATAAAGATAAAGAATTAAATATTTTAGTTGCAACTTCTGGAGATACAGGAAGTGCTGTTGCTAATGGGTTTTATAATGTNGAAGGTATAAACGTTATTATACTTTATCCAAGTAGAAAAGTTAGTTATATNCAAGAGAAACAATTAACAACCNTAGGNNNNAATNTATTTGCTTTAGAAATTGATGGAAGTTTTGATGAATGTCAAGCNTTGGTAAAAAAAGCATTTCTTGANTTAAATTTAAAGAAAAAGATTAATTTATCATCAGCAAATTCTATTAATATTGCTAGNTTAATTCCTCAAACATTTTATTATTTCAATGCATATTCAAAAGTTAAAAATAAAAANAATGTAGTTATATCAGTNCCTAGTGGAAATTTTGGNAATGTAACAGCTGGTTTATTATCTAAAAAAATGGGATTGCCTATTGCAAAATTTATTGCTTCAACTAATAAAAATAAAACAGTCCCNGACTTTATTGAAAATGGTNTTTATAAACCATATAAAACAATTCAAACAATATCAAATGCGATGGATGTTGGAAACCCTAGTAATATCAAAAGGATATTAGATATATATAAAAATTCAGANAATNTAAAGCAAGATATGTTTAGTTGGAGTTATGATGATNATAAAACAATNGNTATAATTAAAAAAATTCTAAATGATTTTAAATATATNTTAGATCCACATAGTGCCGTTNGTCTACTTGGNTTANAAAATTATGCTAAATATGATAATAGTTTTAATGGTATTTTTCTAGGAACTGCTCATCCGAGTAAATTTTTAGATATAATTGAGCCAGAAATAAATAAGAAAATTAAAGTTCCTGATAGATTAAATGATGTGTTAGATAAAGAAAAAAAATCATTATTTATGAAAAATGATTATGAAGATTTTTCTAATTATTTATTAGAAAATTTTATCTAAATTAAAAAAGAATTATATGTTTATATTTTTATATGAAAGGAGTAAGAATTGAAGTTTGATACAAAAGTTGTAAGAGCATCTACTAAGCCTGACAAGACTACCGGAGCAGTAGTCCCACCAATATATCAAACAGCAACCTATGTTCTAGAAGAGGTTGGTGTTGATAAAGGGTTTGATTATACAAGAGCTGCAAATCCTTCTAGACAATTATTAGAAGAACATTTAGCTGAAATTGAAGGAGCTAAATATGGAGTTTGCTTTTCAAGTGGTATGGCAGCTGTTGATAGTGTATTAAAAATATTAAAATCAGGTGATCATGTTATTTGTTCTGATGATGTATATGGAGGTGTATCAAGACATTTTAATAATGTTTTAATCCATTATGGTATAGAATTTACATATGTAAATACTTCTAATCCTTATGAAGTAGAAGAAGCCTTAAAATCTAATACAAAATTATTATGGGTAGAAACACCTACAAATCCTCTTTTAAAAATAACAGATTTAGAAGCTATGAATAAAATTGCTAAATCAAATAATTTATTATTTGGTGTAGATGCAACTTTTTCAACTCCAGTTTTCTTAAGACCCTTAGAATATGGTGCAGATTTAGTAATGCATAGTACAACTAAATATTTAAGTGGGCATAATCAAATTATTGGTGGTTCAATACATACTAATAATAAAGAAATTTTTGATAAAATGAAATTTATTCAAAAAACAATAGGTGCTGTTCCAAGTCCATTTGATTGTTTTTTGACTATGCTAGGTTTAAGAACCCTTCACTTAAGAATGGAACGTCATAATAAAAATGCAAAGTCTGTTGCAGAGTTTTTAGAAAATCATCCAAAAGTTTCTAGAGTAGCTTACCCTGGATTAAAATCAGATCCTGGATATAAAATAGCTAAAGAGCAAATGTCTGGATATTCAGGAATGATTTCATTTGAGTTAAAGGGAGGAATACCTTCTGGTAAACATTTGATGAATAATGTTAAATTATGTTTATTAGCAGAAAGCTTAGGAGCTGTTGAAACAATGATCACTCATCCAGCTACAATGACTCATGCTGAAGTCCCTGTAAAAGAAAGACATGCAAGAGGNTTAACAGATGGNCTNGTTAGATTATCNGTTGGGATCGAAGATCAAACAGATATTATAGAAGATCTTAAACAAGCATTGAAAGATGCATAAATGATAAATAAAAAGGTAATATTATTATTTCTAAATATTACCTTTCTATATGCTCTTAATTTAACTTTACATGATTATGATAACCCTTCAGCTTCTCATATTTTAGATGCTGTTATCCAAGATGATTTATTGATAGTTTCAGGAATGATAGGTGGTATAGAGTTTTATGATATATCAAATTCACAAAGTTTAAATCATCTTGATAATTTGCAATTATCAGGAGGAGGCGGTGGTGGCGGTCAAGGTGGTGGTGGTGGAACCAAGCCTAATTGTATCGTTGCTAAGGATGATTATGTGTATGTTACAACAAATAGGGGACTTGGTATTATTAATATATCTAACCCTTCAAATCCCCAATATCTAGGAATTGTATCAGGNACTGATGGATATATTTTAGAAAATTTAGATGTTTCAAATGATTTGCTAGCTATTGCTGCACATGAAGATGGCGTATTGCTTTATGATATTTCTNATCCATCAGATCCTANTTTTATCACTACTATTNAAACAGAAAATTCATGGACAGTAACTTTAGANGANCAATTNTTGTATGTTGCTGATGAACAAACTTTAAAAATGTACTTTATAAATGATGAGTTTAGTTATTTTAATTCAATTGAAATGAGTAATGCTATCAAGGATATTGTTGTAAGTAATTATGTTTTATATATAGCNCTTGGTTCAGATGGAGTTGCAGCTTATAAAATGGATTCAGAATTTAATANNACATTAATTGATGTATANAATACATCTGCATTAGCAAATAAANTAGCAGTCTTAGATTATGAATTTGGTCATAAAGTTGCAGTTTCTGATTGGGATGATGTAGAAATTNTAGAAACAAATTTTGAAGATTCTCTTAACTTAATTGGTTATAAAAATACAACAAGAAGAACTATGGCAATTGCTGTNAANGATAATTATATTTNNTCAGNTGAATGGGCATCTGTNCAAGTTTTTGAATATGGNGAAATTAGTGGCCCTGATNTAGANTTNGATGTNTATGAATTAAATTATCCTTATGTTGATAATAATGACTCTTATACTTTGAGTGTTGAAGTTACAAACAATGGTAACGATGTGTTAGAAATCATTGATGCTTATACAACAAATAATGAATTTAATTATAGTGAATTAGCTAATCTAAATCCAGGTCAGAGCCAAATTGTTGACATTACATATACAGCAAATTCAATAAATGCATCTGGAAGTTATCGTATTTTTAGTAATGATTTAGATGAGCAACAAGTAATATGTGAAACAAATGGGAATATCAATGGTGCTAATATCGGAGATATAGCTCCCGATTTTAATTTGCCAATAATGGCTAATGGTAATGGAAACTTTCAATTGTCTGATAATCTTGGAAAAGTTGTTATCTTAGCATTTTTTGCACCTAATTGACCTGTATGTAGTCCGGAGTTATCGGATATGGAAACAACTTTATGGCTTAATTTTAATCAAGAGAATGTTCAAATGGTTGGAATATCAAATACAAATAATCAAAATACAATCTCTAATTTTATTCAAGAAAATAGTTTGACATTCCCTATATTGTATGATTCCGGTAGTTCAGGAGGCGTTCAAGGAGGTGATATCTATGATTTATATTATATGCCAAATGATGGTTCTCCTTATCCTCGAGATTTTATTATAGATCAAGATGGTGTTATTGCTTATGCGAATAATGAAATTGATACTGAGTGGATGTTATCTGTTATTTATGATTTGCTAGATACTTCTAATAATATTCAAGGAGATATTAATCAGGATAGTCTTGTCAATGTACTTGATATTGTCTCTTTAGTTAGCTTTATATTAGGTTCTCAAAATCCTACAGAATTAGAAATTATTTATTCAGATATAAATTCTGATAGTTTCATAAATGTGCTTGATGTAGTTATGCTAGTTAATCTTATTTTAGATTGAAAATTTAAGTATTAATTTAAAAGGTGTATATGAATAAAATTTTTCTTTCAATATTTATTATAATAGGAGGTTGTTCATTGAATAATTCTAATATAAATCAAAACAAATTACCAAATATTCCTCTAGAAGATTTTTTTAGAAATCCAGAGAAATCTAGTTTTCAACTTTCACCAAATGGTGAATTTATATCATACATGAAACCATGGGAAGATGGNAATAGAAGAATGAATGTGTATGTTAAGCCTATTAATTCTGATGAAGAAATTAGGTTAACAAAAGCTTCAAAAAGAAGCTTGTATGGCTATTTTTGGTTAAATGATAATAGAATTGCATATATCCAAGATAAAGGAGGAGATGAAAATATCCATATTTATGCTGTTAATATAGATGGTAGTAATGATATTGATTTAACTCCATTTGATAATATTCAAGCTCGTATAACTGATGATTTAGAAGAGGATGAAGATTTTATGTTAGTTGAAATAAATAAAAGAAATCCTCAAGTTCATGATGTATATCGTTTAAATGTTAATACTGGGGATCTAGAGCTTATTGCTGAAAATCCAGGGAATATATCTGGCTGGATGACAGATAATGATGGAAAGTTAAGGATCGCAATGACATCTGATGGAGTAAATTCTAGTTTATTATATAGAAAAAATGAAAAAGATGATTTTAAAGAAGTATTAACAACTAATTTTAAAGAGTCTGTTTCACCATTATTTTTTACATTTGATAATAAAGAGTTGTATGTTTCTTCAAATAGACACAGAGATAAAAGTTCTATATATAAGTTTGATTTAGAAGAAGGCACTGAAACTGATCTTATCTTTGAGCATCCAGATGTAGATGTTTATGGTCTTATGAAATCAAAAAAAAGAAAGATTATAACAGGAGTTAGTTTTTATACAGATAAACAAAATTATAAGTTTTATGATGCCTGGAGAAGAGACTTGCAATTATCATTGGAAGATAAAATTCCTGGAGTAGAAGTAAGAGTTTCAAGTCTTAGTAAAGATGAAACAAAGTCAATAGTTGTAGCCTTTAGTGATAGAACAAGAGGAACATATTATTATTATGATATTAAAGAAGATAAGCTAACCAAACTAGCTGATTTAAGTCCTTGGCTTAATCCAGATGAAATGTCTGAAATGGANTCAGTCAAATATGAATCAAGAGATGGGTTAATAATTCATGGTTATTTAACACTTCCTGTTAATTATAAAGAGGGAGATAAATTNCCTGTTGTAGTTAATCCTCATGGAGGACCATGGGTNAGAGATTATTGGGGTTTTAATTCAGAAATACAATANTTAGCAAATAANGGATATGCNGTTTTNCAAATGAATTATAGGGGNAGNACAGGTTATGGTAGAAATTTTTGGGAAAAAAGTTTTAAGCAATGGGGAAAGACCATGCAGGATGATATAACAGATGGAGTAAATTGGTTGATTAATGAGGGAATAGCTGACCCTGATAGAATTGCAATTTATGGAGCNTCTTATGGTGGTTATGCNACATTGGCAGGTCTAACATTTACTCCAGATTTATATGCATGTGGTGTTGATTATGTAGGTGTNTCAAGTTTGTTTACTTTTATGGAAAGNATGCCTCCATATTGGGAGCTTTATAGANNTATGATGTATGAAATGGTTGGGCATCCTGAAAATGATAAAGANNTATTGGCAAGTGCCTCNCCATTNTTACATATAGATAAAATTAAAGCTCCTTTATTTATAGCACAAGGAGCNAATGATCCTAGAGTTAAAAANTCAGAATCAGATCAAATAGTAGANGCATTACAGAAAAAAGGTATAGATGTCCCCTATATGGTTAAAGATGATGAAGGTCATGGCTTTTATAATGAAGAAAACCAATTTGATTTTTATAGAGCAATGGGTGATTTCTTAAATAAACATTTAAAATAAGTATAAATTGATTATTAAAATATATATTTTACTTTTACTATTCTTTAGTTGCTTTAATCCTGTAAAAAATAAATCAAAGAATAATTTTTTGGCATATTATAATACGTTTTATATGGCAAATAGTTTTTACAATGAGGCTTTGGATTTATTAGCGTTAAATGAGATAGAAGAATCAGGTAATCAGCAAAACTTAGTATCTATTAATACTTTGTTTGATAAAGCTATAAAGAACGCTCAAATTATTGAGAAAAATTTTTATGAGACTAAGTATATAGATGATGCATATTTTATATTAGGGATGTCTAGTTTTTATCAAAATAAAATNTCTGCTTCTAAATATTATTTTGAAAGAATTTACAATGAATATAACGAAGATGATTTTTTTAATAAATCTATTATAATGTTATCAAAATTACATCTAAAAATGGGTGATTCAGATAAATTTAATTTCTATATAACTATGATTAATGATAAAGATTTAAATAAAGATGAAAAGGTGATGTTTTATTTAGCATTAGTTGAATATGATAATTATAATGAAAACATTAATGGTGTAATAAAAAATTCTTTATTAGCAATAGATTATACTCAAACTAAAACCCAAAAAATTCCAATTTATTATAACTTGTTAAAAATAGCAGAAAATGATAAAAATTACATTGATGCTATTTATTATATAAATCAAATTGAGTATTGTTTGGATGATCAAAAAATAAATAATGATTTGCTTAGTAAATGGATTGATTACAATACAACATTAGAAAATTTTGAAATTATTTCTGAAAAATTAGATAGTTATATTCAATTAGAAATGAATTTAAAGTCTAAAATTTCTTATAATTTAAAATTAATAGAAAATTATATGAATTCTAAAAATTATTCAAAAGCTAGTAATGAATTAAATGATTTATTAGACATATATAAAGATAATGGTTCACTCAAAGCTGAAGTTAGCAATATATATTTTTTATTAGGTCAAATAGAATTAGAATTTAATAGTGATTTTGAAAAAGCTAAATTTTTCTTTCAAGAATCTATTGATAATTCAAGAATTTCTAAATATGGTAAGAAGTCAGATTCTTATATGAAGATTATTAATGAATTTAATGATGTCCAGTATTTGATAGAAACGTCTAATTTAGATTTATCTAATTCTGATGTGATTTTAGATGAAAATGAAGAAGATATTATATCTTTGAATATGGATGTAGATTCTCTATTGTATTTATCCGGTCAAATATTATTTTATGATTTAGATTTAAAAGATTTAGGATTGCAAAAATTTCAAGATATCATTGATAATTATCCTGAATCAAATTATAAATATAAATCAATGATTTTATTAGATATGGAGAATTTAGGAAAAGATATAGAACTTGATTTAAATGAAGAGCATAATGTTGATAATAATTTAACTAAATTAGATTCACTCATAGATGATGCATGGGATTTATTGCTGATATCANGAAAAAAATCAATTAAAAAATTTCANGATATACATAGTAANTATTNAGATGAAAAATCTTTATTTATAATAGGAANAATTTATGATAATTATGAAAAAAATATTGATAGTACAGTATATTATTATAATAAGTATTTAAGTACCTATTCNAAAGGNAAATATANTATGCAAATATCNGATAGGTTAGAAGAAATTANAGATATGTTAGATTATAAAATTAGTTATTTAAATCAAAAAATAGATTTTAGAAAAGCTATGGATTTTTTTGATAATAATTATGATTCTAGTATTTATTATTTTGATTTAGCTAANAATGGAAGAGATAGAGAAATTAAGAANTTTAGTCAAAATAATCTTGAAGCATTAAATCGTTATCATATTAATGATAGTTTATATAAAATAAATTATAAAAATTTAGATTCTGTAAGAATTAATATAGCATCTATTTTATACAAAAATTTAAATTNAGATTCTTNNGCTATTACAATTTACAAGGATATAATCAATAATAGTGATGATATTACCAATNTAAATAATTCATTATCCTCAATGGCAATATTAGATNTNGATAGTCAGTGGGATTCTTTGTTATTTATAAATACACAAGATAGTAATTTGTTTAATTTGTTAATTGGTAAAGCTAAACGAGATGATATATATACATTAAAAAATAATTTAGAATTAGATAGATTAGATATTAATTTTTACAGAGAAAAATATAAATTATTTATTAATGAGTAATATTATAATATATTTTGATGTATAAATAAGGAGAAATAAGGTTAAATCAAAGTTACATATAATATGGTCAATGAGGAAGTGGTCATTTAAATATGTTAATTGGAGATTAACTACTGCTTACCCAGGTGGCTGGAAGTATGCTATTAAAAATCCATTTGAATTAATAAATGATATATATAAGTACTTAATTTGGTGTCAAAAAATTGATAAAGATTTAGATAGTCATGCTTAAAATAAAATTAAAAAATATTGAATTTACTTCACCTCTTATAGCTGCTAGTGGTACATATGGATATGGTGATGAGTTTGATAGTTTTGTAGATCTAAATAAAATAGGTTGTATAATTACAAAATCTATTACAATTGAAGAAAGAAAGGGGAATCCTTCTCCTCGTGTTTATGAATCTGATTCTGGTATGATTAATTCAATAGGCTTAGCAAATATGGGAGTTGAAAATTTTTGCAAATCAAAGCTTCCTAAATTAAATAAAATTGATACTAATTTTATTGTTAGTATTGCTGGTTCAAAAATTCAAGATTATTTGGATGTTTTAGCAAAGATTGAACAATATAATGGTAATCAAATTGGTTATGAGATAAATGTTTCTTGTCCAAATGTAAAAGAAGGTGGAATGGAATTTGGATTAAATAAAGATATAACTTATAAATTAACTCAAGAATTAAGAAAAATTACAGATAAAATTTTAATTATAAAGCTTAGTCCAAATGTTACCAATATTGAAGAAATTGGTTTATCAGCAGAAAGGGGTGGNGCAGATGCTATTAGTGCTGTAAATACATTTTCAGGTTTGGCAATTGATTATAAAACAGGTAATATGCTATTAAGTACTAAATATGGAGGAGTATCAGGCCCTCCAATAAAACCTCTTGCTTTAGCAAAAATTCATAAATTATATAATAAGGTTAGTATTCCTATTTTAGGGATGGGAGGAATTGTATCTTTTAAGGATGTTATTGAATTTATTCGAGTTGGTTCTACAATGATTCAAATCGGTACTTTGAACTATAGAGATCCATCTTTAATAAATGCATTATATAATGATTTAGAATCATTCTTAATTAAGGAAAAGATCATGGATATATCTGATCTTATTGGAAATTATAATGATAGTTAAATTATTTTTGGTTATATTTTTGTTCACCATCTCCTGTACAGTTTCTCCAAGATATGGAGTTAGTAATCAAGTTAATAATAAAAAAAATACAAAGAATAATAGAGTTAAATCAAATGGTGTTTTAAGAGGGGTTTCTTCTTGGTATGGCCCAAATTTTCATGGNAAATTAACTGCTAATGGAGAAGTTTATGATATGTATGGAGTTACAGCAGCTCATAAAACATTAACGTTAAATACTGTTGTTAGGGTTACTAATTTAGATAATGGGAAATCATTAATTCTTAGAATTAATGACAGAGGACCTTATGTAGATGGAAGAATATTAGATTGTTCTTTTGGAGCTGCTAAAAAATTAGGTTTTCATGAACAAGGTACTGCAAACGTTGAAATTAAAATTATAGAAGAAGGAGATGGTGAATACATGCACCATTAATGCGTAATGATTGAAAATAAAAAACCAAGGACATTAGTCAATTTAATAGGAGCACCATTATTATTGAGCACTATATATCTTGGAGGTACTATTTTTACATTATTTATATTTGTTGTGATTTTTATTAGTACTTATGAATTTAATAATATGATTAAATTAAAATCATTTTCATTATATTTGCCTATTTTTTATTTTATATATTTAGTATTTCTTTGTTTTTATTTATTTATTCCTGTTTCAGATAATATATTCCATATGTTTTTATTTTTATCTGTTTTAATTATAATTTTTTCCTCATTGTTTATTGCAAAGAAATATAAGTTTCAAAACATGATATATTCATTGCTAGCATTTTTTTGGATTGGAGTATTATTTCAAGGTGCTATTTATTTAAGGAATCTACCTGAAATAGGTTTTAAAGTTGTTGTTTGCATGTTTTTATCCGTTTGGATTACTGATTCTTTTGCTTACATTTTTGGCAAAAAATTTGGGAAGGCAAAAATATTACCCAAAATCAGTCCAAATAAAACCTGGGTTGGTTGTGTTTCTGGTTATTTATCATGTACAGTATTTATCTATATATTGTATGAATATAATTATTTTACTAATAGTTTTTATACGTTCAATTTAGTAGATGTAATGATATTAGGATTAATTTCAGGTATTTTTGGTCAAGCAGGTGATTTTTTTGAATCATATTTAAAAAGATCTTTTTCTATTAAAGATTCAGGGACTTTATTGCAGGGCCATGGAGGTTTTTTAGATAGGTTTGATTCATTGTTATTTGTTGTTCCAGTGTTTACTTATTATTATTATCTAGTTTTGAATGAANTTTTATGAATGAAAATTTAAAAGATATAAAAGTTATTTTAGCAACAGATTGTGGATCTACAACAACTAAAGCCATTTTAATTGAGTNTATAAATAATGAATATAGANTAACCTTTCGTGGAGAAGCNCCAACAACNGTTGAAGCTCCATTTGAAGATGTTACATGCGGAGTAATTAATGCAATCATTGANCTTGAAGAATTATCTGGTCGAAGAATTTTAATTGANGATAAAATTATTTCTCCAAGAAGTGATAATANTGGAGTAGATTTATATATATCGACTAGTTCNGCAGGTGGAGGTTTGCAAATGATGGTTGGTGGTGTNGTTAAAAATATGACAGGAGAAAGTGCACAAAGAGCNGCTCTAGGAGCAGGTTCNATTGTAATGGATATAATAGCTTCAAATGATGGNCGGAAATATCATGAAAAAGTTCAAAAAATAAGACANTTAAGACCTGATATGATANTATTGTCAGGAGGANTNGATGGTGGAACTAAATCACATGTTGTTGAATTGGCAGAAGTAATTAAGACAGCAAATCCAAATCCTAGATTAGGAAATAATTTTAAAATTCCAATAATATATGCTGGAAATAAAGATGCTATTAAGGATATTGATAAACGATTAGGTGATATNACAGATTTGAAAATTGTTGATAATATAAGACCTACTTTAGATAAAGAGAATTTAAAGCCAAGCAGGGATAAGATTCATGATTTGTTTATGGANCATGTTATGGCTCAGGCNCCAGGATATAATAAGTTGTTAACTTGGACAGATTATCCTATTATNCCNACACCTGGAGCAGTTGGAGAGATAATAAAGAAAATTGCNGAAAATGANAATATNTCAGTTGTAGGTGTAGATATTGGNGGTGCAACAACTGATGTNTTTTCNGTTTTTAANAAAAAATTNAATNGAACTGTAAGCGCTAATTANGGTATGAGTTATTCAATTTGCAATGTTTTAGCTGAAACTGGAATANAAAANATTTCAAGATGGNTAAGTNNANAAATAGATAAAAAAGATNTAACAAATCGTATNGCTAATAAAATGATTAGGCCAACNACAATTCCTCAAACTTTAGAAGAATTAATTATAGAGCAATCAATAGCNAGAGAAGCTTTNAGATTATCNTTTNTTCAGCATAAAGAATTTGCAGTTTCTTTAAAAGGTGTTCAGCAAGAAAGAACAATATCTGATACTTTTGATCAAACTATGTCTGGTGAAACTTTAGTTAATATGAATGAGTTGGACATGATTGTTGGTTCAGGAGGTGTCCTGTCACATGCTCCAAGGAGAGAACAGGCATATAGGATGCTTGTTGATGCATTCTTGCCAGAGGGAATTACTCAAATTGCTGTAGATTCAATTTTTATGATGCCTCAGCTTGGAGTTCTATCTGAGGTCCATGAACAAGCGGCTGTAGAAGTGTTTAATAAG
>PAJD01000037.1 GCA_002705605.1 Fidelibacterota bacterium | reverse complement strand
AGCTAAAGCAGAAGAAGCTCCAACAGAAGAAGCTAAAGCTGAAGAAGCTCCAACAGAAGAAGCTAAAGCTGAAGAAGCTCCAACAGAAGAAGCTAAAGCTGAAGAAGCTCCAGCAGAAGAAGCTAAAGCTGAAGAAGCTCCAGTAGAAGAAGTAAAGGATCAGGATAAACCATCTGATTAAAAACTAATAGTTAAACTTTATTTAATAATTAAGGAGATATGATATTATGGATAAGTTACTTAGTGATATGGTTAAAGCAATAGTTGATAAGCCAGATGAAGTAAGTGTTAATGTTAATGAAAGTGATAGTACCAAAATTTATGAATTAACTGTTGGTGATGGTGATTTAGGTAAAGTAATTGGAAAAAAAGGTAGAAATGTTAATGCTTTAAGAATAATTTTATCTGCAGCTACTGCTAAAGAAGGTGATAAAAGAGCAATTCTTGAAGTAATTGAATAATTCATCAAATAATAATTTTATTCCAATAGGTAAAGTTGTTAAACCTCATGGAATAAAAGGTGAATTAAAGTTTTTTTTATATAATAAAGATTCTAATCTTTTGTCTTTAAATATCAATATATGGTTTAAAATAAATAATTCTTTTAAATCATTTGATTTATTAAATTTAAAAGGTTTGGGAAAAATTTTTAGATTAGATTCTGTTAATAATCGTAACGATGCAGAATTGTTGAGGGATAAAGAGTTTTTTGTATTAAGAGATGATCTTCCTGTTTTAGATGAAGGAAATTTTTATCTTAATGACATTATTAATTTTAAGCTTTTTAATTTAAAAGAAGAAATAGGATTAATTTTGGATGTATTATTATTACCAAGTGCTAATTATATATTAGTAAATTATAATAATAAGGAAATTTTAATTCCAGTATTAGAAAAATATATTAAGTTTTTTGATTTTGATGAAAAAATAGTAATTATGAAAAATATTGAAGGGTTTTTAAATTTATAAATGATTTCATTTAATGTAATAACCCCATTTCCTGCGATGTTTGATAATGTTTTAAATGAAAGTATTTTACTTAAAGCAAAACAAAAGAATATTGCAGAATATAATATTTTTAATTTATTTAACTATTTAGATAATTCATCTGAAAGGATTGACGATTATCCTTTTGGTGGTGGTGAAGGAATGATATTAAAAGCCAAGCCTATATCTGATGCAGTTAAAGATATAAAGTCTGTTGTTGGAAATGATAGTAAGCATAGAGTTATTTTCCCAACTCCAGATGGACAGGTTTTTAATCATTCTAAAGCAAAAGAATTATCTAAAGAATCAAGTTTGATTTTTATTTGTGGTCATTATAAAGGTATAGATCAAAGAATAAGAGATGAGATTGTTACTGATGAAATTTCGATTGGTGATTTTGTTTTAACAAGTGGAGAATTACCAGCAATGATTATGATTGATTCAATAATACGCTTAAAAAAAGGAGTTTTAAATAATTATGAATCTGCAAAAAAAGATTCTTTTTATAACCTTTTGTTAGATGGCCCTCATTATACAAGGCCAAGAGAATTTGAAGGGAATAATGTCCCAGATGTTTTATTGTCTGGAAATCATAAAAAAATCAAGGATTGGTTTCTAAATCAAAGAGAAGAAAAAACAAAAAAATTAAGACTAGATTTATGGAAAAAATATAAATCTAAAAAAATGGAGTGATAATGAATAAAATTTATGAATCTATTAAAGATAATTTAAAAAAAGATATTCCTGATTTTAAATCAGGAGATACTGTAGCTGTTGGTGTTAAGGTTNTTGAAGGTAATAGATCAAGAATTCAAACATTTGAAGGAGTAGTAATATCTATTTCATCAGGTGATAATATTTCTAAGACATTTACTGTNNGAAAAATTTCNAACAATGTAGGTGTTGAAAGAATATTNCCTATTTATTCACCTAATGTTGATAGTATAAAAGTTCTTAAAAAGGGAAAAGTAAGAAGAGCTAAATTATATTATNTACGTTCAAGAAAAGGTAAAGCAGCAAGAGTAAAAGAAAAAAACTAAGAAATAGTTATGGGAAAATCCCATTTAAATAATAATTATTTTGAAGAGTTAATTAATATTGGTATTTCATTATCAAAAGAGAAAAATATCAATGTTCTTTTAGAAAATATNCTTACNCAGGCAAGAAAAATTTCAAATTCTGATGGTGGAACTTTNTATATTGCANATAAAGAATTTACAAAGTTAGAATTTNNAATTATGCAAAATAAATCTAAAAATATNTTTTTAGGTGGNACAAAAGCTCCTGTNCCTNANACAATTTATCCAGTTAAACTTTNTAATCCTGAAACTAATGAACCAAATCATAAAAATGTTTCAGCNGTTTGNGCATTAANAAATAAAACAATTAAAATTGATGATGCATATAAAAATAAAGANTATGATTTTGAAGGAACAAAGGGNTTTGATGAAAGNCATGATTATTATTCAAAGTGTTTTTTNAATATNCCAATGAAAGATCATAAGGANAATGTTATTGGNGTTATTCAGCTTTTAAANCCTATTGAAANTGGAAAAATAATTNANTNTTCTAAAGAAATAATTAAAGTGATTGAATCTTTANCTTCACAAGCATCAATTGCTTTAACTAANCAAATGTTNATNGAAGAACAAAAAAATCTATTTAAATCATTTATTAANCTTGTTGCTGAGGCANTAGAGCATAAAGATGCAACAACNGGTGGACATTGTAATCGTGTNCCAGAAATAACAATGATGATTGCAAATGCAATTAATGATGCAAAAAAAGGNGCTTTTAAAGGNTTTNAATTTAATGAAGAAGAAATGGAAGAATTATTCGTTGCTGGTTGGTTNCATGATTTTGGNAAGGTAGCTACTCCTGAGCATGTNATGAANAAATCAACTAAACTTGAAGGNNTATATGATAAAATAGATCAAATAAAAGTTAGATTTGANGTACTNAAAAGAGANATTAAAATTAAATATTATGATTTAATTTATAAANATAATGATAAATCATTGAAAAATAAAATNAATGANGAAATTAATAAGGCTGANAANGATTTAGANTTTATTATTAAATGTAATACTGGNGGTGAATTTTTTTCNGATGAATTAAAAGAAAGAGTTAAAAATATTTCTAAANATAAAATTTATTTTAATGGAAAATTTCANAATATATTAACTGATGAAGAAGTAGATTTNCTNACATTAGAAAGAGGAACNTTNAGTAAAAAAGAAAGACAAATCATGGAAGATCATGTGTCTTTAACTTATGAANTATTAGATAAATTNCCATATCCAAANCATTTAAATAATGTTCCTTTTTATGCTGGATGTCATCATGANAAAATTAATGGTGAAGGTTATCCAAATGGCTATTCTGGAGATGAATTGCCAATACAAGCTAGAATTATTGCATTAGCTGATGTATTTGAAGGATTAACTGCTCCTGATAGNCCTTATAANGATGGNTANCCNTTNTCTAAAGCNATGAANATATTAAGGTTNATGACNCTTGATAATGAATTGGATAAAGATATCTNTAATTTATTTATTAATCAGAAAGTATATTTAAAATATGCNGAAGAAAANATAAAAGATTCACAAATTGACAAAATTAATGAAAAAGANTTATTNGTTTAATTAATATGNCTTATTTTTTNANAAAATGAAGAANATTACAAATAATAATNCCCGTGAGGTATTAAAANATATTCCCTCTGTAGATGAAATTATGAATAAATTTCAATCTACTAANNTTCCATTAAANTTTNTAAAATCCTCNGTAANTANTATTTTNTCTAGNATTAGAAAAGATATATTAAATAATCTTAAAATCAATNATATAANAGAATATACTTTTAATGAAATAGANAAAATGATTAAAAAAATAGANNATAATAGNCTNCGTTCAGTAGTTAATGGTACAGGNATAATNTTNCATACNGGATTAGGNAGNGCNCCTATTTCTAAAGAGGTTTTAATNGATGGNNTTTTAAGAAANTATCCATATTCTAATTTAGAATTAANTTTAGAAACAGGTAAAAGAGGTGATAGNAANANNCATNTNTCTACATTGTTTAATTCNTTATGNGAATGNGAAGANTCTATNATTGTAAATAATAATGCTTCAGCTGTTATNTTAATGCTAAATAGTATTTGNNTTAAAAAAGATATANTAATTAGTAGAGGTCAATTAGTTGAAATAGGTGGTTCNTTCAGAATTCCTGATGTTATTAATAAATCTCAAAGTANAATGGTTGAAGTAGGAACTACAAATAAAACACATATAAAAGATTATGAANATGCAATNACTGATAAAACNGCTGNNATNTTATATGTTCATACNAGTAANTATAAAGTTGTAGGATTTACAAATGAAATTGATATTAGAGAATTNCATNTATTAGCNAAAAAATATAATATNCCTTTATTAATTGATTTAGGTAGNGGNTCATTNGCAGATTTTAAATATNTAGGTTTNCCATTTGAAAAAATGATNAATAAGTATATTAAAAAAGGTGCTGATATTGTGACTTTNAGTGGAGATAAATTATTAGGNGGTCCTCAATCTGGNATAATTGCTGGTAAAAAAATATATATAGATCAAATCAAATCAAATTCTTTGTANAGAGCATTTAGATGTGATAAAATTAGAATTTCTATTATGGANACTATATTAAGNACTTATTATACTTCAAAAAATATTTCTAAAAATAATTTATCNATACAATTATTTAAAAAATCAAGATTAGAGCTTAGAAATAATGCAAAAAAAATTGTTTCTTCATTAACAAAAAAAGTAATTGATAATAATGAAATTANTATANTTNATTCTNAAGTTGANGCAGGNAGNGGNTCANTNCCAACNGAAAAAATTGATAGTATNGCTATCTCAATTTTTAGTAAACAAAAAAAAGTTAATCAATTATTTAAATCTTTTTTAAATANTCNANATCCNATAATTGGTTATGTTAATANNAATANATATTATATTGATTTAAAAGCAATAACTGAAGATCAAATTGATATAATAATAAAAACAATGAATAAGGTTTTAGTTTGAAACAGTTTACTATTGGTTTATCAGGACATATAGATCATGGNAAAACATCAATTGTTAAAAGTTTAACNGGTCAAAATACNGATAATCTTAANGATGAAATAAAGAGAGGNTTGACAATTGANATTGGATTTGCTCATNTAAATGATAACATATCNATTATAGANGTTCCCGGTCATGAAAAATTTATAAAAAATATGGTTTCAGGTGTTAATGCAATTGATTCNGCAATTTTAGTTATTGCTGCAGATGANGGTATAATGCCNCAAACTAAAGANCATTTTGATATTCTNANGATTNTAAATATCAATTCTGGANTTATTGTAATNAATAAAATTGATTTAGTTGATTCTGAATGGCTTNATTTGGTTATTAATGAAGTTAAAANTTTTATAAANAANTCATTCTTAGAAAATGCAAAAATAATTNAAGTATCAACAGTANNTAATATTGGTATNNANAGTTTAANAGACAGAAATTNNAAANTTATCTANTAATACTAANANAANATTTGATAGAGAAGTTTTTAGAATGTTTATTGATAGAGTATTTATAAAAAAAGGATTTGGNACTGTTGTNACTGGAACNGTCCTNTCNGGNNNAGTNGATGATAATAGTAAAATAAATTTACTTCCAAGTAATGANCTTGTAANTGTAAGNTCAATGCAAAGTCATAATTCAAAAGTATCAAAAGTNGAAATNGGTNCTAGAACAGCAATTAATATACAAAANATTGATAAAAGAAAGNTTTTTAGAGGATCTCANTTAGGNGATATAGGTTATTTNCATTTNGTNAANAATGCAATTGNAAAAATTGANNTAGTAAAAGATATAAAACATAATCAAAGNATAAGAATTCATTTAGGAACTCAAGAANTTATTGCAAGAATATTNTTTNCANATAAAAAAGTAAANAATGTTGCATTANTAAAATTTGAAAAAGAAATNATNTGTTCATTTAANGATAGATTTATAATAAGNAACTTTTCTCCAATGNCAACTATAGGTGGTGGTAAAATATTTGATATTAATATAGATGGTAAATGGANAGATAAAAGTAATTATATTAAAANTTTTTTATTTAAAGAAAAAGATNATGAANTAATTAGAGAAATTATAAACTATCGTNATAAAAATATATTTGATNAAGAAAATTTNTCTTATCATTTAGGTCTTTCAAAANAAATTTTAAAANNAACCTTAAGTANGTTAGANNATATTCATTTTTACNGAGATACTAATCCCTGGNTAATTACAACANCNCAATTAAANAATTTTAATNAAAAAATNATTAAAACTATTAGNTCATTTCATATAAATAANCCATATTTAAATGGAATTATATTTGANCAATTAAANCAANCTNTTTTACTNCCAGAANTATTTTTAAAAAAAATATTANATGATTTATGNAATAATNATANTCTNAAATTTAAANATGATTTNTACTCANTATATGATTTTGAAATTAAATTNGAAAAAGNAGANCANNTNNTAAAANANAAATTNTTTAATATAATTGATNAAGAAAAATTTCAAACATCAGATTTTTCATCTTTATTANNAAAATTANANATAANTGAAAAAAAATTAAAAAATTTATTAAATATTGAGAAAAATAATAATAATTTNTTANTAATTAATGGTANTTTGTTTTTTNCTAANAANAATTATTTTNATTTATTAATTGCTATTNAAAAATATTTTAATTTAAAAAAGACAATGAGTGTTTCTGATTTTAAGATTTTAGCAAATACATCTAGGAAATNTGCTGTTCCATTATTAGAATATTTAGANAAAGAAAGAATTACTTATAGAGATGGAAATGAAAGAAAATATAATAAAAAATAAAAAGTCTACTCCTGTAATGCGTCAATATTGGGATGCTAAAGAAAAATTNCCNGATTCAATAATGNTATTTAGAATGGGAGANTTTTATGAAACTTTTGATGAAGATGCTAAAATTACTTCTAATATTNTAAATATTGCNTTAACAAAAAGAGCTAATGGNGCNGCATCAACTGTNCCTTTAGCTGGNTTTCCTTNTCATTCTTTAGATCAACATATNCATAAATTATTAAATTCTGGGTATAAAGTNGCATTATGTGAGCAAGTTGAAGATCCAAANNTATCAAAAGGAATTGTTAAAAGAGAAGTTGTNGAAATTTTATCACCAGGAACNGCAATNTCANCAAAATTCTTAATCGAAAATGAAAATAATTTTTTAGCAAGNTTTATTAAAGATAAAGATTGTGTTGGTTACTCAATAATAGATAATTCTACTGGTGAATTTTATTGTGGTGATTCTAATATAAAAAATATTAACGATATTATTAATGAGTATCAAATTAAAGAATTGCTTATTCCCAAATTTCAAGAGGAACATTTTTCCAAGTTAGTAAATAATGATATAATGTTAACAACATATGAAGATTGGAAATCTGATTATGATACGTGTTATAATAGATTAATAAAGCAGTTTAATTCTACTTCGTTAAAAGGATTTGGAATTGATGATAAAGATTTATCTATAATAGCATCAGGGGCGATTCTTATTTATTTAGATAGTAATTATTTTGGAAAAACTAATCATATAACTTCTATATCTCAGATAATTGATTCTGGATATATGAAAATAGATGATTTTACTATTAAAAATCTGGAGATTTTTCATTCATTAAATACGCAAAATAAAAAGGGCACTTTAATTAATAATGTTGATTTTACTTTAACTTCACCAGGAAGTCGATTATTAAAGAAGCATTTAAGAAAACCATTAAATAATTTAAGAAGAATCAATAAACGTTTATCTCTATTAGAAGAATTGATTCTCGATAGAAAATTACTTCAAAATACAAGAGATTTATTAAAACAAACATTTGATATTGAGAGAATAATTGGAAAAATTTCAAATTTAAAAGCTAATCCTAGAGATTTAATCAATTTATCACAATCATTAGAAAAGCTAAATGAAATAAAAAAAATAGTATTAGTAAGGCATAAAAATTTAAATAGTTATTTAAAAAAAATTAATAATAGTAATAAAATAATTAAATTAATATTTGCATCCATAATTGAAGATTCACCTATTAATATTTCCAAAGGAAATTTTATAAAATCAGGTGTAAATAAAGAATTAGATTATTATAGAGATATATCAGATAATGCAAATAAATGGTTATTAGATTATCAAGAAAAACAAAGAAATATTTCTGGAATAAGTAGCCTTAAAATTAACTTTAATAAAATATTTGGTTATTATATAGATGTACGAAAAATTCATTTAGATAAGATTCCAGATAATTTTATAAGAAAACAAACCCTTGCAAATAGTGAAAGATATTATACTTCTGAACTTAAGGAGTATGAAGAAAAAATATTAACTTCCAATGATAAATGTATTGAAATAGAAAAATGTATTTTTGATAGTATCCAAAATAAGATAACATTATCATTTAGTAAAATTCAAAATAATGCTCAAATATTGGCTTATTTGGATGTCCTTTGTTCTAATGCAAGTTTAGCAATTAATTATGATTATTGTAAACCTGAATTTTCTAATAAATCAATATTGGAATTGAAAAATTCAAGGCATCCTGTTGTTGAAAGATTATTACCTTTTAATGAGGAATTTGTCCCTAATGATCTGTATTTAAATCAATTAAATAAACAAATTGCTATTATAACTGGACCTAATATGGCAGGCAAGAGTACTTATTTAAGACAAATTGGTCTTGTAGTACTTTTAGCTCAGATAGGTTCATTCGTTCCAGCAGAAAAATGTAAGCTAGGTTTAGTAGATCAATTATTTACTAGAGTTGGAGCTAGTGATAATTTAGCTGGTGGGGAGTCAACTTTTTTAGTTGAAATGAATGAAGCAGCTAATATTTTAAATAATGCAACATCAAAAAGTTTAATTATTCTTGATGAAATTGGAAGAGGAACGGCAACATTTGATGGTTTATCAATAGCTTGGTCTATAACAGAATATTTGCATAATAATAAGAAATTAAATGCTAGAACAATGTTTGCAACTCATTATCATGAGTTGATTTTTTTAGCTAATAAATTAAAAAAAGCATTTAATTTAAATATTGAAGTTAAAGAGCATAATGATGAATTGATTTTTCTTAGAAAAATAAAAAATGGTGGAGCAAACAAAAGTTATGGGATACAAGTTGCTGAAATGGCTGGTTTGCCTATAGATATTATTAATAGATCAAAAGAATTATTACTAAAATTTAGTAAAGATAAAATAATCAGTAGCTCTAACAAAGATTTAGATAGTGATAAAAGTCAATTAAATCTTTTTAAGATTGAGAGTAAAATAATTAATAAATTGAAATCAATTAATCCTAATAAAATATCGCCTATAGAATCATTGAATTTATTAAATGATTTAAAAGAAGAATTAGGTGATGATTAAATTTTATTTAATTATTATTTTTTCATCAGTTTTATTAGGCAATAACAATCAAAGCAATTCTATTTATTTTTTTTCAAAAAATGCACGTACTCTTTCAATCTCTAGCATTCATTCTATTTCGAATGATATAAATGGATTGTTTTATCAGCCAATAAATAATCAAAAAAATATTAAAGGAAATAGTTACTTATCATATTCTTCAATTTATGATAATCAATTTAGTGTTTTACAATTAGGATATTGTTTGAAAAGTAATGATAAAAGGAATATAAGTATAGGATTTATAAAAAGAGATATTAATAATTTATATGACACAAATAATGCTTGGGATTATAATCAATATCTAATACCAGATTTAAATAATATTGATTATGAAAATATTTCAAATTTATTATATGAAGATATTGGTTTTGTTATTAACTATGATAAGTATAATAAAAATAAAATAATAAGTTTAAAATTGAAGCCTTACTATACTAGGATTACATCAAATGAATCTTTTGGTATCGATATTGATTTAATGTATAGTATAATTAATAATAATTATACTATAATCTTAGGGTCTGAAAATTTAATTTCTGAAAAAAAATGGGGAAGTAGTATTTATGAAAGAAATGATTTGAAATATTTCTTTAGTAACTCAATAAAAATAAACCAGGTAACTTTTTTTTCTGAATTCAATAACATAGATTCAAAAAAAATTGCATTAGAATATAATTTAAATAATATCATTTATATTCGTTTTGGTTATGATAATAAAAATAAAGAAACTTTTGGTTTTGGATTGTCTTCAGATATATTTGATATAAATTATGCATATTTTAATTCTGAATTTAATTTAGGCGCATCTAGCCAAGTAAGTATTTTATTTAGAACTAATTAAATTTTATTATTCATTGTTTAAGTATTGCATAAGGTTGTAATATTCTTGACTGTAAATTTATAAGGAGTAGATGTGATGATTGCCAGTATGACTGGATATGGAAAAGCTGATAAGAAAAATAAAAATTATTTTGTTAATGTTGAAATAAAATCAGTAAATAATAGATTTTTTGATCATGTTATAAAAATACACCCTTCTATTAAAGAATTTGAACCTTCTATAATTAGTTTGCTTAAAAAAGAGTGTGAAAGAGGAAAGTTTTTTTTAAATATTACAGTCGGAAGTAATACTAATAAAAGTCATTTTAAATTAAACAAAGATTTACTTAAATCATATCTTCAGATATTGAAAGATATTGATAAAGAAACAAACAGCAATGAAATTATATCTTCGATTGAGTTGATGAGACTCCCAGATTTATTAGAAAATGTAGATATCTATGATAAAAGTTCTAGTATAAAAAAAATTATTTTTGATGCTTTAAAATTAGCAATTAAAGATTTAAATAATTTCAGGAAGGAAGAAGGTAGTAATTTATTAAAGGAAATTAACAAGCAAGTAAAAAAAATAGAGTCTATATTTAAAAGTATAGAAAAAAAATCAATAAAAAACACACAAAAAGAACTTGCAAATTATAAAAAAAAGATTAAAAATTACATGCCTAATTTTTCCAAATTAGATGATGAACGTTTATATCAGGAAATAGGCATAATTATTGAAAAAAAAGATATAAATGAAGAAATAGTAAGATTTAAAAGTCATCTGGATTTGTTNCATTTGTATTTAANAANNAANAAAAATGAAGGTAAGAANAAGAATTTTTTATTACAGGAAATGAATAGAGAAATAAATACAATTGGTTCAAAATCTGATGATANTAAAGTAAAACATTNTGTTGTTGATATTAAAAATAACTTAGAGAAACTAAGAGAACAGGTGCAAAATATATTATGAGTAACAAAAAAGGTAAATTNGTTATACTATCTGCTCCATCAGGNGCAGGGAAAACTACTATTTGTAAGAATCTTTTAAATATGAATAANGATTGGCAATACTCAATTTCAGCTACAACAAGGCCAATGAGAGAAANTGAAATTGATGGTAAAGATTATTATTTTTTATCAAAAGAAAAATTTGAACATAAAGAAAAATTNGGTGAATTTATTGAATGTGAATGGGTGCANGGNAATAGATATGGAACTCCTGTTCAACCATTAGAAGATGCTCTAGATAATGGNAATGTNTTNTTGTTAGATATNGATGTNAAAGGTGCAATGAGTTTAATAGAAGATTTTGGAGAAGATTGTTTNTCTGTTTTTATTGAACCTCCNGGAATAAATATNCANGAGAANTTAGAAAGTTTAAATGAAAGGTTGTTGAATAGNGGNGGATCTAATGAAACATTAATAAANCAAAGNCTTAAAAGATTTGANTTAGANTTAAGNTATAAAGAAAAGATAAAATTAATTTTACCTTCTAGTTTNAGTTTTATTAATGAAGATTTAGAAGAAACTACNAATGAAATTAATNAAAATATTAAGGAGAATCTAAAATGAATGTAGAAGCAGTATCATTTAAAAATTTTTATAAAAATAAAGAAAATATTTATAAAAATATAATGCTAGTNTCAANNAGAGCNAGACAAATAATAGATCAAAGATTTATGGAAATGGAAACATTATTGAATATTGAAGANACGGANCAGTTNANTGANATAGATANTGATATAATTGGNAAGCCAAAATCTATTTCTATAGCTATGGATGAATTATTAGANAATGATCTTGAATATTCAACATTCTCNGATGAGAATGAAGAAAATGAAGAATGANNTAGAAAAATATTTANTTCAATATCAAGATATATATNANTCNCANATATATNTTAATGATAATATNNNANATAATATTTNTNANNACGTTNNTNNTGATGATTNTTTTTCAATAGAATTATTAGGNGATAGNAATTCAGATATTGTTTTTGTAGAAGATTTTTTATTNTTAGATGAATCTGATTTTAGTTTTNAAATGGAAAANNCANTTNGTTTATTTNAGAANATTTTAAAAGCTATTAANTTGANATTTAATGATATCCAAATTATTAGAATAAANAGATATGTNGATTTAGATATTGATGATTTTATTAAGATTTCTTTTAANGATAAAATAAATGAAAATANTAAAAAANTAATAGTNTCNTTNGGNCCAAGTTTTTTGCAAAAAAATAAAAAAATTAAAGANTTAAGAAATAANAANTATAATTATAATAAATTAGATTTATTATATACATATCATCCTAAAGAATTAGTTNAAAATGAAAATTTNAANAAGTATGTTTGGGATGATTTTAAATNTATAAGAGATAAATATTTATATGGAAAATAAAAATAAATTAAAAGATAGTATTNCAAAAATGAGTCCTCATTCTNTTGAATCNGAACAAGCTGTNTTAGGATGTATGTTAATTAATCAAGAATCTGTATCTAAAGCAATACAAGAGTTAACNTCAAATAGTTTTTATGATAAATCAAATNCTATAATTTTTGAAAANATGCANAAATTNTTTAATGATAATAAGAATATTGATTATGTNAGNNTAGGAAATCAATTAGAAAAAAATAAACAATTAGAGGCTNTNGGTGGNTATCATTATTTAACTGGATTANCAAATGATGCCCCNTCAGCTCATAGTGTTGGNAATTATGCTAAAATAGTTAANGAAAAAGAAATTTTAAGAAGAATTATTTCNGTTGCAGTTAATATAACAGATGAAGCATATGAGAGTAAAGAAGATGCAAATAATATTTTAGATAAAGCNGAACAAATTTTATTTGATATATCTAAAGATGTTCAAAAAGGAAGNTTTAAGGAAATAGAACCTATNTTNCATGAAGTNTTAGATTCATGGGGTAATAGAAAATCTGGGGTATTAACTGGAGTTCCATCAGGATTTTATGATTTGGATAATTTATTAACAGGTTTCCAAGATAGTGATTTTATTGTTTTAGCTGGAAGACCATCAATGGGGAAAACAGCATTAGCTCTAAATTTTTCAAGAAATGCAGCAATAGATCATAATATAAAAATAGGTTTTTTTAGTTTAGAAATGTCATCTAAACAACTTGTTGAAAGACTTATAACTTCAGAATCAAAGATTGATAGTCATCTAGTTAGAACAGGAAAATTACCGAAACATGAATGGAAAAAATTATCTAATTCAGCTAATAGCTTATCAGAAACATCATTATTTATTGATGATACTGCAGATCTTAATATTATGGAATTAAGAGCAAAAGCTCGTCAATTAAAGGCTGAAAAAGATATTGATATTATTTTTATAGATTATATACAGCTTTTACATGCTCCTAATCATGAAAGTAGACAACAAGAGATTTCATATATTTCTCGTTCGTTAAAGGCCTTAGCCAAAGAATTGAATATCCCTGTAGTTGCATTGTCCCAGTTATCTAGAGCGGTAGAATCTAGGACTGATCATAGGCCAATTATGTCAGATTTACGTGAAAGTGGAGCAATTGAACAAGATGCAGATGTAGTTCTTTTTGTTTATAGAAAATATGTTTACTCAAAAAATGAAGAAGACGAGGGTCTTGGAGAAATAATTGTATCTAAACATAGAAATGGTCCTACAGGATTAGTAAAAGTTACTTTTGTTGATAAATATGCTAGATTTATGAATATGGATTATTCATCTTCTGATTCAAATTTTCAAAATATCCCCAATTAATATATGATTATTGATTCATTAAAAAATATTTTGCCATTTACGAATAGCAAAATTGATTCTGATTTTAAAAAAATTATAAAAAAATTTCCTGAAAAATATATATTAAAAGAAGATGATTTAAGTTTGTTATTTAAATCATATAATATTGGTTTGATTGCTCATGAAGGACAAAAAAGAAAATCAGGCGAAAAATATTTTGTTCATTGCATTGAGGTATGTAAACAGTTGATTGATTGGAATATGGATTTACCGACTATAATAGCTGGTTTATTACATGATACAATTGAAGATACTGATATTACCTATGAAATATTGCTAAATGATTTTGGTAAAGATATTGCTGATTTAGTTAACCAAGTTTCAAAATTATCAGGTATTAAATATAGAAATATAGAAAGAAGACAGGCTGAAAATTTTATGAAAATGTTCTTGTCTATATCAAAAGATTTAAGAGTAATTATTATAAAATTTGCTGATAGATTGCATAATATGAAAACATTAAATTTCCTGCCCAAGGATAAGCAACAAAGAATAGCTTTAGAAACTTTAGAATTATATGCCCCCTTAGCACATAGATTAGGGATGAATAAAATTAAAATGGAATTTGAAGATTTGTGTTTTGGTATATTAAATTCTAATTCATATAAAAAAATAGTTTCTGAAGTAAATTCTACAAAAAAGCAAAGACAGAAATATATAGATGAATTTATTAAACCAATATCTATACAATTAAAAAATTATAATATTGATACTATCCCTTTTGGAAGACCAAAACATTATTATTCTATACATAAAAAGATTGAAANTAAAGGTAAAGTTATTGGTGAGTTGTATGATTTGATAGCTGTTAGGATTATAGTTAATAAATTAGAAGATTGTTATGTAGTATTGGGGATTATNCACCAATTATATACTCCTATTCAAAAGAGATTTAAAGATTATATTGCAACTCCTAAGAGCAATGGATATCAATCTATTCATACAACTGTTTTTGGTGCAAATGGTGAGATGACTGAGGTTCAAATAAGAACTCAAGGAATGGATAGATTAGCTGAAATAGGAGTTGCTGCTCATTGGAGATATAAAGAAAATAAAAATCATCCAACAAAAGATAAAGAATTAGATAAACATATTTCTTGGTTAAGGGATCTTGTAGAAATGTTGCAAGATGATAATAGAAATCCTGAAGAAATGATGGAGCTGCTTAAAGTTGATTTGTTTGATGATGAGATTTTTACATTTTCTCCAAAGGGGGATGTCCATAAATTAAAAGTTAATTCAACTCCTATAGATTTTGCTTTTTCAATACATACACAAGTAGGAATGAAATGTAAAGGTGCGAAAGTTAACGGGAAATTAGTTCCTTTAAATACGCAGCTTAAAAATGGAGATAAAATAGATATAATTACTTCAGAAAATCATTTCCCAAATCAGGCATGGCTTAAAATTGTTCAAACAACTAAAGCTAAAACTCATATTAAAAGANACATAAAACANGAAGANGAANTNGCTTCNATTNTTNTAGGNAAAGAAATNGTAGAGAAATATCTTAGAAAAATAAANCAAATANNTTTGATGAAAAGAATTGATAAAGANCCAGAANTTCTTGGATTNAATAATTCAAATATTATTTATTCAAATATTGCAAAAGGTAAAATCATTATTGAGGATGCTATAATAAAATATGATGAATCTTTATCTAANAATTCTGTAACTAAAAATTTAAAAGAAGAATCATTAACAAGAAAGTTTATTAATAAGGCTAGAGGTATTGCTAAGGGAGTTAAAGTTGGTGGAATTAAAAATGCTCTTATATATTTTCCTAAATGCTGTAGTCCTATTCCAGGAGATAGTATTATTGGTTATGTAACTAAAGGTAAAGGCGTTACAATTCATAGAACTAATTGTAAAAATGCTCCAATCGAAAAATTTAAAAATAGATTTATTGAAGTTGAATGGGATTTTGCAAGGAACTCATCATTTTTAGTAAGATTAAAAATCGAAATAGAAGATAGAAAGCATTTATTAAAAGATTTAACAGAATCAACTTCATCAATGAACATAAATATTAAAAGTGTTGATATAAGTGCATCTGATGAAATAGCAACATGTCTAATGATTGTAGAGATTTATGATATAAAAGAATTAAATAGACTTAAAAAAAGAATATTTAAAAATATTCATCCTATCAGTTTCAGGAGAGTTTAGATTGTGGATAAAAAATATACTAAAAAAGATATTATTAAAAGGGCTTCATATAAACTTCATATGTCTCATAATGATTGTAAAATAATTGCAGATTGTTTTTTTGAAATATTAGAGCAAATGATTACAGAAAATAAAGATAGTATCAATATTGAGGTTAGAAATTTTGGAGTTTTCAATGTATTTAAAACAAAAGAAAGGCATAATGCTCGTAATCCAAAAACAAAAGAAAAGATTATTATTCCTGAAAGAAAAAAAGTAGTCTTTAAACCTGGTAAAAGAATAAAGCATAAGCTTTATAATTGATATGTTAAATAGAATACTTGCAATAGATTATGGTGATAAGAAAGTTGGATTAGCTTTATCTGATCCAATGAAAATAATAGCAAAACCTTATAAAACTATAACTAATGATTCAAAAGAAAGTTTATTAAATGATATAATCCAAATTATACAATTAAAAGATGTTAATGAAATTGTAGTAGGCCTTCCTAAAACATTAAAAAATACATATTCTGAACAAACTTATAAAGTTAAAGATTTTATAGATTATATAACTGTTAGTTTAGATATAAATGTTGTCATAGTTGATGAAAGATTAAGTTCAATCGAGGCAAAAAGATCTTTAATTGCTCAAGGAATTAAAACTGGCCATAATAAAAAAGATGTAGATATGACTGCAGCAGCATTGTTCTTACAAAATTATTTAGATAAAATTGAAAAATAAAAGAATATTATTTACTCTCTTATCTGCTTTTTTAACAGGCCTATCACAACATTCTTATGGCTTGGGATTTTTAGTCTGGTTTTCATTAGTTCCATTTGTTTTTGTTATAGTTAAATTAACTTCTTATAGAGATGTTTTTAAATTCTCATTTATTTGGGGGTTTATATATCATTTAATGACAATTTATTGGTTAGCTCAAAATATTGGAACTATTCCAATAGTAGCTATATTTTCAATGCTATTAACAGTTTTTTACTTAAGTTTTAATACTCTTTTAATTGTAGTTATTTGGTATTACTTAAAGAAATATTATAATAAATATAATTTATTTTTAATTCCAATTGTTTGGATATCAATCGAGTATATCAAATCATATGGATTATTAGCTTTTCCATGGATAAGCTTAGCAAATACTCAATTAGATTATCTATATCCTATTCAAATTGCAGAATTTACTGGTATTTATGGTATTTCATTTTGGATTGTTAGTTTGAATATTATTTTATATTCTTTGTTAATTAATAAATCAACCAAGAAAATCTATTTATTACTAGGATTGTTTTTTTCTCCTTATATAATTGGATATTTTTTATATAATAATATTAATGAAAATAAATTAGATGATTTGAATATATTACTTATTCAGCCAAATATAAAATTATTAGATTCAAGAGACTATTCTAAGGGTAAGGAATTACTTAATAAATTAACTGATATAACAAAATCAGCAATTAATAACAATGCAGATTTAATTGTTTGGCCAGAAGCAGCACTTCCTTTTCATAATATAAAAGATGGAAAAACATTTGATTATATAAAACAAAAATTATTAATTAATAATGATATTAAAATTTTATCTGGAGATATAACCTATAATAATAATAAAGTATATAATTCTGTGATTTTATTTGATAGTAAAGGAGTTCAGACCGTATATAATAAACAAAGACCTGTTCCTTTGGCTGAACAAGTTCCTCTTTCAGAGACATTCCCAATATTAAGTAGTATAAATTTGGGTGTTGCTAATTATTCTAGTGGGAAAAAAGATGTATTGTTTGATTTAGGAGACTATAAATTTTCATCTTTGATTTGTTATGAATCAACATTTCCTGAAATAAATAGAAGGCATGTTAATAAAGGAGCAGACTTTATTACTTTTTTAGTTAATGATGCTTGGTATACACATGGTTTAGAACCTGAACAACATGCAAGGCAATCAATTTTTAGAGCAATTGAAAATAGAAGAAGTGTTTTAAGATGTGCTAATACTGGTCTATCTATGATTATTGATCCTAGTGGAAATGTAATTGAAAAAACAAAATTAAATACTGAATCAGTAATCTCTAGAAATATAAAAGGGAGTGATTATAAAACTTTTTATACTAAATTTGGGAACGTTTTTGCTCAACTATTGTTTACTATAATGATAGTATTAATATTAAAAACTTTATTTAGAAATGAAAAAAACATATAAAATTATTTTTTTATTTATTTATTTGACATTTGGTTTTTCATCATCNATGTTAAAATCTGTTGTTTTCCCAGGATGGGGAGAGTTAAATGAATATAATNTTTTATCTAAAGATNATAATCTTGAAAATGTTAAATATATAAAAGATAGAGCTAGGTATATAATGCTTCAAGAATCTTCATTATGGATTGGTTATTATGCTTTTCAAAATTTAGCTGTATCTTATAAAAATGATTATAGATTGCTTGGAGAGTCGAATGCCGGAGTTAGTTGGGATGGCAAGAATGATTTATTTGCAGCAAATGTTGGAAATTTTAATAATTTAGAAGAATATAATGCCTATAAACTTTTAACTGGCCAGTATGATGATGCTTACCTTGAAGATGGATATGATTGGGATTGGCAAGATAATAATGATAATAGATTAAAATATGATAGAACAAGAAATAAAAGTGAAAAATATGATAAGATTAAAACTTATCTAACAGCAGGTTTAATAATTAATAGAGTGATTTCAACTTTTGATGTTTTAAGTATTATGAAAGAGCATGGTAGAATTATATCTTTTGATATAGAAGAAGATTATAGTAATCTAAAATTAAATCTTAATTATCATTTTTAAAATTTTGTAAATTTAGTAAAGTGTTTTTAAGAAATTATGCCCTCGTAGCTCAGCTGGATAGAGCATCTGCCTTCTAAGCAGAGGGTCACACGTTCGAATCGTGTCGAGGGTACAAAAAACCTCCTTTTTTAGGAGGTTTTTTCATATAAAATTAATTGGACAGCTGTTAACCAATCAAGCGGAATATACTTTATACAAGTATCTATTGATGGTCAAATGATTACTAATAATAAAGTGATATTATTAAAATAAATTATTATTTTTTTATTGGTTTTTGATTTAGGTAATTATCTATATAGTTATTTTTTGACTAGATTTGATCCAATAAAGAAGGATGCTAAAATAGCAACAAANGATGATAATGTTTTTAATCCCTTTATATTAGGATTTGTNGGATCAAAATATATTATTACTTTAAATGTAAAAAAGTAAATCAGAATAGTCCAAAAAAGCCAAATTGTAAATTTCTTTATTTTTCTCATATAATAAATTGCTTTATATTTACTTTAAATTTAAAAATATTTTTTCTAAGTTCTNAAATAGAAAAATTAAACTTGAATTCNCAAATGTTTAAAANAGTAATATATATATTAATTTTATTTNCNACTATTTATTCNTGTCCTGANGGTTATGTAGANAGCNCTAATACTTCNCAGGAAAATTGTGTCCCTGAATTATTTTATCACAATTCATCTACNCAGCAAGCNGCATATTTTTTTAATGAGGTTTANNTTGATGGNTCNTTATTAGAGCCAGATGATTGGGTAGGTGCTTTTAATGGTNATATTTGTGTTGGGTCGAGGAAATGGGATGTTGATGAATGTAATGGTATTTGTGATGTCCCTGTTTTNGGTCAAGATAGTCAANTNACTCAAGGNTATATGGNAAATGGANTAGTNCCAACATTTAAAATTTTTAAATCATCTTCTNTAACATATGTTGATGCAAATCCTTCACAAAATTATCCATGGTCAAATTTCTCTACTCCTATAATTGATGTTTTATATGGNTGTGAAAATGGAGAATGTTCACAGNATTATATAAATACAAATATAAGTTTGTATTCGGGATGGAATTGGATTTCATTAAATGTAATTAATGATGATATGTCTTTAAATTCGGTATTAACATCAATAGATGGCAATGGNCAATTTATTAAAAGTCAAGAATATTATGCTGATTATTATGATGATTTTGGCTGGTTTGGTTCATTAAATGAAATTGANAATGTATCTATGTATAAATTGCAAATGTATGGTGATGATAATATTAATGTTTCTGGATTTAGTNTAGATGTNTCTAATNCTTTTTTAAATTTATCTTCTGGTTGGAATTGGATAGGTTATACTCCGCAAAATTCATATGATATAAATACTNTTCTTTCAAATATNCCTATTGGTNCTGCTGAATTTATTAAAAGTCAGTATTATTATTCAGATTTTTACGAAGAATTAGGNTGGTTTGGTTCATTNGAGCAATTGGATCCATACTTAGGATATTTATTAAAAGTTAATGAAGATATTAATTTTACTTATAATGAAAATGTATTAAATCGTTTTATTCCAAATAATATTATTAATAGAAATGATTTTGAAATAAATGTACACGATTTTGAATATAATGGGGTAATTACTTCAGCTGTATATATTGATGAAAATAGAATTGAAACATATGATTANGTATTACTTNCTTATAATGAAAATGATACTCTTGTAGGAAAAGNAGAAGCTTTATATTTNCCANTAGATGGTGAANTNATATTTCCNTTAATGGTATATNGTAATAATAATGAAGAGANNTTGNATTTTAAAATATATAATAAAAAAGANGATTTATATANNGANNTAGATCAGANATTTATATTTNAAAATGATATGATACTAGGAAANGGAAATAATCCGATTAAAATGGAAACATCAAGTGTTATTATTGANCATAGTATAGGAAANCCTTATCCCAANCCNTTTAACCCNATTGTTAGTTTTGATTTAAATTTAATTTCTGATAGCTATGCAGATGTAAGGATTTATAATATTNNAGGACAGGAAGTTTCAATTATTCATTCAGGTATATTAAAAGGNAGTAAACATTCATTCAATTGGAATGCATCAGATCATCCAAGCGGGNTATATTTTATTAATACGGTTATTAATCAAAATATATCTACAGTTAGTAAAATACTTTTGATTAAATAATTGTAAAAAATTGTTTCAATTAATATTTATTGACACAAATCACAATATATGTTATATTCATGTATTACATTCTTGCGGATTTTAAATAAAATAAATTTTTAAAAAAGAGGGAGTACATTATGAAAAAGGCTACTATGTTGAGTGCTTTATTTTGTGTCATTTTTCTTGGATTGTCATTTGGTAAAGAAGCTTTATCAAAAGATCAATTATTAAACTCACAAAATANAAATAAACAAAAAATTGAGAGAAAAGAAGCTATTTTAATTAGTTCTATTAAATCTTCTCAAGTAATTAATCATNTTGAGAATAATCAGAATCAANATTCTGATTTGAATGTATCTGTTGAAGATATTAAATCTCANGTNATTAATNAGATNAATAATAATACAGATAAAGTTTATAAAGGTTCTATGGCTATAAATGCTTTGCCTGATGTTATGGGTAAANCAATTTTAGAAAATGAATCTAATAGAACNATTGAATTATTAATAAATAATAGTTCTANTAATNCATATAGAGCATTGTATAATCTTTCTGTTGGTGGTGGTTCCTGGGGCAGTGAAGTGTCTTGGTCAGTAANNAGNGCNGGNACTGAAGTTTTATCTGGAAGTGTAGGAGATTGGACAGATGTTGAGTTAGCNGATGGTGATTATTTGNTAACTATGATCGATTCCTATGGTGATGGATGGAATGGAAATACTTGGGTATTATCTACATCAGCAGGTACTTTATATACATTTGGATTAGATTCAGGTTCAGAAGGTACGGCTGATTTCAGTTTACCAGGTGAAGTTGATACAACTGTTTATGGATGTATGCTAGAAGGTGCTCCAAATTATAATCCTGATGCAGAAGCAGATGATGGTTCTTGTGAGTTTTATGCAGGAGCTGATTATGGATATTGGAATCCATCTTATGCAGGTTATCAAATTGGTTGTGGATTATATTATATCTTTGCTGATACTGATGGTGATGGTGTTGTAGATCAACAAGGTGACGGTGTATGTGATAATGATTTAGGTGGTTTTGAAGGTTATGGACTTGCATGTGAAGTATTTGATTGCGATGGTGGAGATTGTACTGATTGTGCTGGTGATTGTTTAGGTGTAGATGTTCCTACTACTGAATGTTGGGATGGATCAGTAACTTGTTCTGAAGAAGATTGTCCATCTAGTTGCGAAAATACTGAATGTTTACTTACAATGATTGATGCTTATGGAGATGGTTGGAATGGTAATGTATGGCAATCAGGAGACCAAAGTGCTACTTTAACTGAAGGAGCAGAAGGCTCTTTAGTTTTATGTTTTGATTTAAGTGCTCAAAATGAGTACTCATGTGATGGTGGTTCATGGGGTAGTGAAGTTTCGTGGATTCTAGATTGTGGTGATGGAGAGCCATTATCCGGAGGTGCACCAGAAAGTGGATGTTTTGGAGATTGTTCTGCTTCAGTACCTGGATGTACAGATGAATCAGCAGAAAATTATAATCCAGATGCTACCTCAGATGATGGAACATGTACTTGGAATGGTGGATGTTCATCTGCTGATCAAGTATCTTGTGATGATGGTAGTGAATGTATACCTGCATCTTATGTATGTGATGGAGCTGCAGAATATGGTAATGCATCATGGGGTCCAGATTGTGCTGATGGTTCTGATGAAGGTGCAGACTGTTGTGAATCTGGAGATTATGCAGCAGAAGTTTGTGTAGAAGATTGTGCTGGTAATGTATTTGGTTCTTCTGTAGAAGATTGTAATGGTGTTTGTGATGGTAGTGCAGTTGAAGATGAATGTGGTGTTTGTGAAGGAGACGGTAGCTCTTGTGATTGTACAGGCTATACATTAGTTGTAGGTGGTGGTTCATGGGACAGTGAAATTACTTGGGAAATAGATGGTCCTGATGGTGCTTATGAATCTGGCGCTGTAGGTACGTTTTCACTTTGCTTCTCTGATGGTTCATATTCTTTTAATGGTTTTGATTCATATGGAGATGGATGGAATGGTGCAACTGCAACAATTACAAATGCAGATGGTGGACTTTTATATACATTTATATTAGAAACAGGTGATACTGGTACTTGGCAGTTTGATTTACCAGGTGAGGTTGATACAACTGTCTATGGATGTATGTTAGAAGGTGCGCCAAATTATAATCCTGATGCTGAAGAAGAAGATGGTTCTTGTGAGTTTTTTGCAGGAGCTAACTATGGCTATTGGAATCCTTCTTATGAAGGTTATCAAATAGGATGTGGATTATACTACATTTTCCCTGATACTGATTTTGATGGTGTTGTTGATCAGTTGGGTGATGGAGTATGTGATAATGATTTAGGTGGTTTTGAAGGTTATGGTCTTGCATGTGAAGTATTTGATTGTGATGGTGGCGATTGTCTTGATTGTAATGATGAATGTGCAGGTGATGCAACTCCTTCAGTTGAATGCTGGGATGGTTCTTTCGCTTGTTCTGATGACTATTGTCCAGATTTTTGTACTGATTCTGTTTGTGATCTTATGATGTATGATTCATATGGTGATGGATGGAATGGTGCCACTTTCAGTTCTGGAAATCAAAGTGCAACATTAGATTCTGGCAGTGAAGGTTCAGTATTGCTATGCTTTGACTTATCTGTAGCTAATGATTTTACAGTAGGTGGTGGTTCATGGGATAGTGAAATTACTTGGACACTTGATTGTGCTGATGGAAATCCATTATCAGGTGGAGCTCCATATAATGGATGTGTAGGTAATGGTTGTTCAGAAGCACCAACTTGTGATGAACAATGGGAGCAATGTTTAGATTCACTTCTTGAAATTGGTTCTGAGTATTATGAAGCATGTAGTGCTGAAGATTGTGATGGAGGTCCTGGAGGTGCATGTGATGGTAATGTTGTACCAGGATTAACAGCAGAATGCGGATTTGCTGCAAATAATATTGGAGGTGGAGTTTGTGATGATCCATGTGGTGGTGGTGGACCTGATTTATGCTTTGGATTAGTTATCGCTATGTTTGACTCTTATGGAGATGGATGGAATGGTGCAGTTCTAACTGTTGGTGACCAAACATTCAGCTTAGATGATACTACTGATGGTGATGGCCTTTCAAGTGGAACTGCTTGTTATGAAAATGAGACTGGTGACGGTTGGGATAACAATGTAGTTGTTACTTGTGGTGGTGGTCAATATGATAGTGAAATATCATGGGCAATGTATGATTACACAGGCACAGTTTTACTTGATGGAGGTGCTCCTTATGAAGGTTGCTTAGGTGACTGTAGTGGTGGAGATGAATGTTTACCAGGTGATAATAATGATGATGAATCAGTTAATGTACAAGATATAATATTAGTTGTTAATTATATTATGGGTGTTAGCACAGATGATTTACCATGTGCTGATATGAATGGTGATGGTACAATTAATGTACAAGATATTGTTTCTATTGTTAATATTATTATGGGAACATCAGCTAGAGTTGATAGNGCNACNGAAGCAACNCTTGTAATNAGAAATNATGANNTNNTATTNAGATCTNATGGNTTTNTTCAAGGNGNTCAANTAACNTTNANTCATGGNANTGATTTTANNATTACNTTAGAAGATGAATATNTTTCTGAATATGTANCAANTGAAAATCAAACANNANTANTNNTAGTTACTGATGGTTTAAATACTTTNGANAAAATAGGTGATACAAGAGGNNANTANNCTATNCTATCTTCNATAGTNTCNGATAATAATGGAAATAGTATTTTAACTAATCANACTACTGAAATTTCTGATTTTATGTTAACANAAGCATATCCAAATCCTTTTAATCCAACAACTAANCTNTCTTTNGTNTTATCTGANGCTGGATATGTATCAGTTAANNTNTATAATATTGTTGGTCAANAGGTTGCNGTTTTAGCNGANGGNATNTATGAANCTAATGNTAANGGNCATCAATTAACATGGGANGCTTCTAATATTTCTAGTGGAGTATATATTGTAAGAGCTGAAAGTTNAGNNNANGTTTCAACTCANAAATTNATGCTTCTAAAATAANAACATATAATTNATGTTATAAAAANGGGNTCTTGTNTTAGNNCCCTTTTTTTTTATCTATTATATTTAGTTAAAATTATTTTTAAATTATTATTAATAAAAGGAGACTAAATAATGCCCTCACTTGATATTGTAAGTACTTATGATTTGCAAGAAATAGATAATGCAGTTAATATTGTAAAAAGAGATATTGTAAATAGATATGACTTTAGAGGTACTAATTCATCAATTAATTTAGATAAATCAGAAAAAAAAATAAAAATTGAATCAAGTAATTCTATGCAAAGAGAAGCAATAGTTGATATGTTAAAAGATCGCTCAATAACAAGGAAAGTATCATTNAAAACATATGAATTTAAAGAAGAGGAAAAAGCCTCTGGAATGAGTGTTAGACAATTTGTNTTTTTAAAAGAAGGTATATCAAAAGAAAATGCAAAAATAATTAATAAGAAAATAAAAGAATATAAATTAAAGGTTCAAAGTCAAATTCAGGGAGATCACATNAGAGTATCAGGTAAAAANATTGATGATTTACAAGATATTATGAANAAGCTAAAATCTGAANAGTTAGATGTTGCNTTGCAATTTATAAATTTTAAAAAATAATCATTATGAGTCATTTNAAAATAAAACAATTATTTGATTATGATACATGGACATATACTTATTTATTATGGGATGAATCTTCAAGAAAAAGTATTATTATTGATCCNGTNTTAGAACAGTTAGATAGAGATGTTAATTTAATAAATAAATTAAATCTAAGATTAATGTATATATTTGAAACACATGTNCATGCAGATCATATTACNGCTGCTTCCAAGTTGAAAAAATCCTTNAATGCAAAAATTTGTTATGGTTCTAAAACTGGAGTTGAGGGAGCAGATGTTTTNTTTGATGATGGAGATAAANTTAGTNTAGGTCAANATGAGATAGTAGTGATGCATACTCCTGGACATACAGGGGGTTGTGTTTCTTATTATACTAAAGGTTCCATTTTCACTGGAGATACTTTATTTATAGAGGGTACTGGAAGAACAGATTTTCAAGAAGGTTCATCAAGTAATATATATGATAGTGTTAAAANGAAAATTTTTTCATATCCAGATGATACTATCGTTTATCCTGGTCATAATTANAATGGTTTTTTAAGTTCTACAATAGGTCATGANAGGAAGTTTAATCCGAATGTAGGTGATGATATTTCTAAAGATGAATTTTTAGAAAACGAACGTAAAAANGATAGGCCTTATCCAAAAAGATTTGATNTAGCTGTTCCTGCAAATTTAAAATGTGGTAAAACATAAGAATAATTGTTGAATTTTATTAAAAAATATATAAAAGGGCTATTGTTGGTTTCTTTTGTAGTATTTATTTCTAAAATACTTTCNANTTATTTANATATAGGCTCNGTTGCTATTTCAATCATTTTAGGAATGATTATTAATTATTCCTTTTCTATAGATAAATCATTTANAGCAGGTATAAAATTNTCAGAAAAATATTTACTTAGTNTTGCAATTATATTTATGGGAGCTGGATTAAATTTTTCTGTNTTAGAATTAATTGAGTTTAATATTATTTATATTATTTNACTTATAATTGTATTTNCAATTTTTTCTTCTTTGATTATAGGNAGATTATTTAATCTTTCAAATTCATTATCTTTTCTTATAGGAATTGGAAATGGAATTTGTGGAGCTTCTGCTATTGCAGGAGCATCATCAATTATGAAGTCTNAAAAAGAAGATATTGCTTTATCAATATCTGTAATAAANTTATTAGGTACTATAGGTATTTTTATNGTTCCTCTATTTATAAATTTATTCTTTGAAGGTAGTATTGAGAATATTGGTGTTATAATAGGAAGTACAATACAAGCAGTGGGTCAAGTTACGGCAGCAGGTTTTATTATGAGTAATGAAATTGGAGAAGTAGCTGTTATTACAAAAATGATTCGAATATTAATGCTTGGACCAATTTTAATTTTTNTAACTTTTTATTATTCAATTTCAAATTATAAAGTTTCAAAAAAAATATCATTNCCTATTCCTTTTTTTATAATAGGATTTATTCTTTTTANAATTGCTGTAAATTANAATCTTATTCCATTATCATTATTACCAATGATAAATATGCTAAGTAAATATTCTTTGCTATTTGCAATGGCAGCAATTGGATTAAACATTTCATTAAAATCAATACTTAAAGATGGTCCTAGAGTATTTTTAGTAGGAATTGTATCTTTTGGTTTACAAATAGTATTATCAATTTATCTTTTATCATAAATTTTTTTTATAGATATAGTTTCATGGTTAAATTAGAAAGTAAAAAAATAGAATGCTTAGAATTTATTAATATAGTGAGAAAATGCAATGGATGAGTTTAACGATTTATTTGATGATCATTTATTTGATATAGATAAAGCAAAAGAAAAAACTATAAAGCTTAAAGATGGTGAAAGAAGAATGGTTTCAATTCTTTTTGCTGATGTTAAAGGTTTTACTGCACTATCTGAAAAATTAGATCATGAGGATATTCAGTCTTTAATGGATCATATTATGAAAATTTTCAGTCATAGTGTAGAAATTCATGGTGGATATGTTGATAAATATACCGGTGATCAAATCATGGGATTGTTTGGTGCTAAAGTAGCAAGTGAAGTTGATACTGAAAGAGCAATTTCTTGTGGCCTTGATATGATTGCTAAATTAAATAAATTTAATCATATAGCATCAAATTCAGATAAATATAAAAAAATAAAAGTTGATTTATCTATAAGAGTTGGTATTAATACAGGTATGGTAACAACGGGTAAAATAGGTAAAGAAAGAGAAGGTGATTATACAGTTTATGGTGATTCTGTAAATCTTGCGTCAAGGATGGAGTCTAATGCTCCTGTAAATTCTATAATGATACCTGATTATACAATGAATTTAGTAAAAAATTCATTTGAATTTATTGATAATGGAGAAATTGAAGTTAAAGGAAAAATTGAACCAATATCTGTTTATATAGTTAAGACAAAAAAAGATAGAAAAATATTACATGCATCTCCTTTTATTGGAAGAAATGAAGAACTGGCCCAATTAAATAAAGTTTATTTAAAGTGTAATAAATATATTAAAACAGGCTTAATAGATAAAATGACTTTAGTAGGTATGCATTCTGAAGCTGGTCTTGGGAAGTCTAGATTGATTTATGAATTTTTATCTGATACAGTGAATTTAGATGTAGATTTATATTCTATTGGTTCTTGTTCAAATGTATCTTCTCAGCCATATAATTTATTTATATCTCTTATCAAAGATTCATTTGGAATATCTATATTAGATAATCAAAAAATAATAAAGGATAAAATTGAATCTGGAATACATCATTTGGTTTCGTTAAATCCAGGCAGAGATAAGCAATTACATGATTCAAAAGTATTTCTTTCTCTTTTACTTGGAGTTAGATATGATGACGAAAGGTTAAACGATAAAAAAGAGATTGTCAATCATGTAAGAATCTCAATTAGAATTTTTATAGAGTGTTTATGTAGCAAAGCTAATAAAAAAAATTGTGCGTTTATTATTATTATGGAAGATATACATTGGATAGATAATATGTCAATGCAAACTCTAGAATATTTATTGCAGACATTTAATATCCAAAGTAAAAGAGATTCATCTGAGTTAGCTGTTCCATTATTTATCTGTACTCATAGGACAGAAAATCCACTAAATAAAGAAATTGTTTCAAATTCAGTATTTATTGATACCTTGCTAAAACCATTAGAAAAAGACTCATCTATAGAACTTATAGAATTACTAACTAAAGATATTAATTTAAATGATAAAAAAATAATTGAGCTTTATGAAAAGTCTAATGGAAATCCATTTTTTATTGAAGAGTGGGTAAGTTTAATAAAAGAAAAAAATATTAGTGATAAAGTAGATAGAAGTCGTGAGTTGATTGAAGATTATAGTATCCCTAATACACTTAATTCACTAATATTAAGTCGAATAGATTCTTTGGAAAAGGATTTAAGATTGTTACTACAGAAAGCAACAATAATAGGAGAAGAATTCTTTTTAAAGATACTTTCATTACTTGAACAAAAATTAGGTTTAAAGGAAGATATTAAAGAGCCAGTAGATAATCTTGAATCAGAAAACTTTATTCAGCATTTTTTAAAACAGATAGATCAATACAAATTCAAACATATACTTACTAGAGATGTTGCATACAGTACAATTCTTAAATCAAATAGGAAAATATTACATAAATCTGTTGCAGAAGTAATAGAAGAGAGTTTTTCTGATATTATTGAAAAATTTTATTATGAATTAGCTGTTCATTATGATCATGCACAAAAATATAATAAAGCAATTGATTATTTAGAAAAAGCAGGTAAAAAATTTCAAGGCCTTTTAGATATGAAAAGTGCATTGTTGTGTTATGAAAGAATAATGGGAATATATAAAGAGCAAAATATAAAGAAAAATGATACTCTATATTTAGTTCAAAGCCAATTAGGAAAAATATATGGATATTTAGGTGAGACAGATAAATCAATATCATTACTTAATTCATTAATTGATAATAAAGAGAAAATTTCAAAATCTATATTATCTAAGATATATCTTTATATTGGTGATGTTTATGAAAATAAAAGGGAGAATAATTTATCATTAGAAAATTATAAAAATTCTTTTGAATTGAGTAAAGAGATTGGTGATAATGATTTATCTGCTGAACTTAATAGATGTATTGGAATTGTAATGATGAATACAGGTTGTTTTGATGAAGCTTTAGATTATTATAAAAAACATATGAATTATTTTCTTAAAGAAAAAAATAAGGTACAANTGGCTACTATAAGCGGGAATATTGGTTTGATTCATTTTCACCAAGGAAAATTAGATGAAAGTTATAAGTTTTTTGAAAAACAATATCAAATATGTAAAGAATTAGATTCTAAACAGCTTTTGCAGCATGCACTTGGGAATATGGCTTTGATTGATAATATAAAAGGAGAATATAAAAGCGCTATTGCAAAATTTGATGATATCTTAACTATATGTGAAGATATTAATGATATAATTAGTATTTCTAATACTTTGGGGAATATAGGTATAGCCTATAAAAATATTGGTGAATATGATATGGCAATTAAACAATATGAAATGCAACTATTAGTAGCTAAGAAATCTCAGCTTAATCGCCATATATGCAGTGCAAATACAAATATGGGAGTATCTTATTATCATAAGGGTGATTTCAAAAAATCTTATGACTGCTATAAAAAATCTGAACAAATTGTTGTTAAAATTAGTGATAAAAATGAAGAATCTATGTTATATGGAAATAAAGGCATGCTTTTCTTTGATATGGGTAAACTTGATGATGCCCTTATTGAATATGAAAAATCATATGAAATTTTTTCTTCTTTAAACAACATTAGAGGTCAAGCCTTAATTAATTTTGAAAAATCTAAAATACTTTTTTACAAAAATCATTTAGATGAATCAGAAAAAGAAATTTCTAAAAGCTGTGAAGTATTTGAAAAAATTGGGGACTTACCAAATTATACTAAATCATTAATACAGTATTCTAAGATAGCTAGAAAACTAAATAAATTAGATGATGCTAATAAGTATATAAAAAAATCACATGACATTTCTACAAAAATAAAGTTAGACAAACTTATTTATTTATCTATGGTTGAGCAAGAAATTATTAACATGTATAATGATGGAAATTCTAAAAATTTAGTTGATTTGCTTAAATCTAGTTCTTCTAAATTTGATAGTGAACTTATAGCTTACATACATTACAATTTATGGATGCATAATAAAATTGAATCATCTAAGAAAATTGCTTATGATTTATATAAAAGTCTACATAAAAAAATCCCTAAAATAATTTATAAAAACTATTTAAATAAATTGTCTTGATGTGATTCAAATCAATCGACTTAAATATGATTTTGATTTAATCGATTTTAATCCTAATTTTTAAGAACAGATTTATTTTTAATTTATTGGAGGTTTTATGAAATACATACTAATGTTTTTAATATTTAGTATAACTTCAACTTTTGGTGCCGAAATCCAAAATATTCAAGTTGCTCAAAGAACAGATGGCTCTGGTGTAATTGATTTAAATTATGATTTAATAGATTCTGAAGGGACTTTTCCTTCTTTTACTATATCTATAGAGATGAGTATTGATAATGAAGATTATCAATCTTATAGCTTGCTTCAAATGTCTGGTGACGTTGGAGAAAATGTTATACCCGGAGTTGGAAAAAGTATTCAAATTCAAGCACCAGAAAATACTTATTCAAATAATGTCCTTTTTAAAATTATTGCTTCTGCTCAAGTTGTATCTGGTGATCTTCCATTCACAATGATTGCTGTATCATCAATTGAAGGAGTAAGTTCATATCAAGGAGAGACTATTAGTTATAGTTTTGAAATTATGCAAAATGAATTAACTAATACTAATTTAGTTGAATTTTTAGAAACATACGAGTTTGCACAAATAATTGATTCATCATATAATTTGCAAAATGGTTATGAAGAAACAAGTGAATTACCTATTTATGATTGTTCAAATTATTATGAATTACATAATTCACCTCTTGAAAATATGAACACTTCTTCTAGTTGGGGGTGTACTGATTTTAATGCTCTTAATTATAATATTAATGCTAATGAAGATAACGGAACATGTGTTTATGATTATCAATTAGGATGTACAGATCAATCAGCTTTTAATTTTGATGAGGCTATTTATGATAATTGTACATGTTCAAATCCACAGATTTTAAATTCTACTACACTAGGGACATATGATGAAGGTCCTAATCAGGGAGTTCAAGATTCTTGTGATTGGTCAACCGTTAATCCATGGGTTCAAAATCCATGGGGTAGTAATTTAAATAGTGACTCTTCATACATTTTTACAGGATGCGATGATTCAACAGCATTAAATTATGTTGGTGATGATTTCAAGACTTATTGTCAAGGTCTTTCTTCGCAATGGAATGTAGACTCTTGTTGTCAATTTGAATCTAATCCTGATTCATGTATATATGAATGTACTGATCAAAGTTATTTAGAATTTAATACATCACCACCAGATGGATTTACTGATAATAATAGTGAAAAAGTTAATATACAGAATTTTACAACTAATGATATTTCATTTCAAGGCTCATCTTTTGTAATTGCATCAGGACAAGGTAGTAAACCAGTTCAATTTAATTTTGAAAATTGTACAGATGCAGTAATAGTTTCTCTTATGCTTGATTACTATGCCTTGAGAATTCCAACGGGAGCAGAATGGGTTAAAGCTGCAAGAGGAAATAATGAAAGATGTTGGCCGTGGCTTAATTCAGATTGCACAGCTGCTGCTTCATTATATTGTGCAAATAATGTTCCTGGAAATTGTGTAAACTTTAATTATGATGAATGTATTTCAAATATTATGTCAGTTCAAACGTGTAATGCGATTTGTCAAAATGATATAGGAAATTCAGATTCTGAAACAGGTTGTTATGCAGATCCTGAAAATACTGATCAGTTTTGCGATTCTCAATTAGCAAGCTGTCAATCAACTTGTCAATATGATTTTGACCAAGATATTCAAAGTTGTAATTATCAAAACAATGATTGTACTACTCAGCAATCAGATTGTATTAATAGTAAAACTTCTTTATGTGAATATATAGATTCAAATATATTAACTGAAATCATTACAACACCTCCAAGTTCAGATGACAGTGATAGATTTTTTCAATACTCATTATTTAATAATCGGTTTTTTTATGAAAAAACTCCAGATGGTTTTATACCAGAAAATGATGAGTTAAGTGTATCGAATGCTGGAAGTTATCCCGACGGAATTTCACCTTTTGGTTTAAATGATGTTATTGGAAATTTACCTGAGCTAGTTAAGTACGATAATAAATATTGGATAGTTGGAACTACACCATCACAAGACGGTTTACAAAGTTTTTGTTATGATGATGGAAATGGTACGATTTTTGAAAACAATTCTCAAGCTGAGCAAATATCAAAATCAGCAAATGATAATTTTTATATTGAGTTACCAATTTATGGTTTAAGATTAATTAGAACAACACAGTAAAGTTTTAAGTTATGTTAAATGTTAAATTTATAATTTTAGGCTTTATATTAATTTCTAAATCTTTTGCCCAAGAGATTATTGTAATATCTCATTCTTTTACTATTGATACTGTTGCGCCCCAATTAGAGTTATTTTCTCCTGTAGCTGGAAGTGAATATCAACATGGAAGTACAGTGCCAGTTTCATGGATAGGGATTGATGATAGTCCAGCTCCAAATCCAATAGTTATTAATGCTTCTGCCTATCTTGATGATCCTTATTTTGAGTTAGCTAATCAAATACCAAATAATGGACATTATAATTTGCCAACGCCTACATTTATTAACTCTTCATTTGTATCCGTTCGAATTGATATGAAAGATTACTATGGAAATGTAGCATATGCTTATAATTCAGGTTATTTTACCATAGGGAGCCCTGAAAATAATAATATTATAGTAACATCATTTTATCAAGAATTTACTTCATCAGTAATTATAATAGATACGAAAAAACCTACAGTTGATTTATTATCACCAAATGATCAAATGGTTTATGAGCCAGGAGAAAGTGTTAGTATATCATGGGAAGCAGTTGATGAAAGTTTGTTAGAAAATTCAGGTATAAGTATAGATTTATTGGTTGATAATGGTTTAAGTGGATTTCCATTGGTAGAGAATACTGCAAATTCAAGTCCTATATCAGTAATTATTCCTAATATTGAAACACAGTTTGGACAATTTAAGGTATCTGCAATGGATTATTTTGGTAATATAGCAAATGATTTATCTGATGAATATATAGTTATTGGTATAGAAGATGAATCTGATTTTGAAGTAATAACATCTATAGATTCTGCTTATACCTCATCAATTACTATTGATACAAAACCTCCAGAGTTTTTATATCTTAATGATAATGAAAATTACTTTTATCCAAATGGAGGCGAGATAATAACAGATTATTCTGTATGTCCTATTAATTGGGATTGTAATGATGATAGTTTTGAAAATGGAACAGTTACAGTTTCTCTAGCATATTTGTTAGGAGGTTGGTATCTTGACATTGGTACCTATCATCATGATGATTTTTATCTTCAACCCGTAGATCTGAGTTTAGGTGGAATTGTTGATGAAACACTTTGGGCACGGCTCTTATTTACTGTAACTGATGATTATGGCAATCAATTTAGTAAATATAATGATGATTATTTTGTTTTAGGAGATTCAGAAGGTGATTTGGACATTAACTGGGTAGATGAAGACAGTGACGAGATTATGATTAATTGGGCATGGGAAGCTAAACATTCAATAATGATAACAAGAAATGCATTTATGAATTATCTTCAACCAGGAGATAAAATAACTTTAGTTGATAACTTAGGAATTCCAAGTAGTTTATGTGATGATGAATATGGTTATACTGAATTAAAAGATATAACAATTAATGATTCAGGTACAATAGGAGGTCCNAAATCAGTATTNAGGGGTATNGATCATTGCTTGCAGCAAGGTCAAAGAAGAGAAGGTTTTATTGAAGGTAATCCNATTATATTTAAAATTACAAATATTNCTGATGCTTCTTATTATTTTGTTTATCCAAATACAGAGAATATAATTGGCANTGCTAATTATACATCTGGTGGCCATACAGTGGTCAAAAANATAGATTTTTCTAATCCAATTACAATTGATAGTTATAATCCTATACAAATTTCAGATAATGGNAGAGATTTTGACTCATTTAATGTTTATTATAAAGTAAATGCAGCAAACTTAAGAGATTGTGGTGNTGTTCAAGAAGGTAATAATGANTCTGATGGTGATGGAGTTAGTGATGCAAATTGGTGCTATGATGCTACAATACAAGGAGAAACAGATTATTTAACTCAAGTTCCANCTATGACACAATCTTCCATATTAACCTATAGAGTATGGCTTATGAATAATAATCAGCAAGAAGTTTTTAAAACTGTTGATACTCAAATATCTATAGATGTTNATTTATCTGANATTTATGATAAATCATTGAGTGGAGGTTGGAATTGGTTCTCATTAAATTTNTTGAATTCTGATATGACTATAAACAATATTTTATCATCATTAAATTTAAGTGTAGCTGAATCAGATTATATTAAAAGTCAAACTGCTTTTTCTGAATACTTTAATGGCTATGGATGGTATGGAGGATTNCCTGTTTTAGATAATTTAAATACATATAAAATTAATTTAACTAATTCAGGAAATATTACATATCAAGGGATACCAGTGAGTTTAAGTGAAACTCCAATTGAATTAAGTGNNGGTTGGAATTGGATATCTTATTTACCTCAGGAATCATTAAGTATTAATACAGCATTTCAAAATATTAACAATTTTTCNGATGGTGATTATATTAAAAGTCAGACTTCATTTGCTGAGTATTTTGATGGGTATGGTTTTTATGGATCTTTAATAAATCTAGACCCTCGTGAAGGATACCTAATGAATATAGCAAATGAAACTACTTTGATTTATCCAGAAACTACTGAAATTGCAACAAATCAAAATTCTTATGTTTTAAATAAAATAGAGTCTGGAAATTATTTTGATATTAATTATAAAAATTTTGAGTATANTGGTAGTATTATAGCTAGGATGAATTCAAATTCAAATATTGATTTNTCTGAANATGATGAAATTGGTGTTTTTAATANTGGNGAATGTAGAGGTAGAGCTAANCCTGTTTTTTCTCCAATAGATAATGANCTTATTTTTTATTTAATGTTCTATTCAAATCAAGAAAATGAAGAATTGAATTTTATTTTTTATGATAGTAAAAATAATAAAGAAGTTGATTTATCAAATAAAATTAATTTCTTCCCAGATATGCATGTTGGCAAAATATCTAATCCATATATTATGATGAAAGAAGAAATATATAATTATTCTTTATCAGGTGCTTATCCCAATCCATTTAACCCCTCTACAACTATTAATTACTCATTAGCAGATAATGTTGATAAAATGCAAATTAATATTTTTGATATTCGAGGTAGATTAATTCAAAATATTTATAATGGAGCTAATATTAAAGGAGAACATTCAATAATGTGGAATGCTTCAGAGTATGCTAGTGGTGTTTATTTTGTAAATATGTTAGTAAATAATCATGTTTACAATGAAAAAATTATGCTAGTAAAATAATCCCTATTTATTGTATTATATTTATTATAATCTTTATCTATGATTTCTTATTTAAATATAAAGAAGGATGAGTATAGGCCAACTCTGTATGGTTTTTTATATTCTTTTTTAATTGTATCATTTTTCATTCTTAGCAAATCATTTAGGGATTCTCTCTTTCTTAATAATTTCTCTAAAGAGGATTTGTCTTATCTGTATTTAATTACACCAATTATAACGGGTTTTTTAGTTTGGTTTTTTTTAATGATTCTAAAAAGATTTAGCTTAAGTCTTAAATCATCTTTAGTACATATAATTGTTTGTTTTNTTGCTACAATTTTATTGCTTAATCCAAGTCAAAATTCAATATTTATTTATTATATATTTGTAGAATTTCAAGTTTCTATAATTGCAATTTTGTTTTGGGATGTGTTGAGTGAATCTTTTACAAATAGACAGGCAAAAAGATTATTTGTAATAATAACATCTGGCGGTTTTTTATCTGCTTTAATTGTAGGAGGAAGTTTGTCTTTTATTAGTCAATATATACCTCAAGATAAATTTGTTATTGGTTTTAATTTCCTAGTACTATTGTGTCCTTTCCTTGTCCATTTATTAATGAAATCATCATTTAAAGAAGATATATTACCAGTCCAAAATAATACGTCTGAAGTATCATTAAAAGATGTTTTCAGAAATAGATATATTCTAAATATTATTTTTATAACATTTATTTTTTCTATTATATCAGTAATTATTGATTATAATTTTAAGATTTTATCATTTGAGAGATTCCAAGATAACCCATTAGAATTAACAAATTATTTTGCAAAATTCTATTCNATAACTTCTTTTATATCATTTGTTATGCAGCTTACAATATCTGGTTTTATAATAAACAGATATGGTATTAAATATGCGTTAATGATTTTACCAATTTTATTATTTTTATTTTTTGTATTGGGTTACTTTGTGACACCTTTTATAATTGTTTTNTTATTAAAAGGTNAAGAGCAAATNTTTAAATCAACNCTNCATGATACNTCGATGCATATTTTGTGGATGCCAATTCCAANTTTTAAAAGAATCACAATAAAGCCATTAATCAACATATTTTTAAAAAATATTTTCAGTTCAATATCAGCAGGCTTATTGATTCTTTCTGTTTATTTTAATTATACTTTTATTGATTTTATTCCTGTAGCAGTTATGTTGTTATTAATATTAATATTTTTAACAAGAAGAACTAAGGAATATTATGTTCAAGAATTAATTAAAGCAATTGATGATAGAACTTTATCTTTAGATGATGCATCAGCATATATANCTGATGATAGTGAGATGTTAAATATTATAAAGAATAAATTAACAGAAGAAAAGAAAAATCGATTTTTTATATTGAGTTTGCTTGATAANTCAATTTTAGATAAATGTAAAGAAACAATGGGANAAATATTTTTTGATAGTNATGCTATGACTCAGAAATTAATTTTAAAATATCTTGTAAATGATCAAGAAATTATTTCTTCAGAATATTTAAAAAAGCAAATAAGTGATAATTCAGAAATAGCGNTAGAAAGCTTAGATGTTTTGTGTAGAAGAAATNTAAATAACATTGAAGATATAAATNATAATTTATTTAATATTGNAAATGAGAGATTAAAATTTTCAGCTTATAATAATAGTATCAAATATGATTATCAATCAAAGGATAAAGNACGCNATTTAATTAAAAATAATTTAGATAATAGGACTAATTTAACAGAGTTAATTGATTGCATNTCTTCTGAATCGNATNTTTTTTCTAAGGATGAAATCATNAATNTATTTTCAGATATTGATTATGATGATTTTNTAAATAGNCTAAAGTTTATTTCNTTAAATAATTGTGATAGAGAAGTNCTTGAGTTGATTTTTAAACGGCTTCCTGATGGTTATTANCTTAATGATAATGTTAAAAGGATGTTTAAAANTTTAAATAATAATGACCTTTATAAGTTTTTAGAATATAAATTTTTAGATTATTCTGTAACAAATCAAACTAAGAAAATAATTAATGATATTGTTCGATTTTTAGATGATGANAAATATATATCTATTTATATAGAATATGTNAATTTAACAATATTTGATTATGAAATATTAGAAGAGGTATTTGATACCTTGATATATTTTAAAAATAAAAACAAACAATATTTTATAGATAATAAAATTTCAGATGGTTTAATTGAAAAACTTATTTATTCNCAATTTTATGATATTAATCTTTTGAATCAATTAAGTGAATCAAAAGATTCAAATAAATTAATAAAAGAGTTTTATAATAATAAAATTGAAGATAATTCAAGAATATTAATGAAGATTATGTATTTCTTTAATGATAGTTTATTTAGNAAAAATCTACAGCTTNTAATTTTTGAAAAAAATATCTATAAATCTAAANTTATTGAAATATTTGAAGAATCACTGANTGTTGATTTTAAAAGTAAAATCATTCCNATNATTGATAATATTAGTCTTTTAGAAAAAAATAATGCTGGAATCAAACTTTATAATCGACTAAGTACTGTCAATTTAGATAGTATATATAGTAAAAATAATATTAATCAAGANCCNTGGTATTACTTTATTNTAATGGCTGATTTATATTCAGATAAGAATAATGATATNGATTTCANTCAATTAATTAATAATAGATATTTTAAATTATTATTTAATAACTTAAATTTTAATGAAAAAGATATTTTTAATAAATCTAATAATGAATCAATTTTCAAGGCTATGATAACAAATTTAGAAAAGACACTTTATCTTAAAGATTCTAGTATATTTGATGGTATACCTGCAAAAGAATTAATACATATNGCAAATAATCTAAAAGAGGTCAGTCTACTTTCAGAAGAAAAGATCTTTAATGATGGCGATGTTGGAGATTCTATGTATTTTATTGTTAAAGGTGATATTAAAATTTTAAAGGGAGAATTAGAACTAGTCACTCTTAAAAAAGGCGATTATTTTGGTGAGATGGCTTTGCTTGATGGAGAATCAAGATCTGCAGATGCAATTGCTTTTACTGATTCAATTTTATTAAGATTAGATGCAAATGACTTTGATAAAATAATGTACTCTAATGATAAAATAGTTAAGGGTATTTTATCTATGCTATCACAAAGATTAAGGAAAGCTAATGAGCTTTTAAATAAATCGAAGTAAAGCTATTTACTAAGAAATGAAGTTTTATTTTTAAATTCTTTTTCAAAACTATCGTAGTAAAAATTAACCTGATAATAAAAATCTGCTATTTTTTCATCAATCACAAAAGAATTTTCTGAAATTATTTCTCTAGCAGGAAATTGAATTTCCAATCCTCTTTTAAATTCATTAATGCTTAAATCTAAAGTATTATTTAATTTTAATACTTCATTTAAAATAAGTATTTCATATAATCTGATAAGATTTTTTTGATTTGTTATAAGTACTGGCTTTAAATCACCTTCTGAATTCCAATAATTTTGTAATTCTTCTTTAAAATTATAATTCTCTGTTAAAACGACTTCTTCTATAATCATACTAGGTCTAAAAAAATTTTGATTATCACTTATAGAGGGGTTAATCTTTATAAGTATACCTCTTCTAGGATCATCTATAATTGAGAAATAATTTTTTAATTTATCAACTTTATGGTTTTTATTATGATTAAAAAATATAATTTTTTCAGAATTAACAGAATTGAAGTATTCTTCTCTTTCAATTATATCATATATCATTCTTTGAGTAATTATTTTTTCACCTGGAATATAACCACTTTGAATATCCTCAATAATATTTTTTTGTTCATTTGATTCTGGAGTAATTGTTTTAGAGGATTGTTTAACATAATCAAGATAATTACTATCTGTTATGAAACTCAAATCATAAATATCTGATTCTTTTAATCTATAACTATTTGGAAATAGTTTGTTACCAAAAGAATCAAACATTTTAGCATCTTGAGGAATTACTCTACTAAAGTTGTCAGAATTATCTTCTATTATATGTGGAGTTATCACAACAATAACTTCTTTTTTTATAATTTGCTTAGCTTTCCATGTAAANAGTTTTCCAAGCCAAGGAATTTTAGATATAAATGGTATTTTACCTTCATTATCAGATTCTTTATTACTAATTAAACCACCAATAATAAATGGAGTATTATCAGCNACCTTAACATAAGATTCAACTTTTCTATTATTAATTATAGGTGCTTCTAGCACACCTGAAGAAGAAAAGTTTTCTGTTTCTGTTATTATTGTCTCAACTTGCATNGTTACATCTTTTAAATCATTGCTAATTCTAGGTTTTATATTTAAAACTATTCCAACTGGCAAATATTCAATATCAGGTATTAATATCTCATCNCCAGAATAAGAAGATACNGGNAGTTTTGTAATAGGAATTTGTTGACCTATTTGAATTCTTGCCTGTCTTCCATCTAATACTAATATGGATGGTCTTGATAAAATTTCTGCAGATTTTGCATTAATTAATGCTTTTAATTTTATTTGAAAAACATCATCTAATTGAGATGTAGTCAAATATCCATATTCATCNGTAGTTGTTTCNGTAAATGAATCTTCTGAGTAAATAATTGAAAGAGGAGTTGTTACGCTACCATCAATACTTGGAGTTTGGATGCTTAAATGATCTTCTTGATTAAGATATTCTGTATTTATCCCAGTATCAGTTAAATCATCACTATTTATTTCAATAACTAAAGCTTCAATTAATATTTGTTTAGCTGGTACATCTAGTTGATTATATAAAATATCTAAAAAATTTGTATATAAANNAGGGTTCTCAATATCGTAACANACAATGATCCTTTCAATAGGATCACTATCAATAGGATTATCCATAGAAGTCCCTGAAAGATATTGCGCAAAGCCTTCTTCTTCATCTTCATCATCATTAGAACTTAGACTTGATGATTTAGAATCAGGGATATCAACAATGAAAATACCCCCTGCATCTTCTAAGTAAAATTCACTTGGTTGAAGATTTTCTGTCCATTCATCATAGACATAAATATTTTCATGTTCAATTGTATAATAGCCAAGAGCTTTTAATGTAGTAAGTGCTCTATTCGATGAAATATTACTTAGTTTTGAAATCTCGCATTCATAACCCTCATAAGAAAATGCCAAAGATGCAATAATATAAAGAGGTATATATTTTTTAATCATATGTATTATTTAATTTATTATAATAAAAAAGCCTCCTAAATATAGGAGGCTTTTTATCACATTACAAATTTATTTGAAATGATTTATTTTTTTGTTTTTACTTTTTTAGCACCTTTACTAGTTGCTTTATCTTTTGATGGTTTNCCTTTTTTCTTNTCTTTTTTATCATCAATTTTTGGAGCAACTTTTTCTTTTTTAGCAGATGCAACATAGTCATCTAAAAATTTTAAAAGTTGTTCTTTTTCTTTAGTAGAAAGACCTTTAAAGTTTTTAGATTTTGCTTTAGCTAATATATCTAGATCCTTTTTTTCTAGAGTGATTGTTGGNTTTGACGCTTCTTCAAACTCAACACCTTTAGCAACTAACCCTGTTGAAAAAAGACCAAGTANTAAAGTAGTAATCACTAATTTTTTGTTTAACATTGTTTTCTCCTCNTTNATTTATTAAAATAAGCTTATTTTATCAANTAATCAATCTTCAATTAGCCTTGATTATTGTTTGTAATTTAAAATCATTTATTTAATTCAAAATTGATTTACATCACAAAATTATAAAAAATATAGCCTTTTTACAAGCTATATTGATTTTTTTGTTACATATAGTAATAAAAAATAACTATTTATTACTTGTAGACAATATATGATATTAATAAATTAGAGTTAATATTTCAAGAAATTATATAAATACTGAGGAGAAATAATGAAAAAATATATTTTAATTTTATTGTCATTGCTTGTATATACATGTAGTGAAGATGATCCAGCAGGTCCAGTTGATGGTTGTATGGATTCAACAGCATGTAATTATGATGCAGCAGCAACAATTGATTTGCTAGATAGCTGTACATTTCCAGCTGATGATAATACTAATTGTGATGGTACATGTGGCGGTGTAAACAATGCAGTTGAAGATTGTTCTGGTACATGTGCAGGTTCATTAACATTGGATCAATGTGGTGTCTGTGATGGAGATGATACTTCATGTGAAGATTGTGCAGGAGTTCCAAATGGTACATCTGTAGTTGACTGTGCTGGAACATGTGGCGGAAGTGCAGTAGAAGATTGTGCTGGAACATGTGATGGAACTGCAGTAGAAGATTGTTCTGGTACATGTGATGGTTCAGCAACAGTTGATGAATGTGGTGTATGTGGAGGCTCTGGTATAGCTGATGGTGCATGCGATTGTGATGGTAATGTTTCTGATTGTGCAGGAACTTGTGATGGTAGTGCAGTAGAAGATTGTGCTGGAACATGTGAAGGTAGTGCAGTCGAAGATTGTGCTGGTGTTTGTGGTGGTTTATCAACTCCTGATGATTGTGGTGATTGTTGGACACCATATTGTTATTACGGAATGGGAAGTTTTGAATATACTGATGAAGCTACTTGTAACGCTAATAGTGGAACATGGATAGGTTCTGGTGGAAATCCATCTGATCCATTATGGAATGCTAGTCAAGATTGTGCTGGTGTTTGTGGTGGTACAGCAGTAGAGGATTGTGCAGGAACATGTGAAGGTACAGCAGTAGAGGATTGTGCAGGAACATGTGGAGGTACAGCAGTAGAAGATTGTGCAGGAACATGTGGTGGTACAGCAGTAAATGATGATTGCGGTGTATGTGGTGGAGATAATTCATCTTGTGCAGACTGTGCTGGTACACCAAATGGTTCAGCAGTAGAAGATGAATGTGGTGTATGTGGTGGAGATGGTTCTTCATGTGTATCATTGGATTGTTCTGATTTACCAACAGATATTAACGGTATCTGGATTGATGATTCCGGTATTGTTTATTATAACTTTTTAGAAGATGTGGCAGGATTTCAGTTTACTGTAGATGGAACATCAGTTTCTGGTGCAGCAGGTGGTGCTGCAGTAGATGCAGGATTTACAGTTTCAGCTGGTGCTACAACTGTATTAGGTTTCTCATTTACAGGAGCAACTGTTTCAGCTGGATCTGGTACATTGACTACTTTAACTTTATCTGGTTCTCCAACAGGATTATCTGGCATAGTTATGTCTGATTCTGCAACAAATGAATTAGCAACTGATGGTTCATCAACAGTATGTGATAATTCATCTTCTGGTGATACTGGTGGTGGTGATACTTGCGCTAGTGGAGTTTATGACTGTGCTGGTGTATGTGATGGTACAGCAGTAACAGATTGTGCAGGAACATGTGGT
>PAJD01000036.1 GCA_002705605.1 Fidelibacterota bacterium | reverse complement strand
TGATGCTAGTGGAAATACTATTGGATCAGGATTTACAATTGATAGTGGTTCTTCTCATACAGAATCATTTACAGTTCCATTTGCTTCATCTACAGCAAGAGTTATAAATATAGCTCCATTTATTGTTGATGAAGTAGCAAATGCTACTAAGTTAAATGATATTAAAAGTCAAATTTCTAATTTAGAATTTGGTTCTAAAGAGTGGGCTATGTTAAATCAAGCATTTGCTGGTTTTGAGGTAGAAGTACCTAAAATCCATGATAGTGGAATGCTTTTAGAAAAAACTGATTATGGTGTTTCTGAAGGTTTTGGGGTAATGACAGATTATCAGCTTAAAGTTGATTTAAATGGTTCTCCAAATGATAATAATACTTACAGAGCAGCTCTTGGTTTTAATGTTTATAAAGAAACAGCTGATGGAAATTGGACTAATATAGGTGGAACAACTACTGGAACTACATTCCAAGTAGCAGCAGATATGGATGATGCTGGAAATGTAACAGTTTCTCCTGTTGGTTGCTATGCTGTTAGTGCATATGATACAGATCCTTCTTATGAGACACCTTTAAGTGACATTGCATGTATTGATTCTCCATCTTGCCCTATTGATGGTGATGTTACTCAAGATGGTAATGTTAATGTGTCAGATATCGTATATCTAGTAAATTCTATCCTTGGATCAGGTCTTGATGCTAGCTGTGCAGATATGAATAGTGATGGTGCTGTTAATGTGAGTGATGTTGTTGCTCTTGTGAATGTAATCTTAAACGGAAGATTATCTTCTGCTGATGATGCTTCAGAAGCAGTATTAATGGTTTCAGAAAATGCATTAAAATTAGAATCTAATGGTTTTGTTCAAGGTGTTCAATTGACATTATCTCATGATTCTAGTTTTGAAATAGAGCTTTCTGATGCTTATGTTTCTGAATATAAAACAGTTGATAATCAGACAACATTAATATTGGTAACAGATGGATCTCATTCAATAAATGATATCGCTACATTTGATGGTAATATGGTTGTTGAGTCTGTTCATGTTGTGAATCAATCGGGCGATGTTTCTGTTGAAGAAACTGTTGAGCTTGTTAGTTTTGATGTTAAGGTAACTGGACCAAATCCATTTAATCCTTCAACTCAATTAAATATTGTTGTTCCAGAGGCTGGTTTTGTATCGGTTAACGTATACAATATCTTAGGTCAAAAAGTGGCAACGTTAGTTGATGGGTATATGGAAGCAAGTAATGCTGGTCATATGGTTAACTTTAATGCAAGTCATTTAGCAAGTGGTGTTTATCTTGTTAGAGCTATTACAGCTAACGATGTTGCAACTCAGAAGTTAATGCTTCTTAAATAATATATAAATTATATTTATAATGAAAAAGGCCTCCACTGGAGGCCTTTTTTGTTACACTTTGAAATAATTTAAAATTGGGTAACTAACTACATTTTTAATAGATTCATTATAGTAATCAAGGCTATTATTAAAAAAGATTTTAGGAGTGTGTATGAAAAGTATAAACTTTAGATTAATATTTATTTTATGTTGTTCATTTTTGTTTTCAAGTGTAACAGTAAATGTTATTGAAAATAACGATGAGTATGTTGTTGTTGAATATTCTATTAATGATTTTTCATCTGATTTAGTTTCATTTGAAAATGAAGTGTTTAATGAAATCTCTTTAAAAGATGAGCCTAATTTAATTGAAAAAAATAAGCCTCAATTACCACATATTAATCGTTCATTTATTATTCCTGATTTTTCATCAATCTCTGTGACTGTTTTATCTTCTGAATATACTGATTATAAAAATATGAATATTATACCATCCAAAGGAAACCCAACAAGAAATATTGATATTAAAACAATTCCTTATGTAAAGGGTGATATTTATAATAAAAATGTAAATTTCCCAGGTGATTTGTACACTATAAATGATCCTTATATTTTGAGAGATTTTAGAGGCCAGGTTGTTCAGCTTAATCCTTTTCAGTATAATCCTGTTAATAAAGTAATGAGAGTATATAATAAGGTTGTCTTAAAGATAGCTTTTGACGGTAGTAATACTCAAAATCAATTTTATAGAACAGTATCAAATGATAAAAAATTTACAAAAGATTATTCTTATATGTATATGGAAAGATTTATCAATTTCGAATATGATTATAGATATACTCCAATATCTGAAGAAGGTGAGATGCTTGTAATTTGTTATGATGATTTTTGCGATGAAATGTCTGATTTTGTTGATTGGAAAAATCAAAAAGGAATTAAAACAACGCTAGTACCAAAGTCTCAAGCCGGAAATAGCGCAAATGCAATAAAAAATTATATTGATAATTTTTATGATAACAATAATTTGGTATATGTTCTATTTGTTGGAGATAAAGATCAAATTCCAACATTTACTGTTGGTTCTGGCTGGAGTGATGGAGAGTGTGATATTTGTTATGGGTATTTATCTGGGAATGATTCTTATCCTGAAATATTTGTTGGAAGATTTTCAGCTCAAAATTCATCTCATGTCAATACAGCGGTTGAAAGAACAATTAATTATGAAAAATACCCTCAGTCTAATGCAAATTGGTATAAAAGAGGTCTTATGATTGCGTCAAATGAAGGTCAAGGGAGTGGTCATGATGGAGGTGAAGGAGATTGGCAGCATGCTCAAAACATGAGGGATGATTTAATTGATTATTATTATACTTCAGTTGAAGAAATGTATGAGGGGTCTCAAGGAGGACAAGATGCTAATGGAAATCCTTCAGATTCTATGGTTAGAAATTCTATTAATAATGGAATGGGTATTATACATTATACTGGTCATGGCGATACAGATGTTTGGGTAACATCAAATTTTAATACAGGTGATGTGAATCAGCTGACTAATGAAAATGAATTGCCTTTTGTGTGCACTGTTGGATGTAAAAGTGGTGATTTTGGTGATGGAACATGTCTAGGAGAGGAATTTTTAAGAGCAACAAATAATGGTACTCCAACTGGAGCTGTTGCTACATTTATGTCAACTGTTTACCAAGGCTGGGCACCTCCAATGGAGGCTCAAGATGAAATGGTTGATATTTTAGTGGAAAATTATTCAAATAATAGAAAATATTCATTTGGTGGTATTTCTTGGAATGGATGTTTAAAAATGAATGATGAATATGGTTCTAGCGGTTATGATGAAACAGATCATTGGACATTGTTTGGAGACCCTAGTGTAGAGCTTAGAACAAATACGCCATCATCATTAAATGTTAGTCACAGTGATTCGATGGATTTATCAGAGCCTAATCTTGAAATTACGGTTAGTGGTAATAATGATCATGTTGTTGGCGCACTATCATATAATGGAGATTATTTAGGTTCATGCTATTTAAACTCTTCTAACTCATGTGTTATTGTTTCTGAAAGTAATTTAGATTCTTATTCAGAAGTTACTCTAACAGTTACTGGATATAATAAAGCTCCATATATAGCTCAAATTTCTATTGGTTCTGCATGTGCAGGCTATTCAATGGGTGATGTTAATGGAGACTCTAATATTAATGTTTCTGATGTGGTTGTTTCAGTAGGATTTGTATTAGGAACTTCTAATGCAGATGAATGTCAAGTGGAATATGGTGATTTGAATCAGGATGGAACGATTAATGTAAGTGACATAGTGTTGCTTGTTGGTATGATTTTAGGTTAGTTTTTTATAAACTCGTCTTTTATTTTTATCATATATTTGTAAGCATCATCATAAGTATTTGGGATTTCTTCATCTAGAATAGCATTTTCAATAGCCTTTTTAATTTGACCAACTATTTTTCCCTCTGTTAAAGAAAAAGTTTTCATGATTTCTTTTCCACCTACTGGAGATTGGAATGCTTTCATTTCATCTTTCATTTTAACATTTTTCATAAGCATATCAACACGCTCAAAATTATTCATATATTTTTTTATTTTGTTAGGGTTCTTAGTAGTTATATCTGCCCTGCAAAGTATCATTAAATCATCAATAAAATCACCAGCTTCAAACATAACTCTTCTTACCGCACTATCAGAAATTTCTTTTTTAGCAAGAGCAATGGGACGTAAATGTAATTTTGTTAATATCATAAGATAATCTCTTAGNTCNTTTGATATTTTCATTCTTTTTGCAATTTTAACAAGCATCCNTCTNCCTATTTCTTCNTGTCCATGAAAAGTCCANCCCTTTTTTTTGTCAAATCTTTTTGTTGGAGGNTTAGCTATNTCATGAACAAGCGCTGCAAATCNTATTTCCATCTTATTTGATAATCTTGCTGCGTTATCNACAACCTCTAGTGTATGTATAAAAACATCTTTATGNCCCATNTTATTTATAACCTCNACACCTGACATGATATCNAGTTCTGGNAAAATTAATTTTAAAAAATCTANTTCCTTTAANAAATAAAAGGCAATACTGGGCTTATTTGATCTTAANATTTTTATTATCTCATCNGTTATTCNNTCTTGTGAAATAATTTTAATTCGTTCCTTNTTATCCTTAATNCTTTNCATTATTCTAGGATGCATCTNAAANTCTAATTGAGCTGAAAAACGTATTGCTCTAAGCATTCNCANAGGATCATCTATAAATGTTGTATCAGGATCTGTAGGNGTNTNAATCAGACCTTTGTTTATATCAACNAGNCCATTAAATGGNTCAACNAGTAGTCCAAAGTTTTTATTGTTTAATGATGATGCGATAGAGTTTATTTTGAAATCTCTTCTTATTAAATCATTTTCAACGGTGGTTANNTCAACCGTTTTAGGTTTTCTTGAGTCTTTATCATAGGTCTCTTGTCTAGCATTTGCNACTTCNATTTCACATACNGAGTAAGGAATTTTAACCGTTAAAAACTTTTCAAACTCTACTGTTTTATTTACATTTAATTTTTTTGATAGTTTTTTTGAATATTCGAATACTCTATCTTCGACCATTATNTCAATATCTTTTAATTTATTCCCAAGAATAATATCTCTTACATAACCTCCAACTAGGTATGTATTAACATTTAGGGCGTCACCAACTTCCCCAGCAATTTTTAATATTTTGCAATGTTCACTCTTTAGTAATATTTCTGATATATTTGACATTATTTTAATATAAAAATATTTTTTAATGTATTNATACTATTTCAAAATTAACTAAATTATATATTATCTAACTATTAATTAAAATGATAAATAATAAAAGAGAAATTAAATATGTTTATGTTTTTGGAGGTGTNCTTTCTGGTTTAGGNAAGGGTATTGTTGCCTCNTCTCTAGGTTATTTGTTGAAATCTAAAGGATATAAAGTTACTATNCAAAAGTTAGACCCTTATTTNAATGTTGANCCTGGAACTATGAATCCATANCANCATGGNGAAGTATTTGTTTTNGATGATGGNTCTGAGACNGATTTAGATTTNGGNCATTATGAAAGATTTATTGATGTTGATTTAAGTTCAAANAANACNACTTCNTCNGGAAGAGTTTATTGGGATGTTTTAGAAAGAGAAAGGCGCGGAGATTATTTNGGAGAAACNATTCAGGTTATCCCNCATATTACNGATGAAATAAANAAGAANATNTTNNCTGTAAANCCACGNAAAAAATATGATGTTGTNATTACAGANGTNGGNGGAACTGTNGGTGATATTGAAGGACAGCCTTTTTATGAAGCTATAAGACANCTTATNTTNGANCANGGNAAAAANAATAGTNTNGTTATNCATACAACNCTNTTACCNTATATAAATGCNGCNGCTGAAATTAAAACAAAACCTACACANCATAGNGTNATGCGTTTAAGAGAAATTGGTATTGAGCCAGATATTTTAGTATGTAGAACTGAAAATGATGCTCANCTTAATGATAAATTAAAATATAANCTTGGATTATTTTGCAATGTTGANCANTCTCATGTTTTTGAATCTCCNGATGTAGAAACTATTTATGAAATNCCNTTAGTTTTATATAAACAAAATTTTGATAAGATAATTATAAAAGAATTNAAATTAAAAGGANGTANGCGTCATAANAACATNGTACCNCTTACTCGATTNATTAAAAATTATAAAAACCCAAAGNNTTCTATAAATATAGCNATNTGTGGAAANTATAANGGTCTTCATGATGCTTATAAGAGTATTTTAGANGCATTGGTTCATGCNGGTGTANANAATAATGCAAAAGTTAATATTAAATGGATTGATACTGAAAANTTAGAATCAAATAAAAATATTAATAANAGTTTTTATAATATTGATGGAATNATTATNCCAGGAGGATTTGGATATAGAGGAATTGAGGGNAAAATTTTATCATCNCAATATGCTAGAGAAAATAAAATTCCATTTTTAGGAATATGTCTTGGNTTGCAGTGTGCTGTTATTGATTTTGCNCGTAATGTTTGTGATATAAAAAATGCAAATAGTACTGAATTTAATAATAGATCAAAAANTCCAGTNATTGATATCATGCATACTCAAAAGTCTGTAAAAATNAAAGGTGCTAGCATGAGGCTTGGTAGTTANCCTTGTGANTTAATANCAAANACTAAAGTNAGANCGTCTTATAATAANTATAAAATTAATGAAAGACATAGACATAGGTATGAGGTCAATAATAAATTTAGAAAANAATTAGAANAANAAGGNTTANTTATAAGNGGTGTAAATAAAGATCTTGATTTAGTAGAAATTNTTGAACTCAAAGATCANCCNTGGTTTGTTGGAGTACAATTTCATCCNGAATTAAAAAGTAGNGTTTTAAGTCCTCANCCNTTGTTTAGAAGTTTCATTTCTTCTAGTATAGAAAATCATAAAAAATAANAATTTGTCTAANTTNCTTAAAAATATAAAACTCTTATTGCTTGATGTNGATGGTGTTTTAACTGATAACCAAATTTACATTTCNTCAGATNAAACTGANTTAAAATCATTTTGTATAGATGATGGAACAGGNGCTGCNATAGCCCGTTTTTCAAAATTAAACTTAGGCCTTTTNTCAGGTAGATATTCAAANTGCACAGAGCTTTGGGCNGATGAGCTTGGAATTNAGTGNTGNATACAAGGTGTCATTGATAAAAAAAATAAATTACCAGANATTTGTAAAANTTTTAATATAGAGTTAGATGANATTGCATATGTTGGNGATGCNCTNATTGATATCCCNGTTTTTGAAAAAGTAGGTGTTGCAATTGCAGTNCCAAATNCTCATTTNCTAGTTAAAGAAAAAGCAGANATGATTACTGANTCTTATGGAGGTAGNGGAGTNNTGACTGAATTAGTTGAGAAAATATTAACNGCTCAAGATANATATGANNAAACTCTTATAAAAATGAAAAATGAAAAATTTTAATATAAATTTATTTNNTTTAATTNTANTTTGTTTANTTTTTTCATGTAANAAAAATGNAAANCCAGGAACNTCAATAAAAACTCAAACTGATAATGTTATNTATGGNAATCCNATNAAAATTGAAATTACNAAAGATGAGAATTCNGTNATGACAATCCATGCAGATACATTNATNAGGTTAAATGGTGGTAATACAACTTTGTTTGGNAGGATTTATGCAGANCTATTTGATAAAAAAGGAATCAAATCAAGTATGATGTANTCAGANAGTGCAATTGTTTATACAAANTCNGATAGNATTAANGCNTTTGGAAATGTTNTGATTGAATCATTGAAAGGTTNTAAGCTATTAACNGATGAAATTATTTTATTTAATAATTCTAATCTTGTNAAATCAAATAATGATGTGATTTTTACTTCAAATAGTAATGATACATTGTATGGNACTGGATTTTGGTCTAATTTTGATATGTCAAATTCGCAAATTCAAAGTCCAAAAGGGAGCATGAGTAAATAGNATGTCTTATAATTTATTAAAAGCAAAAAAATTAGTTAAGCAATATGGTGAGAGAACCGTAGTTAACAATGTTGATGTTGAATTAAAAAGAGGTGAAGTGGTTGGCCTGCTAGGTCCAAATGGTGCAGGTAAAACAACAACTTTTTATATGTTAACAGGCATGATAAAGCCTTTTTCAGGAGACATTTTCTTAGATGATGAAAGTGTTACTGATCTTCCTATGTATAAACGTTCACAAAAAGGGGTTGGGTATTTAGCTCAAGATGCATCTGTTTTTACAAAATTATCTGTTGAGGATAATATAAAACTTGTGCTTGAGATGACAGAATTGTCAGCTGAGGAGCAAGCTGAAAAGTTAGAAAAATTAATAGATGAGTTTTCTATTGGTCACATAAGACACAATAAAGGGTTTGCTTTATCTGGTGGTGAGAGAAGGCGATTAGAAATTGCTCGATCTCTTGTTACTGACCCATCATTTATTTTGCTTGATGAGCCGTTTGCAGGAATCGATCCTATTGCAGTTGAAGATATTCAGGGCATTATTAATACGCTGAAAAGTAAAAACATTGGAGTTTTAATTACAGATCATAATGTAAGGGAAACATTATCTATTACAGACAGATCTTATCTTTTGTATAATGGTGAAATATTAAAATCTGGAACAACAAAAGAATTAACAAAAGATGAGGATGTAAAAAAATTATACCTAGGAACTAAGTTTAAGTTAGATTAGTATCTATGTCAAAAATTGTACAAAGATTACAGCAATCTCAGAAGTTAAATCCAAAGCAAATCCTTGAACAAAACATCATCCAACTTAGTGCTTTTAATTTAGAAAAAAGAATTATTGAAGAGCTAGAGCAAAACCCTGCTTTAGAAATCGTTGAAAATGAAGAAGACACTAATGATAAAGAAAACGATGATAATCAAGAATTTGATTTTGAAGAATTAGTATCTAATCCAGAAGAATATGATTACCCTAAAAAAACAAGCGCTTCTGATACCATTGAAAAAATGGTTGAGGCTGAATCATCAAATTTATTTGATGATATTATGACTCAGCTTAATGAGATTGATGTGAGTGATCAAGAGCTTATGGTTGCAGAACAAATTCTAGGTAATTTAGATGATAGAGGGTTTTTGCCTATAGAACCAATTTTAATTGCGGACAGATTGGGGTTTGAAGAAAAATTTGTTTGTAAAGTAAAACAGAAAATTCAAAGTTTAGATCCTGGAGGTGTGGGTTCAGAATCTATTCAAGATTGTATCTTAGCCCAACTTAAAAAATATTATCCTGAAGATAAGGATTCATTTCTAATAGTAAATGATTACTTTGATGAATTCTCAAATCACAAGTATGATGCAATTGCTAAGAAAATGGACTGTACTAAGGATAAAGTTTTTGAAACAGTTGAAAAAGTTTCTGTTTTAAATCCATCTCCAGCTATTAATTACTCAACAGAGATTGTGAACCATATTATCCCAGATATTGTGATTGAAAATATGAATGGAGAGTGGGATGTCCAGGTTAATGATCCAGGAATCCCCTCTATTGGGCTTAGCAATCAATATGTTAAGATGCTTGAAAACAATAAAGATGCTAGTGTTAAGAATTTTATAAAACAAAAATTAAATAGAGCAAATTGGTTTATCTCAGCTATTGAGCAGAGAAACGCTACGATGGTAAAAGTTATGAAATCAATTATTAATAAACAGGTAGATTATTTTGATTCTGATGATAGAATGCTTGTTCCTATGATATTGAAAGATATTGCGCTTGATGTTGATATGGATATTTCAACAATTAGTAGAGTTGTAAATGGAAAATATGTTCAAATGCCATGGGGCACAAAGGAGTTGAAAGGATTTTTCTCTGAGGGTATTAAGCTTAATAATGGGGATGTAGTTTCTAGTATAGTGTTTAAAGAAAAATTAAAATTATTTTTAGATAATGAAGATAAAAGCAATCCGTATAATGATGAGCAACTTACAAAAGAATTAAATAAACAAGGGTATGATATTGCAAGAAGAACTGTTTCTAAATACAGAGAAATGCTTAAAATACCTGTAGCTAGATTAAGAAAAATTTAAAGGAGATATGAATGTTAGATAATTTTTTGCACGTTGATGATTTTTCAGATAGTCAATTAATCGAAATTTTAGATAAGTCTAAATGGATTAAAAATAAATTTAAGGAAAGAGCAGATTACACTCCTTTAAATGGTATGACGATGGCCATGATATTTGCTAAGCCATCTGCGCGAACTAGAATTTCTTTTGAAACCGGTTTTTTTAGATTAGGTGGTCATGCGCTTTTTCTTGGTCCTAATGATATTGGTATTGGTAAAAGAGAATCTGTAGCAGATGTTGCAAGAGTAGTAAGTCGATTTAATGATATAATTATGGCAAGGCTGTTTGATCATAATCATGTTTTGGAATTAGCGGAACATTCATCTGTTCCAGTTATAAATGGTCTTACAGATTTTAATCATCCTTGCCAAATTGTTGCTGATTTATTCACGGTTTATGAAACATTAGGAAGGTATAAAGATTTTACAATCTCATATGTAGGAGATGGAAATAATATCACTCATTCATGGATTGAACTTGCAATGGTGCTTCCTTTCAAATTAAATGTTGTGTGCCCTGAAGGTTATAAGCCCGATATGAACCTTGTTCAAAAAGCAAAAGATAAAGGGCTATCAGAAATTAATATTATTCATGATCCGTATGAGGGTGTTAAAGGTAGTGATATTATTTATACAGATGTTTGGGCTTCTATGGGGCAAAAAGAAGAAGCCGAAGAAAGACGAAAAATTTTCAATCCTTATCAGGTTAATTCTGATTTGTTTAATTCTACGGGAGTAAAGACATACTTTATGCACTGCTTACCAGCTGAGCGAGGCGTTGAGGTAACAGATAGCGTGTGTGATCATGATAATTCTGTTATTTTTAGACAGGCAGAAAATAGAATGCATGCCCAAAATGCAATAGTTTTGCACCTGCTTAAAAAATAAATTTTGAAAATGTGCTTTTAATCACAAGCTAACTAATTTAGAAGTATTACTTTTATAGCGATTTCTAAGATGTTTTTTGAATAAATTTGCTATTGCTAGTGTAGGTTGATTTTAGCAAATATTTTATTCTAGTTTTAGGGTCAGTAAACTGATAATGTAACAACTTGTAAAGAATATGCTTGTTAAATATGAAAATTAGTCTTATCTTTCATTCCGATTTAGTGCGGAACTATGTCGAGAAAGACTTTATTTTTAGCAGCTTTTCAGATTGCTACAAGGGCATTTATACTGTAAAAATGCTTTTCAGTTTTTTTAAAAAGGATTTAGTAGAATTTAGTAGGATTAATAATTAAGAATAAATTATAATTTGGAGGAGTTATGAATTTTTTAAGAACTTTCTTTGTTTTAACAATCACAACAATAATGATGAGTTTCTCATTTGCAGATAACAATTGCCCTGCTGGGTATATTGATACTGGTATAACTGAGGG
>PAJD01000035.1 GCA_002705605.1 Fidelibacterota bacterium | reverse complement strand
GTTCATGTACTTTTGCAGATGTTAGTGCTTGCCAATCATGTTCTGGTGGTTCAGTTGTGACGAATGATTCAGATGGTGATGGTGTCTGTGATGATGTAGATGATTGTGTTGGTAATATTGATAGTTGTGGTGTTTGTGCTGGTACTGGTCCATCTTATGATTGTGGTGATAATGGAGATTTAGTATGCTCTGATACGGATTGTCCTACAACTGGAGGTGTAACTGTTGATATTGATTTAGGAGCTGGATGGAATTGGATTTCTACAAATGTATTAAGTGAAAACATGACTCCAAACTCTATTATCCCAAATGCAGAAGATGGTGATTTTCTTAAAAATCAATCGACCTTTTCTCAATATTATGCAGGGTATGGTTGGTATGGTGGTGTAGGTTCAATTGATATTGGCAGAGCATATAAATTAAATATTCAAAATAATTATAATTGGACATATACTGGATCTAGTGTTTCCCCTTCAGACTATTTAATATCTTTGAATCCAGGATGGAACTGGATGGGCTATGTTCCAAATGTGTCTTTATCTACAAACAATGCTCTAGATTTTAATGCCGAAGAAGGAGATTTTATTAAAAGTCAAGCAACTTTCTCTCAATATTATGCAGGGTATGGTTGGTATGGAGGTGTTACAAGTTTAAGTCCATTTGCTGGTTATTTGATTAACGTGGCTTCTAGTCATGATTTCTTTTATCCAAATTCTTTATCAAGAATTATTGAAGATGAATTTAATTCTAATCATTCTTTTGATTTTAATTATAATAGATTTGAATTTAATGGTTCAATAACCGCTTCATTAAATTGTGATAATCTAGAGATATCTAGTGATGATATGTTAGTTGCATATGATGAAAATGGAGATGTTAGAGGTTATGTGAATCCAGTATATTTCCCTTTAACAAATGAGTATATATTTATGCTTATGGTATATAGTAATGATGNTCAGGATAANTTGTCTTTTGAATTTTATGATAATGATTTAAAAGAAAATTATTCTTTAAATCAAACANTTAAATTTGAATCTGATATGATAATAGGAGATGGNTTTAATCCATTNGAATTTAGCATGAATANNGAAGAAGAAATTTCATCTTTATCTGTTTCTAAAGCATATCCNAATCCATTTAANCCANCAACAAATCTTGAATATTCAATTNTAAATTCAGGTCNTGTTAAAGTTACAGTTTTTGATGTAACAGGAAGACAAGTTAGTNTNATTGANAANNCATATAAAGACTGCTGGTGATTATAATGTAATATGGAATGCTCAAAATAATACAAGTGGAATTTATTATATTCANATTTTATCAGGTAATGANNTTAAAACTCAAAAAGTNGTTTTATTAAAATAAATTNTTTAATNTAANTTNTAAAATAAAAAGCTCCATTTAAAATGGNGCTTTTTATTTATAAGNGAGTATTCTTAATTTAATTTATCAATGTATATAAAAATAAACAACTTAACAAAATCTTTTAAACTCTTTAAACGATCTGCCGGNCTTAAGGGGTCCTTAAAATCTTTTTTTAATCGTGAATATCAAACTTTCACAGCTCTTGATAATATTAATTTAGAGATTAATAAAGGTGAGATAATAGGAATCCTTGGTGAAAATGGTGCTGGTAAAACAACATTAATTAAGCTTATGATTGGATTATTATATCCTAATAAAGGTGATGTAATTATAGATGGATATAATCCATGGGAAAGAAATTATAATTTTTTAAGTAACATATCTGTTGTTATGGGTCAGAAAAATCAACTTTGGTGGGATATCCCTGCATCAGAATCTTTTTTGTTAAATAAGCATATATATAATTTAAATGATAAAGAATATAATGAAACTCTAGATGAGTTGGTTAATTATTTAGATGTAAAAGAAAAGCTTAATGTTCAAGTAAGACGATTATCACTAGGTGAGAGAATGAAAATGGAAATAATAGCAGCCCTATTACATCGACCAAAAATTATATTATTAGATGAGCCAACATTAGGCCTAGATGTAATTTCTCAATCTAAAATAAGAGAATTTGTAAAATATTATAATAAAGAACATAAAACTACATTTATTATTACAAGTCATTATTCAAAAGATATACAAGAAATGTGTAAGAGAGTTTTTGTCTTAAATAAAGGAAAATCTGTATATGATGGGGATTTTAGAGATTTGGTTAAAAATATTAATCCAAAAAGAAAGCTAGTATTTGAATTTAATAATTTACCTGATATAGAGTCATTAAATTCTTTAAAGATAAAACATAATTTTAATATTAATGATAAGATATTAACAGCTATATTAGCTGAAAATGAGTTGCAAGATTTACTAAATCATTTATTAAGAAATTATAAAGCTAATAATATCACATTTGAAGATATTCCTGTTGATGATGCCATGAAAAGTTTTTTTGAAAACCCTCAGAAATATGTTAAATAATTAATTGAGTAAATATCTTTCAATATTAAGGATTAATTGGATCCATGCTCTTGAGTATAGAGCAAATGCATTGATAGGATTGTTTGCTATATTGTCTGGTTTATTTATTGAATATCAAATTTGGTCTTTAATTTTTTCAACAAGCGAAACCTCTAGTATCCCTATGCAAGGTTCTAGTTCAGGATATACTTTTGAGCAATTAATAATTTTTATTTTTTTATCAATTATTGTTGGTCAATTAAAATCTTCATGGATTACTTCATCNCAAATGATTATTGAGATAAGACAGGGGTTAATGAGTAAATATTTGATAAGGCCTATTTCTTATTTTTGGTATTATTTCATGATGTTCATTGGGGTAAATTCTCTTTATTATATAGTATATTCTATTCTTGTTTTATGTTTTGTTATTATGTTTCCTCTGATGATATTCAATGTACCATTTAGTCTACTTGGATTTATATTGTCTTTATTTATATCAATTTATCTATCTTATTGTATTTATTTTATTATGGTTTGTTTTGCTTTTTGGTTTGGAGAAGTTCGATCAATAGTAGTCGCTTATAATTTGGGAATGTTAATGATTTCAGGACAATATATACCTATAAGATTATTTCCAGAAAAAATATTATCAATTATAAGTTGGACCCCTATTCCATATTTAGTTGATTTACCTGTAAGTATTGCTACAGGNTTATCTGATCCCTCTGTTTGGAAATATGATATATTATATGCGTTAATATGGTGTTTTATTTTGACAATAATTAGTTTGTTATTTTATAAAAATGGCATTAAAAAATATGAAGCATTCGGTCAATAGATATTTAAAAATTTGGTTAGCGTTTTTTAGAAATACCTTATCNAGAGATATGGAATTTAAAATGAATTTTATTTTTGAAATTTTTATTGATATTATTTATTATGGTTCTTTATTTTTCTTTTTTCAAATTATTTTTCAATTTACAGATTCACTTGGAGATTTTAATAAACAAGCAGTAGTAATATTTCTATTAACCGTATATATATCAGATTTATTGTATGTATTTTTCTTAGGAGGAAATGTATTTGGAGTTAATGAAAAAGTTAAAAGTGGTGACCTTGATTTTATATTGTTAAAACCTATTAATTCTCAGTTTTTTATTTCTTTTAGATATGTTACAACTAATGCTATAATTTCATTTATTATATTGTTTTCTTTACTAATAAGGTTAGCATATATTTATCATGGTGAGCAGATTATATTATTGAATTATATATTTTATATAATTTCTATAATTTTTGGTACATTTATATTTTATTCATTTGAATTTATGATTTCATGTCTATCTTTTTGGTTTAGAAATTTTTCATATGCAGGTTGGTTAGCTGGAGAATTAACAAAGTATTCTAAAAGGCCTGATTCTATTTATAAAAAATGGTTTAGAAAGTCATTATTTACAATTTTCCCAATGGCATTAATTTCTTCTGTACCATCAAGAATGTTATTATTTGGTCCAAATATTAAGTTGATTTTACTTCAGTTTTTGATTGCAGTATTTTTTTTATTTTTAACGACTGCTATTTGGAATCGTGGATTAAAAATATATGAAAGCGCGTCTAGTTAGGTTTTTCTCTTTTTCTTTTTTGCTGCTGGGAATAATATATTATTTAATATTAATCGATAACCTGGCGAGTTTCTATGAAGGTTTAAATCTGTAGGTGGATCACCAACAAAATGTTTGTAATCTTCAGGATCATGTCCACCTAGAAAAGTAAATGTTCCTTTACCAATATTTCCATGAATATATTTTGCTTGATTAGATACGTAATCTTCACCCATAACAAGCACATGTTTTTTTAAATAATCTTTATTATANCCTGTAGTTTGNCCCATAAATCCATTAATAATTGATGAATGATTTTGAGTAAGCATAGTTGGAACAGGNTCCCACTTTGCTGAAAATTCAAATAAAGAAAANTAATCTTCTTCNGCTCCNCTAGTNACAGGTANATGGCTTGGNGGNTAATCAATTGTTGAAAATTCATAAATCATAGGATCTGTATATAAGCTATANTTTTCAAANGCAAATGAATTATTAAAATTCAATTTACTTTTATAATTNTTATCAATGGGAGTTCCATCAAANACNNTCGATGCTATATCTACATCNTGAGCAGCTAGTGCGATATCGAAGGAGTCGGTTGCTGAGCACATTGCAAACATAAAACCACCANTTAAAACATATTCTTTTATTTTTAAAGCAACTCCTTTCTTAAGTTTATGAACACTTGAATATCCATGATCTGATGCGCATTTATTAAAATCACTTTCAAGTTTTCTATACCAGCTAGTATTTCTATAGCTTTTATAAAACTTACCATATTGTCCTGTAAAATCTTCATGATGTAAATGAAGCCAGTCATATTTTGATAATTCTCCTGTTAATACTTCATGATCAAAAATAATCTCATATTCAATTTCTGCATAAGTCAATGCAAGGGTTACAGCATCATCCCAAGGCTGTTTATTATCAGGACTATATACTGCAATTTTTGGAGCTTTTTCAAGTAAAGCAATATCCATGTTATTACTATTTATTGTTTCATAGATAGTATTAATTTCTGATGAATTAACATTATAAAAAGTAATTCCTCTTATCAGCGCCTCCTTTTCTATAATATTATTATTGTCTAATAAGAAAGAACCGTTTTTATAATTTAGAAGCCACTCAATTTGAATTTGTTTTTTAAGGGCTGAATAAATTAAACCATATGCTTTCAAGTGATCATTTTGAGTTTGATCCATTGGAATAAGAATTTTTTGATTAAAAATAATATTTATAAATAAGAAATAATATAAGATATATTTTTTCAACTTGTAATCTCCCTTAGTCTTAGTCTGATTAAATCATAATAAATGCTGTCTGGATATGAATCTAATAAATAGAGATATAAGTTTACAGCATTAGATGAATCATTTAATATATAATCATAAATTTCTGCTTTTAATAAAACAGCTGATTCTATTTCAGCACTATCTTGATTTATATTATCAAGGACTCCAATTGCTTCTTTGATATCATTTTTTTTAATAAGCAATTGAGCATGTTCATATTTCATTTTTGAAGCAATTTCTTTATTAATGTTATTTGATAATTCACTAATAATTTTAATAGATTCATATCTTTTGTTTTGAAATTTTTTGATTAGAGAATTACTGTAATTATTTAATTGTTCTTTCTCATTACCGAAAACTGCTATATAGCTTTTTATTTTTAAAATATCATTATAATAATTAATATTTTTAAAATCATCTTTTAAGAAAGAATCAATTTTTTCATTTAAAGTAATCCATTCTTGAAGATAAAATAATATTTGTATCTCTTTAATCTTGAATAATTCTTTAGGTTTAATTACATCTCTATATTTTTCTAGTGTTGCTTTAGCTTTTAGTAAGTCCCCTTTTGAAATCATAATATTTACTATTTCAATTATTGAACTTGAATGAAATGGATTTGAATTATTTGTTTTTAAAATAATATTATTGAAAAGTTTAGTCGATCCATCCAAGTCACCTAAAATTTTGTATTTTATTTGGGCCAAATTGTAGGTTGATTTAATATCTTTATTATTTGTTATTAGTGAATCATAAATTGTAATTGCATTTTCAAGTAATAAAATTTCTTCATTATTGATTCTTTTAAATGGAGAATCTAAAAGCTCATTTTTATATATTTTTGAGCTTATAGGTAGATTATGCTTTTCCTTTTTTATAATAATTTCATATAACTCTGCTAGCTTAATAATACTTGACTGAATTGTTTTTGAGCTATAATTTGAATCGATTGTATTTTCAATTACAGTTTGTGCTAATTCATATTCTTTATTTTTTATTAAACTATCTATAAATTCTAATAATTTAGTTTCATCTTCAGAATATTTTTGAAGGAGCTCATATGAAATGATAAAATTTTTATCTCTAAAAGCTATTTCAGATAAAATCAATTTTGCATTATTTGAGTTACTCTCATCTAATATAGATTTTATACTATCATTGATATTTTTAATATCAGGGAATGCTAAAATTCTATTCCTTATCATATTGTATCTCTTAGGATTGTAATCTACATGTAGTATAAATTCATTAACTGATTCTTTAACAGATAAATTTAGAGCATAATGATTCCCCAGCTCATAAGAAAAAAAATCCTTATTTCTATTTTTTCTGATTATTATAATATAATCATTTAGTTCTTTTTCTTTATTATTTTTTAATAAAACATTCAATATAGATTTTAAATATTTTTCATTCACTGATTTTTCATTAACAATTTCATCTGTTATCTGCTTCCACTTATTATCATTAATCCAGATCATGATATCAATTACATCTATTTTTGCTGTAATACTGTTTTTATTTTCTTTTAAATATAATGGATAAATTTTCTTTAAATTTTCTATATCACCTTCATTTTTCAAAATTTTTTTTAAAGGATAAAAAGCCTCTTTCAAATAAGGATTTTCTATGAACAAATTGTAGTAGATATCTTTAGCTTGTTTATTTAATCCATTATTTTGCAAGGTCTTTGCTTGGCGAATTTTTTGATTCTGGATAGGAGTTAATCTATATTTTTTAGATTCTCCCAATATAAAAGACATAATTATAATAATTATTATATATTTTATTTTATTCATTATTATTGGTTTCTTTTTGGAGATTTAGAAAATATAATCTTGTTACATTCTTATAGTCTAAGGGAATATCTTCATTAAGGGCAGATTCCATGGCGTCTATAAAGAATGAATTTTTTTCTATAATATTTAAATTAGTGTTAATATAATCAGAATTGTAATTTCCAGCAGATTTGCTAATTCTTTTTTTAGAAAAATCTTTTTGAGTAAGTGATTTTTGGCTATCAAGCATTTTAGATAAAATTCTTTGTTGTCTTTCGATAGTTTTTCTATTAATGTTATTATTTTTAAGATCTAAAATAACTTCATCCATTTCATCTCCAGCATTTGAAAGTCCACCCGTTTCTTCACCTGGGTTATCGCCAATTAAATCTTCTAATTGTTGTTTTAGTTCACTTTGTTGTTTAAGTAATTCTTCAAGAATTGATTTTTGTTGCATCATTCCCATTTGGCCAAGCTGCATAGTCATTTGGTTTATTCCTTGTTGTTTACTTGACATTTCTTCAAGAGATTCCATGAATTTTTCAAATCCTGAGGCTGAATTACTGGATTGCATTTCCTCCATTGAAAGCAATAGAAGATAAGTGATATTATTAATGTACTTTAAAACTTCTTTTTGCTGTTCAAAGGCTGTACTTACTCTTTTTTGTTCTATGTTTGAAATGGCTTTTGCTATAGATGATTTTAATCCCCCAATTTGACGGTTAATGTTTGGATTAACATAAAAGGTACTATTAGATAAATCTAATAGTTGTTTTGTTATTTGATTTAATTGTCTATCAATACTATCTTGCTTTCTATTAATTTCTTTTAAATAAGGACTCCTCGATCGCATTCCATTTGCATCTAATATTATTTGTTCCTGCTGATTTGACATAGTAATTAGATTATCAATTATTCTAATAAATTCTTTAGTTAATTTGTCTGATAGCTCTTGCTTGAAATTATCATTAATTTCGCTTATAATTTCTTCTATATCCTGTAGATTATTTCTTGTAGATTCAGAAATGTTTTCATTAATTGATTGCTTTTGTTTTTCGATTAATTTTTGGGTTTCTTGATTGAGATTACTATCTGATAAGTCTGATAATTGATTAGAAATATTATTTGATAGCTTATCAATTGATTGAGCCGTTTCATTTAACATTTCATTAAATTCGCTGTATCTATTTTCTTGTTTTGTTGTTTTTTTGTTTATAACATATTCATCTTCACCATTATTTATATCATCAACTATATCAGATTGTTTATTTATCATATTCTCAATTTGTTCAGCTAACTCATTTAATTTTTGTTCAGCTAATGCCATTTCAAACATTTCCATATATTGATCTAGCTGTTTTTCAAATTGCTCCATATTAAAATTATAATTTTCTAATGCTTCAGAAATTTTATTCATATCCATATTTTTCAAAGCATCTTGAAGACTTTGCATTGCTTCATATAATTCTTGACTCATCATCTCTTGAATAAGATTTTGAAATTTTTCAAATTTATTTATTAAGTCNTCATCAAAAAGTTGATTCTCATTTGCTTTTTTTATAATTTCTTCAATATTCTTTTCAATTTCTTCAATNTGAGAGTTGATTTCTTCAANTTCNTNAAATGAATCTTCAATTTTTTTCTCTTGCTCCCAATTNGTTTCATCTGANTTAAGTAATTCCATNTTCATATCTTTNGTCATTTCTGAAATTTCTTCNATTGATGAATTTATTTCTTCCATAATATCNTGGGTNTTTGTTTCTATTTCTTCTATTTCTGTAAATANACTTTCTAGAGATGGNAANTTACCTANNATANTTTCTGATTTTGAAATTTGATTNCCATCTATTTCATTNTTATCAATTGCTACAATNTGAAAATGNANNTCATCACCCATAGAAATTGGAAGATTATTTATATCCCAATTGAAATTTAAATTGTATTTTTTTAATCNATGCNACTNATAANTTTAAATTTATTTTTTCTTTTTTTTGATTNAATTGNGGNAAATCTTCNGATATAATTTGATATTCAATAAATATATCTTTCAATCCATAATCATCTATAATATTGGCATTAATAGGTATTATCATTAATTCATTAATTTCAAATTCTTTTGCAGGCTTNTGAATTGAGATATTAGCTTTATTATCATTTTTAATAACTANNGAATATTGCTTTGGATTTAGATTAGGGATTAATTCANTGTCTANACAGTGNAGAGTAAANATTATATCATTTTTTAANTNAATATTTTTATTGAATTTATTATTTTCAATATATAGGTTTATTCTATCTTGATTNGTATTAAGCCAAGCAGAATTTAAATTTTTATCTGACTGCCCATTTATTNTNACTTTACTCCCNANAGGAATTTGTATTTGNTTTATATTTTTNAAGCCATCAGTNAAATTATCTAANCCTGTATATTCTGGAGGATTTACTGTAAAGCTTACATTAATAATTTTTGGTCTTTGTTTAATTGTAATTGGATATTTTTTTGTTGAAATTTCATTCCAAGATGAAAAAAAAGATGGATTTTNATAGTTAGCCCAATATAAAAAGTTTTTATTAACATTNTTTAAAGTATGNGTATATAATTTATNTTTTTTACCTATAGATTTTTNGTATTTAATTTNATCTTCAATCCAGTTAATTAATATAGTATCAGGNAGATNTCCNGAACCTNCTATTGTAATTTTTATATTGTCATTTGATAAAGCAGAACTATTTTTTGTTATAGATTTAAGATTAAATGGTAGTGGNNCAGGAAATTCTTTATTGAATTNAATTAATCTATTTGCTGTNCTATTAATTNCAGGTATAAAAAGTATTAAAATTAATATTATAGCAATTAAAAATAATTTTGAAAACTCTATTTTNTTTNTTTTATTAAAATCATTCAANTTNATAGATGAAAGTTTTTTGTATATTGATTCTTGAGCATATTTTTTTAAATCTGTGCTTCCATTATTTTTNTCTTTATTGATTTGTAAAATATTNATTAGTTGATCTTTTATATTGCTATNCTTATTCCCNATTTCNTTNGANACTTCNAAGCTTATTTTTATAATTAAAAAATGAATAGTAATGTAATATGAACTTTATCAATAAAAAGCTGAAGGNAATAATCAAGAAATTNATATAAAGTAATGCTATGNTTTCTCTNATTGGTTGTTCAATATAAAAAATNTATTCAAAAAGTGNNATTATTAAAAATATTATAGAGAATGNNNNAATTGTATTAGAAGTGTTTTNTATAAATGAATTAAGCGCTCTATTTTTTCGATAAGATGATAATATTTTAATAATTTTTTTCATGATTACTGTNNAAGACTATATATAATAATATTTGTTCCCATTTTTAAAGCTTCTTGGCGAATATTTTCTGGGTCGTTATGAACATTTTTATCNTCCCATCCATCACCNAAATCTGATTCATANGTATAAAGAAGTANCAATCTNTTTTNATCAAATATNCCTAANGCTTGCGGTGGTTTNTTATCATGTTCATGGACTTTTGGGAGTCCATTTGGGAAAGAATAGTAGCAATGAAATAATTNATGATCATTAGGTAATAAAGCTAATTCTTTTTCAGGAAATAAANTTTTAACCATTTTNCTNAATGATTTATCTAGGCCATAATTATCATCAACATGCAAAAAAGCNCCATTTAATAAATGATTTCTTAGGATAATAGTTTCTTCGGGGTTNAGTTTAATATTNCCATGNCCAGTTATGTANAAGTATTTATTTTTNTAAAATAAATNGTCTCCTATCTTAACTTGATTTTCTTTTTTATTAACGGTTATTAAAGTATTTTTATCAATAAATTCTAATAAATTAGGNAATGAACTTGNATTAGAATACCAATCTCCACCCCCTGAATAATGTATNCGACTAATATTNAATGCTCCNGANCTAGACATNCCGATAGATATAAGAATAATTAATGATNTGATAATATTTAATTTATTTTTCATAATAATTAAAGATAATACATAAACAAGTATTAAATTTAAATATATATTTGACTACACATGTTATAATAAATTATTATTTTTAGAAATAGTATGAAAAAAATATTTTTGATATTCCTCTTTTTAAGTTGGCCTCATTTTGAAGAAACAAATTGGGCAACAACGCGATTTGAAGCTTTTTGGAAAAGCACTTTTAAGCAAATGACTTTTAGAGANCCTATTGATTTTCTTCCATATGATATTAGAATAGGTTATTATGAGTATGGTGGTTCAAATTATTTTAATGANTTAGATAATTTTTTNTCTGATAATGATAATTTAGAATCTAGTCCTTATANCAGCAGTGATTTAAACTTNCCTNATATAGNTAATAAAAAATTTAGAAAAATGATAGCTCTTGAAATTGATTTTTTAAGNTATAATTTNTTTAAAGATNGGCAGAATGTTNTTGATNTTCAATTTGGATTTGGATATAGATTGTATAAAAATATTAATAAAGTANCATTTANTAATGGAGATTATTTAAANCCAGAATTCAATGAATTNAATNTTAATGGGACATTTATNATGCAATTTAATCCAAGNTATTATAATTATTTNTATTATTCATCAGGATATACTAGAGCTTCATTCTATGATAATAATNTTACTAATAGCGAANCTAAAGGATCAGGNATTAGCAATCATTTNGGTTTAGGAATNAANTTTATCATNCCTGGAAATCANGAAAAATCTAATTTTCATTNTGGNNTAGAATTAAGATTATCATCATTAAATATTGANAATATTGATGAACCNAATAANTTATCNAGAATAGATGATTTNAATATGGANTCAATTGGNNTATTGTTTTCNTTTGGAGTNGGATATGGNGGCAAAANAACATTGGGAGATGTNGCNTACTCTAGNATGCTAAANAATAATTATATAGATGCATATGANAAACTTAAANTATATAAAAANAGTTCAAGAACATATAATATNTCTGAAGTTAATNAGATGATTCAATTTAGTAAAAANNAAATTCCATATCAATTATATAATAATGCAATGGCCTATTATGATGATGGTGAATTTAAANAAGCTTTGAAATTGTTAAAGAAAATAANNTATAAAGATGATATTGATTTAGANTATAAAATTAATTCAATNAAATATATAATAGCTGATAAAATGCTAAATAATTTTATTAAAATAGAAAATGAACAATCTATTGATTANAGAATTCAATATTATANTGATATTAAAGATATTAGCCCTAAAATCCGNAAAGCAGTNAATAAAAGATTATCAATNCTNTATTTNCAAAAAGGNGACTATTTATTNNGTAATAATAATTATGAAGAGGCGTATGAATTCTATATGTATTCTAAAACAACNGGNGANCATAATCCTGAGCAAATTAAAATNAAGNTATCTAATTTGATTATTGTNNCTTTAAATGATGCTTATNGTTTTTTAGAAAAAAAAGAAAATGTAATAGCTTATGAAAAATTATTTTTTGNAAAAAATATTGCAGATAATAATAATGAATATATTTNATCTTTGATGAATTTNTTANATANCAGAATTNAAACNATTAAATCAGAAAAAATTAAAGAGAGGATGAAAGCAATTCTTAAAGATAAAGAAACATTTATTCCTACTCAAATTAAAAAAGAGATTTTAATAGGAGATAGCTATATTAAGGTTGTTGATATTCTGGGAGAACCATTAGATGAGATTAGTAGAGGTAAAGTTAATTCAATATATAAAATGATTAAGTATTCAATTAATAATAAAATATATAGATTATTTTTTAAAGATGATATTTTAATTGATATAGATTTTGAATAAATAGGATAGAATAACTTGATAAATTGTTTTATTTTTTAGTGTAATTATTGCCAAATAAATAAAGAGAATAAATTAGAATGATTAAAAGAACGCATACATGTGGAGAGTTGACTNTAGATAATTTAGATCAAGAAGTATCANTNAATGGTTGGATTTCTAAATCTAGAGACCTTGGTGGNTTNATTTTTATTGATTTAAGAGATAGGTATGGTNNAACCCAAATNGTATTTAATGAAAANAATAATAAANAANAATTTGAAGTAGCAAAGAAATTAGGNNTNGAAGATGTTATNGGAATTACAGGGAAAGTTATAAANAGACCAANTGAAGCTGTNAATAATCAGATGNTTACAGGNGAAATTGATGTNAATGTAGANAATCTATGTGTATATAATGAATCAGATAATCCNCCATTTGATATTAATAATCGATTTTCNGCTTCAGAAGAACATAGACTTCGATATCGATATCTTGAATTAAGAACAAGAGAATTGCAAAATAATATTTTAATTAGAGATAAANCTTTATTAGCAACTAGAAAATATTTTTCAAAAAATAATTTTATAGAAATTGAAACCCCTATATTNATGAAATCTACNCCAGAAGGAGCTAGAGATTTTTTAGTGCCAAGTAGAATACATNCAGGGAAATTTTATGCATTGCCTCAATCTCCNCAAACTTATAAACAATTATTAATGGTATCAGGCTTTGATAAATACTTTCAAATTGTAAAATGTTTTAGAGATGAAGATTTTAGATCAGATAGACAACCGGAATTTACACAGATTGATATAGAGATGTCTTTTGTTGATCAAGACGATATTATCAATATGGGTACAAAATTTATTCAAACTTTATGGAAAGAAATTTTAGATGTTAGTTTGCCTAGTAAATTTAATGTTTTAACATATCATGATGCTATGAGTCTATATGGTTCAGATAAGCCAGATTTAAGATTTGGCATGGAATTAATAGATTTTAAGGATTATATCCTTGATTCAAGCTTTGATACTTTTAAACAAATATTAAATTCAAATGGTTTAGTTAAATCAGTAAAAGTTAATAATGCTGATAGTTATAGCCGCAAAGTTATTGACGAATTAACAGATTGGTTGAAAGAGCAATATTCAGTTAAAGGCTTAGCATTTATAAAGTGTAATGATGGTGAAAATTTTGAAGGAGGAATAAGTAAATTTTTTGATAAAGATGTCCAATCAAAAATAATTAATGATTTAGATATTAAAAAAGGTGATATTTTATTCATGATTGGTGATAAACCAAAAGTTGCTTTATCTGCTTTAGGTGCTTTAAGATTAAAGCTAGCAGAAAAAGAAAACTTAATAGATAAGGATAAATGGGCTCCTTTATGGGTTGTCGATTTTCCTTTATTTGAATGGAATGAAGATCATGAAAGATGGGATTCTCTTCATCATCCTTTTACTTCACCCAATTTTGAAGATATTAAACAGTTAGATAGTAATCCTGGNAATGTAAGGTCACTAGGGTATGATATTGTTATGAATGGTTATGAAGTTGGAGGTGGCTCGATTCGTATTCATAGTAAACAATTACAATCTAAAATTTTTAAATTATTAAATATAGATGATAATGAGGCAAATGAAAAATTTGGTTTTTTAATGAATGCATTTAAATATGGAGCTCCTCCTCATGGAGGGATGGCCTTTGGTTTTGATAGATTAATTATGTTACTGGTTGGTTCAAAACAAATTAGAGATGTTATTGCATTTCCAAAAACTACTTCAGCGATGTCTTTAATGGATGATTCTCCATCGATTGTTGATGAAAAACAATTAGGTGAATTGAATTTATCAATAAAAGAAAAAAAATGAAAAAAACATTTCAGTTAAAAGATATTGATCCCATGATATTTTCAGGAGCAGGCGATGAAAATATAAAAATAATTGAAAATTATTTTAATTCAAAAATAGTCTTAAGAGGTAATAGCCTTATTGTTGATGGTCTAAAAAAGGAAATAAATGAAATAGAACTTTTAGTTGAAAATATAATCTATACAATTACAAATAAAGGATTTATAGATTCAAAAGATATTGATATTTTAATTAAATCTTCAATTAGTCAAGATATCTCTAATAATGGAGAGAGTAAATTAGATAATATTATATTGTATACTTATAAAGGAGCTGTTGTTGCGCAGACAAAGGGGCAAAAGAAATATTATAAATCTGTTTGTAATAATGATATTGTTTTTGCAATTGGTCCAGCAGGTACAGGGAAAACATTTCAGGCTGTTGCTTGTGCTGTTTCTGCTTTAAAAAATAATGAAGTAGAAAAGATTGTTATTACAAGACCAGTTGTAGAAGCTGGAGAAAGACTAGGGTTTTTACCTGGAGATTTAAAAGATAAGGTAGACCCTTACTTGGTACCTATATATGATTCACTCCATAAAATGATTGAAGGACCAAAATTAAAGGAATATTTAAATAAAAATATAATAGAGATAGCTCCTTTAGCATATATGAGGGGAAGAACTTTGCATAATGCTTTTATTATTTTAGACGAAGCGCAAAATTCGACAAAGATGCAAATGAAAATGTTTTTAACTCGTTTAGGAGTTACATCTAAAGCAATTATTACTGGAGATATAACACAGACAGATTTAGGTTTAAATGAAACCTCCGGTCTTATTGATGCGGTCAATATACTCAATAAGGTAAAAGGAATTTCATTTGTAAAATTAGATGAAAGCGATATTGTAAGACATAAGCTAGTTAAAGATATTATAAAAGCATATAAAGGGAAAAAGTAGATGAGTGATACATATATTTGTTCGTATTCGAGGACTCCTATTGGAGCATTCCAGGGCAGCTTAAGTAAAATACCTGCAACTAAACTTGGTTCATATGTTATTAAATCAGTAGTTGAAAAATCTGAATTAAATAAAGATTTAATTGATGAAGTTATTATGGGGAATGTTCTATCAGCAAATTTAGGACAAGCTCCTGCAAGACAAGCAAGCATGGGTGCAGATTTACCCAATAAAGTAGAATGTCTAACAATTAATAAAGTTTGTGGTTCGGGATTAAAAGCGGTTATGCTTGCAGATCAATCATTAAAACTAAGTAGCTCAGATTTAATTGCTGCTGGTGGAATGGAAAGTATGAGCTTAGCTCCGCATTATTTACAAAAATCAAGAATGGGAACAATGTTTGGTGATAGCAAAATTATTGATTCGATTTTAAAAGATGGTTTATGGGACCCTTATAATAAGTGTGCAATGGGTAATTGTGGAGAAGTTTTATCAAAAGAAAAAAAATATACTAAAGAAAAGCAAAATGAATTTGCAATTGATTCATATAAAAAATCAATAAAGGCTATAGAATCTGGCGCATTTAAAAATGAGATTGTAGGATTAAATATTAAAATTAAAAAAAATGATATTTTATTTAATACTGATGAAGAGCCATTAAGATTTAATGAAGAAAAATTAAAAAAGTTAAGTCCTGCATTTGATAAAGAAGGAACAATTACAGCAGGAAATGCTAGTAGTTTAAGTGATGGAGCAGCTGCTGTTTTAATGTGCTCTGAAGATTTTAAAGTTCAACATAATATAAAGCCAATTGCAAAAATTATTGGGCATGTTTCATTTGCTACAGATCCGCTGTATTTCACTAAAGCGCCCATTTATGCTATTGAAAAATTATTAAAAGAAAAAAACTTTGATATTAACAAAGTAGACTTATTTGAAATCAATGAAGCATTTTCTTGTGTTGTAATGGCAGCTATAGATGAATTGAANATNAANCCNANTAAAGTTAATATTAATGGAGGTGCAGTTTCAATGGGNCANCCTATAGGAGCATCAGGAACTAGAATTTTGGTTACATTGTTAAATGCANTAAAAACAAAAAAATTAAAATATGGGATTGCAACACTTTGTATTGGAGGTGGAGAAGCTTCTGCAATNCTAGTAGAGATGTGTGATTAAATGAAAAAAAATAAAATTGGAATTATTGGTGCNGGTACGATGGGCAATGGAATTGCTCATGTTTTTGCATTGTTTGATTTTAAAGTAATNTTAGTTGATATTAATGAGTCTGTATTAGAGATTGCTAAAACAACAATTATTAATAACATGAATNGGCAATTGAAAAAAGGGGTTATTGATAGTAATCAATTTCAAAATTCTATTAATAATATTTTATTTTCAAAAGATATCAAGAATCTAGATGATTGTGANTTGGTTATTGAAGCAATTAAAGAAGATTTTGATATAAAATGTAAAGTATTTAANGAGCTTGATTTGATATGTAAAGATTCTGCAATATTAGCCTCTAATACATCATCAATATCAATTAATAAAATATCTAAAGTAACTAAAAGGCCTGATAAAATTATTGGAATGCATTTTATGAACCCTGTTCCTGTTATGAAACTAGTTGAAATTATTATTGGAGAAGATACATCTTTTGATACTGTTAATTTTATAATGGATTTATCAAAATTTATTGATAAAATACCTGTCAAATGCAATGACTCTCCNGGNTTTGTATCTAATCGGATATTAATGCCTATGATAAATGAAGCTGCCTTGTGTTTCGAAGAGGGTGTTGCAACAGTAGAGTCNATTGATCNGATCATGATGTTGGGAATGAGCCACCCTATGGGACCTTTGAAATTGGCTGATTTAATAGGAATTGATGTTTGTATTTATATATTAAATATATTATATGATGATTTTAATAATNTTAAATACAAACCAGCAGAAGTTTTATTAACAATGAAAAAAAATAATAAATTAGGAAAAAAGACAGGNGAAGGTTTTTATAATTATGAATTTTGATTTAACACAAGAACATAAATTNATACAGAAAACTGCAAGAGATTTTGCTCAAAATGAGTTGCTACCTGGAGTTTTAGANNGAGATGAAAATAAAATTTGGCCTAAAGATGCTATTTNNAAAATGGGAGAATTAGGNTTTATGGGAATGATGGTTTCACCTGATTATAATGGTGGNGGNATGGATACAATATCTTATGTNATTGCAATGGAAGAGATAGCAAAAGTTGATGCNGCNGCATCAGTTGTTATGTCCGTAAATAATTCTTTGGTTTGTACATTACTAGAAAAATATGGCGATACGTTTCAAAAAGAAAAATATTTATCTAAATTATCTACAGGACAATTACTGGGAGCTTTTTCATTATCTGAGCCGCAATCTGGTTCTGATGCTTCGAATATGTTGACTTTTGCAAAAAAAACTGNTAGCGGTTATGTTTTAAATGGGACTAAAAATTGGGTTACCAATGGCCAAAATTCAGATATTGTTATTGTNGCTGCNTTAACAGAAAAAAACGTTGGGCATAAAGGAATATCCTGCTTTATTNTTGAAAAAGGATTTAAAGGTTTTGCTGTAGGGAAACCNGAAAAAAAACTNGGAATTAAATCATCGGATACTACTGAATTATANTTTGATAATGTGGAGATACCAANTGAAAATTTAGTNAGNAATGAAGGAGATGGGTTTAAGATTTGCTTAGGNACATTAGATGGTGGAAGAATTGGAATAGCTGCACAAGCTTTAGGCATAGCNCAAGCAAGCTTAGATGCTTCNGTAAATTATTCGAAAGAAAGAAAGCAATTTAATAAGCCAATTTCTTCATTCCAAGCTATACAATTTAAGCTTGCTGATATGTCTATAGCGATTGAATCAGCAAGATTATTAACAAAGAAGGCAGCTTGGTTAAAAGATAAAAAATTAAATTTTAGTGTTCAAGCAGCTATGGCAAAATTAAATGCTTCAGAGGTTGCGATGAAAGCTTCTACAGAATGCGTTCAAATTCATGGTGGTTATGGCTATATGAGAGATTATGGTGTGGAGAGATTAATGAGAGATGCAAAAATAACTCAGATTTATGAGGGAACTTCTGAGGTTCAAAGATTAGTTATCGCTAGAGATTTAATAAAATAATTTATGGATAAAAAACAAAAAAGAGCTGCTAGATGTCTAAGTGTTCAATTNTTATATAGNTTTGAATTAATTCCGACNTCTTCAATAAACAAATTAGTTGTTAATTTTTTTAAAAGTAAAGANNATGATTTAGATGATATNACTTATAAAAAAAAAGAAATTGATTATGCTAAAAAATTAGTTAAATATACAATTGATAATTCNGAGTCNATTGATATGTTAATAAAGGAAAAATTAAGTAATTGGGATATTACTAGATTAGCAATTATAGATAAAATNATATTAAGAATGAGTATATCTGAAATGTTTTTTATAGAAGATGTTCCCAAAAAAGTTTCTATGGCTGANGGTATAGAAATTTCTAAAGAATTNAGCACAAAAGATAGTAGTAGTTTTATAAATGGGATATTAGATGCTATTTATAATAGTAAAAATATAACTTCAGAAAGTTTTAAAATGGTAACAAAGGATAAAAATTAATAAATGTCTATTTTATCAAAAGTATTAACCTCTGTGTTTGGAAAAAAATCTGATAAAGATTTAAAAAAGATTTCTCCTNTTNTAGAAAAAATCAACAATAAATATGATACATTNAATAGTTTAACTGATGTTGAGNTGAAATCAAGATTTAAAAAGATAAAAGATGATCTNAAAATTTTAATNATTGAAAATAAAAAGAAATATATAGATGATAATAAAGATGCAAATNCAGTTGATGATTTATTATATAAAGATGAATCTGAGTATTTAGATAATCATATGGTGGAGGTTTTTGCTATTGTAAAAGATGCCGCTAGAAGATTATGCGGAAGTAGTTATTCTGTTATGGGTCAGAAAATGAATTGGGANATGGTCCATTATGATGTTCAGCTTATTGGTGGTATTGTTTTGCACCAAGGTAATATCGCTGANATGAAAACAGGCGAAGGNAAAACNTTAGTCTCAACTTTATCTATTGTGTTAAATGCAATNACAGGAAGAGGTGTNCATGTTATAACAGTAAATGATTACTTGGCTCAGAGAGATAGTGANTGGATGGGNTTTTTATATGANTATCTAGGNNTATCAGTTGGTTGTATATTGGATCGAATGACTCCAGCTGAAAGAAAAGAAATGTATTCTAAAGATATCACTTATGGCACAAATAGTCAATTTGGATTTGATTATTTGAGAGATAATATGGCAGTTTCTAGCGAAGCCCAAGTTCAAAGGAATCATGTTTATGCAATAGTTGATGAGGTNGANTCTGTTCTNATTGATGAAGCTAGAACTCCTCTTATAATATCAGGTGTAGTAAACTCTCAGCAAAATGAACAATATACTGTTTGGAGATCTTCTATAGAAACATTGATAAAAAAACAAAATCAATATATCAACGAGATTTTATCAGATATTGAGAATGTTATTGATTCAGATAAAGAGGATGCCGGTAGGAAGTTGTTGCTAGCAAGCAGGGGTGCTCCTAAAAATAAAAAATTACAGAAAGTATTTCAAATTCAAGGAGCGAAGCAGCTTTCAATGAAGGTTGAAAGTGAATTAATAAGAGATAAAAAAATAAATGAACTTGATGAAGAATTATATTTTTCTATTGATGAAAAATCAAATATTGTTGATTTATCAGAAAAAGGGAGAGAATTCTTATCACCTGATGATCCTAATAATTTTGTTATTCCTGATATAGGGGAGGAATTTCATAAAATAGAAAAAAAATTAACTAAAGATAAAGATATAGCAATTGAAAAAGAAAAATTGCAGGCTCTTCATGCAGAAAGAAGCGAGAAAATCCATACAATTAATCAGTTATTAAAAGCTTTTTCATTATTCGAGTTAGATAATGAATATATTGTACAAGATGGGAAGGTTTTAATTGTTGATCAGCATACTGGTAGAGTTATGCATGGTCGACAGTTTTCTGATGGTATGCATCAGGCCATTGAAGCAAAGGAAAGAGTTGCTGTTCAAAGAGAAACTCAGACAGTTGCAACAATAACAATACAGAATTATTTTAGAATGTATGAAAAATTATCTGGGATGACAGGTACAGCTAAAACAGAAGCTCCAGAGTTTATGCAAATATATAAATTAGATGTTGTCGAAATTCCAACAAATAAGCCAATTTCAAGATTAGATCATGAAGATTTGATTTATAAAACAAAAACAGAAAAATATAATGCAGTTATTGATAGGGTAAGAGAATTATATGATAAAGGTCAACCGGTATTAGTCGGAACTACTTCTGTAGAAGAGTCTGAGGTTTTATCAAGAATGATTAAAAAAACAGGGCTCCCTCATAATGTTTTAAATGCTAAACAGCATCAAAGAGAAGCTGATATTATAACAAGAGCAGGTTTGAATAATGCAATTACAATATCAACCAATATGGCTGGAAGAGGAACTGATATTAAATTAGGTGAAGGAGTTAAAGAGTCTGGAGGATTGTTTATTTTAGGTACAGGAAGGCATGAGTCTAGAAGAATTGATTTGCAATTAAGGGGTAGAGCTGGAAGACAAGGAGATGTTGGAGAATCAGTATTTTATTTAAGTCTTGAAGATAATTTAATGAGATTATTTGGTTCGGATAGAATAGCAAAAGTTATGGATAGAATGGGAATTAAAGAGGGAGAAGTTATAACGCATTCTATGGTTACAAAATCTATTGAGAGAGCTCAGAAAAAAGTAGAAGCTATGAATTTTTCAGGAAGAAAAAATATTATTGAATATGATGATGTGATGAATTATCAAAGAGAAATTGTATATAACAGAAGAAATTATTCATTGCATAAAGAAGATATTTCCGAAGAGCTTAATGTTATAATTAATGAATATGTAGATGATGCAGTTGGTGTGTTTTGCCAAGGGAGTCCTAATGACTGGGATTTAGAATCATTTAATATGGAACTATTAAATACATTTGGGATAGATTTTAAATTTAATGATAATAATACTAATTCAAGTGATATCAGAGAAATTATAAATGAGCAGGTTAAATTAATTAAAGACTTTAAAAATGAAAATTTTGATGAAGGTTTATTTAATAATTTTCAAAAGTTTATTATTTTAAGAACAATTGATGAGAAATGGCAGGATCATTTATATGCAATGGATCAATTGCGTGAAGGGATAGGCCTTAGAGCATATGGGCAAAAAAATCCATTGATTGAGTATAAGCAGGAAGGGTTTAAAATGTTTGAGCAGATGATGGAAGAAACAAATCAGGAGACATTGAAAAGAATATTTAGAACTGATTTAACATCAATAAAGAGTAATTCAATGTCTGTAAACCAAAGAGCAAAAAATTTAAAAATGAAAAATGATCAAAGTAATTTACCAAATATTAATACTCAAAGTACTCCTCATAGTAATATGCTAAATCAGTCTGNAGATAATCTTCCTCCAAGTCAAAATTTCCAATCGAAAGTTTTAAATAAACGAAGTCCAATAAAAGTTGATAAAAAAGTTGGAAGGAATGAGCCTTGTCCATGTGGTAGTGGCAAAAAATATAAAAAGTGTCACGGTTAAAAAATTCCTTCTATATATATTATAATTATTGTATATTTTCAAGCTTTTGAAAAGCGCGGATTGTAACAAATTGACACAAACTATATAAATTAATGTATGAAATAAATTTTGTAAGTTTATTTTAGAAAAGTTTTTTAGGAAGAGTTTACGAAGAGATTAAAGAAAGGGAAACACTATGTTTAATGCTATTAATAAAAAAATATTAATCAATATTTTTTCAATTTTATTTTTATTTAACTTCTTATTAGCTGATCCAACTGATGGATGTGAGCTAGGAGAAGGAGAAATTTTCTTAACAACATCCGGTGATGTTTTATACAATATCCCAACAGATATTGCTGGTTACCAATTTAATGTTGATGGAACAACTGCAAATGGAGCATCTGGTGGAGAATCTCAATCTGCTGGGTTTACTGTTTCTGCAGGTGGTTCTACTGTTCTTGCATTTTCATTTACAGGTGCAACAGTATCAACAGATTGTGGTCTTTTAACAACATTATCATTAAATGGTGAGGCAACTGGTTTATCTGGATTAGTGTTTTCTGATGCAGCTGCTGCAACTATNNNTGTAGAGTATNTTGANGGTNGTGGTGGTGATGATTGTGCTAGTGGTGTTTATGANTGTGCAGGAGTCTGTGATGGAACTTCTGTTGAAGACTGTTCAGGAGTATGTGGTGGTGATGCTGTAGTTGGTGGCTGTGATGAACAGTGTGGCTCAACTGCTGAAGTGGATGAATGTGGTGTATGTGGTGGTGATGGAACTTCATGTGATGATGACGGTGGTGACGATGGTTCTGCTGTTACAGATGGTTGTGACTTGCCAATGGATACAATTCATTTATTAGGTAATGGTGATGTTATTTATCATGTTCCTACAGATATAGCAGGTTATCAATTTAATATAGATGGAGCAACTGCAAGCGGAGCATCTGGTGGAGAATCTCAATCTGCTGGGTTTACTGTTTCAGCTGGTGGATCTACTGTTCTTGCATTTTCATTTACAGGTGCAACAGTATCAACAGATTGTGGTCTTTTAACAACATTATCATTAAATGGTGAGGCAACTGGCTTATCTGGATTAGTGTTTTCTGATGCAGCTGCTGCAACTATCCCTGTAGAATATTTTGCGGGTGATGGTGGTGATGATGGTACTGCTGATGATGGTGGTACAACTGGTGGTGATACAGGTGGTATGGATGATGGTGGTATGGATGATGGTGGTGATGATGAATGCTTGCTTGATTGTCCAGGAATAGATCCTGCATGGATTGATGCAGAAATAAGTGAAATTGATGATATCTATGCACTTTGTAATTTTGTTATGACTCTATCTATTAGTTCTCCTGAAGGAACATGTCTTGATGATTGTGATGTGGAAACTTTAGAATCTGGAGCTGATATCCAAGCAGCATGTGATGATTGTTTGCAAGAACAAAACTGCGAGGATGTAGAATGGGATTCTGACCCAAGTGTAGATAGTGGATGTGATCTACCAAATAATAATTTATATTTAAGTAATGATGGTGAAGTATTTTATAATTCTGATACTGATATAGCTGGATTTCAGTTTGACGTTGATGGAACTAGTGTAAATGGTGCAGATGGTGGTGATGCTGCTGCTGCTGGTTTCTCAGTTTCTGCTGGTGGTTCAACTGTATTAGGCTTTTCATTTACTGGAGCCGTAGTGCCTGCAGGATGTGGAACATTAACAGAGCTTGATTTAGCAGGAGATGCTGATGGCTTGAGTGGTCTTGTATTTTCTGATACAAGTGGTGGTGCTATCCCTTTTGAGTATTATGTTATAGCTTTAGGTTGTACAGATGATAGCGCATGTAATTTTGACCCATCAGCTGATTATGATGATGGATCTTGTGAGTATCCTCTAGAAAATTATGATTGTGATGGAACATATAATGGACCTTCGGCTACAGCTCAAGTAGTTCATAATTCTGCTTCACCTACGGTGGATGTTTATATTAATGGTGGTTTAGCTATTGAAGGTTTTACATACAGATCAGCAACTGGTTTGTTACAGCTTCCAATTTCATGTGAAGTTGGAATTGCACCAACTGGTGGTGAAGTGATTGCTAGTTTCCCTTTTGAATTAGCTGAAAATGGCTCATATGTTGTTGTAGCAACTGGTTTATTAGGTGATGAAGTAACTCCATTTGATTTGGCTGCAACAGCTACAACATTTGGTTCTTCTGATACTGGTCTAGTTGGCCTTGAAGTCTATCATGGTTCAACTGATGCTCCAGCCGTGGATGTTCAATCAGATGCAAATGATGGTTCTGTATTAATTTCAAATTTAGAGTATGGCTCATTTTCGGGTTATGCTGAAGTTCCTGCTGTAGATTATACATTAGGAATTGCTCCAACAGGTTCTAATGCAATTGCAGCGTTCACTGCTCCATTATCTGGATTAGGTGGTGGCAGTGCTGTTGTTTTTGCTTCAGGTTTTTTATCTGGAGATGATCCTGCATTTGGATTGTTTGCTGCATTAAATGATGGAACTGTTTTAGCACTTCCTTCGGTATCGCAAGATTGTACTGATGAATGGGCTGGTGCTGCGGTAGAAGATTGCGCAGGTGTTTGTGAAGGAACATCAGTGGAAGATTGTGCTGGTGTTTGTGATGGTGATACGGAGCTTGATGCTTGTGGAGTTTGCGATGGTCCTGAAACAAATCCTAATAACTGTTTTGATAATACAACATTATGGATTAGTAATGTTGAAGTAGATGGTACTGATGAAGTTACAATTGAAGATGGTTGTGATCTTCCTATTGATACAGTTCATTTATTAAATGAAGATGTTATTTATAATTTTGGTTCTGCGGTAGCTGGATTCCAATTTGAAATTGATGGAGCAACTGCTAGTATTGCTGAAGGTGGTGCAGCAGCTGACGCAGGATTTCAAGTTTCTGTAGCTGGTTCAACAGTTCTTGGATTCTCATTTACAGGCGCGACTGTTCCAGTTGGATGTGGAACATTAACTACATTATCTCTTAGTGGTGAAGCTGCTGGTTTAACAGACATGGTGTTTTCTGATTCATCAGGTGGTGCCATGGATGTGACATATTATATTCCAGGAGCAGGAATGTCTAATTCTGGAACAATAGAAATTAGCTTGTTTAATTTAGAGGAAGTTGCAGGTTTCCAATTTGAAGTTATTTCTTCTTTAGAAGATTTTTCTTTAACAAGTCCAGGTTCTGGTGGTTCTGCTGGTACTGCTGGTTTTGATGTACAAACAAATAATGGAACTGTTTTAGGTTTTTCATTTACAGGCGGAACGATACCAGCTGGTCAATCATCAGTATTAACCACATTTACTGCGGAGTGGACTGGTGCTGATGGATTATTTGATTTAGAAGATGCAACACTATCTAATTCAAGTGGACAAGCAATTGATTTTGATTATGGTGAATATTTTGTAATTGGAAACTTAAATTTTGGTTGTACTGATAGTGGTGCATGTAATTATGATGCTTCAGCAAATGCTGATGATGGAAGTTGTGATTACTCTTGTTTAGGTTGTACAGATCCAGCAGCATCTAATTATGATCCAGATGCAACTGTTGATGATGATAGTTGTGTATATGAAGAATTAGATCCTCCTGCTAACTTAGTAGCTCAAGCAGGTGATTCTGTGATCAACTTATACTGGAATTCTCCAGATGGTGGTGGCACAGATGGTGGAACAACAGGTGGTGGAACAACAGGCGGTGGTGGAGATGCATTCCCTGTTTGCCCTGATGGTTCTGCTGAATATATAGATTGTGCTGATACATG
>PAJD01000034.1 GCA_002705605.1 Fidelibacterota bacterium | reverse complement strand
GCCTTAGCCTTAGGTGCTGCTTTAGCTTTAGTAACAGCCTTAGCCTTAGGTGCTGCTTTAGCTTTAGTAACAGCCTTAGCCTTAGGTGCTGCTTTTGCTTTAGTAGTGGTTTCTTTATCTTTTTTCTTCTTCGCCATATATTTTCCTTAAAAAGGTTGTTTTATACCTAATAATTAGCTTGTTATCTTAATAAATATTAGTAATAGTTCAAAAGTATATTTTATTAAACAGAATTAAATATCTTTTAGGTGATATTTCTTCTGGCCTTTTTTCACCATAATCTTTAATTAATTTATAATCGCATATATTTTTTAAATTATTCTTTAATTTTTTTCTTCTTTGTTTAAATGCCTCTTTAATAAAAAGTGAAAAATTATCGATGTCAACATTTGTATTTATTCTATTAAATTTCAATATTCCAGAGTCAACTTTAGGTTTAGGATGAAAAACATTTTTAGATATATCACATACATACTCTACTTTACAAAAATTTTGAACCATAACACTAATTCTTCCATATTCCTTGGAACCTTCGGGACTAATAATTCTATTAGCTAGTTCTTTTTGCACCATTAAAATCATAGTGTCCCATTTTTTATTTAAGAATTTAAAAATTATTTGGCTTGATATATTATAGGGGATATTCCCAACAATTTTATTATACTTAACTTCATTATCTTCCCATTTAAGAATATCTTTATTGATTATATTAAGATTGCTATAGTTGGCTTTTAAACTTTTACATAGCATAGGATCAATCTCAATCGCATAAAGATTATTGCTTAAATCTAATAATTTTTTAGTTAATGCTCCATGTCCTGGTCCTATTTCTAAAATATTATCGTTATTGTTTGGTTTGATAATATTAATAATTTTATTTATAGTATTATCATCTATTAAAAAATTTTGTCCCCAACTTTTTTTAATAGGTATGTTGTTTTTAAATACCAAAAAAATCTTTTGCTGTTTTTGTTGTTTTATTAGCGACATCCTCTAAAGAAATATTTTTGATTTTAGCTATTTCAGATGCCACATATTTTACCATATAAGGTTCATTTCTTTTACCTCTGTGTGGCACTGGGGTTAGATATGGAGAATCTGTTTCAACCATTATTTTATCAAGCGGAATATTTTTGATTACATTTTTTAATTCATTTACGAATGTAATTAGTCCAGTAAAAGATAGATGGAAATTTAATTTAATAAGTTTTTTTGCAAGTTTAAGATCACTTGCAAAACAATGGATAACTCCATTGTTGTTTTTTGTTTTATTTATACTTTGCAGAAGCTCTTTATCAGATTCTCTATTATGTATAATACAGGGAATATTTAGAGATTTTGCTAGATATAACTGTTCTTCAAAAACAGATATTTGAGTTTTTTTATCACTATGTTTATAAAAAAAATCAAGTCCAATTTCTCCAAGTGCAACAACTTTTTTATGTGATAATAATTCTTCTAGTTCTTTTAAATAACTTACATCTGCATCTTTTGATTCATGAGGATGATAGCCAGCTGTTGCATAAATCATATCATATTTTTCTGCTAGGTTGAGTGACTTAAATGAACTTTCTATATCTACTCCTACACATATTATTTTTGATATATTATTTTCATGTGCCCTATCTAATACTTCATCTATATCATTATATTTATCATAGTAAATATGTGAATGTGTATCTATTAATTCCATTTATTCTTCTATTCTTGGGAAAATATTTTTTATAATTTTGATGCTTGTTTTTTCTTTTAGATTCCCAAAATCAGTATTATCTTGAGGTAAACATTCCATTGATTCTAAAATTAAACTTGATTTTTCTGGAATGATAGGGTAGAGCAAGACTGAACCAATTCTAAGTGCTTCAGCAGACAAGTAAATTGTTGTGCCTGCTTTGGCTTTATTTTCTTTAATTGTTTTCCAAGGAGCCTTTTCCTCTAAGAACTTATTAATTAATCTAATAATACTAATGCTATTTTCAATTCCATCATGAATTTTCAAATTAGTATAATCTTCTTTAGCTTTATCTCTTAGTTTTTCAACTTTTTTTATAAAATTATAATCGAATGAATCAAATATATCTTTATTTGGAATTTTATCATCAAAATTTTTAGAAATTAAAATAAAAATTCTATTAACAAGATTTCCAAAATCATTTGCAAGGTCAGCATTGTATCGTTTTTCAAATGAGTCTAATGTAAATGATGCATCTTGACCTAATACCATATTCCTCATTAAATAATATCGGAGTGCATCCGATCCATATTTGTCAGCTAAATCTAATGGCTTAATTACATTTCCTAATGATTTTGACATTTTAGTATCATCCATTAACCACCATCCATGAGCAAAAATAGTTTTAGGAAGTGGAATATTACAAGACATAAGCATTGTTGGCCAATATACACAATGAGTAGTTAGTATGTCTTTTGCCATTAAATGATAATCTGCTGGCCAATAATAATTAAATCTATCATTATCCTCATTATAACCTATAGCGCTAATATAATTTATCAATGCATCAAACCAGACATATGTAACATAATCTTTATCAAATGGTAGTTCAATTCCCCATGAGAGTCTAGTTTTTGGTCTAGAAATACATAAATCATTTAACTCATTATTTAAAAACCCAAGTATTTCATTTCGTCTTGATTGTGGTAAAATAAAAGATTCATTAGATTTAATATGATCTATTAATTTTGATTTATATTTTGACATTTTAAAGAAATAGTTTTTTTCTTTTATTTTTTTAACTTGTCTAAAATCGCCTTCTTCTTTTTCCTTTTCTGTTATAAATCTTTCTTCAGAAACTGAATATAAACCTTCATATTCATCAAAATAGATATCTCCACTTTTGTAAAGATTTGAAAGAATTCCTTTTACTTTATTTTTATGATTCTGGTCAGTTGTTCTTATAAAATAGTCATAATTTATATTTAATGTTTTCCATGTATTTTTGAAACGCTTTACATATTCATCAACATGATTTTTTGGAGAAACACCTCTTTTTTCAGCAGCTTCTTGTACCTTTTGACCATGTTCATCTGTTCCCGTTAAAAAATAAACATCATGTTTTTGTATTTTTTTAATTCTTGAAATTACATCGGCAAGAATAGTTGTATAGGCGTGCCCAATATGTGGTTCATCATTAACATAGTATAATGGTGTTGTTATATAAAACTTCGACATAAAATTAAAAATTAGTATTTAGTTGTTTATTTAAATCTATATATAGACCAGATGTCATTAAAGGTATATATCCATTTAAATTAATGTTATTAATTGTTTTATTTATTATTTGATTAAATTTTTCAATATTTAAAGATTGGCTTTTAGATAAAAGTGATAAATGTTTTTCTAAATTATTAAAGTAAATACTCTCTTCGTTATTTTTGTATTTATATGCATCAGTTAATAAGATATTAAGCAAAGTAATTATTTCAATAATATTATTCTTATCTTTGATGTTATTAAATTTTTTTTCCCATTTAGCTAAATTAGAATTAATTAATGATTCAATTAATTCCTCTAATATTTTAGTCGTTTCTTTAAAGTTATTAGATAATTTTAATGAGTAGTTTATATCTCCAAATGAAATTTTAGGAGTTATTTTCGCAATATTTTCATTTATATTATTTTGAATTAGAAAATCATAATGTTTTTGAAATTCTATATTATTAAAATTAATAATTGAGCTTCTAGATATAATTGTATCAAGAATTTTTGATATATCAGATGTAATTAAAATAAAAAAATTATTTTCAGGTGGTTCTTCCAGAATTTTTAATAAAGCATTGCCTGCTTCTTGCCTTGGATAGCATAATTTTTCTGATTCTAATATAAGATGAAGCTTGTATTTATTTTTAGGGATTGATAAGCTAATACTCTTTTTTATATCATTTATTGAATTAATTAATATTGTATTAGCATTCCTAAGTTTGATTTGATGATAAGGATTCTGACCTTTAGCTTGGAATTCTTTTGTTAATTCATCTAATTGTTTATTATCTAATGTTTTTAAAGCAGAATCATTTTTTGTTATAGATTTATTTTTAGGTAAAGGTAAAATTATATTTAATAACTCATGCTGCAATACTTTAGTTTTATTGCATGAAGAACAGCTGTCACAATCTGTATTTTTATTGTTACAGTTTAATGATGCGAAAAATTCTATTGCATGAGCTTCTTTCCCAATACCTTTTTGTCCATGAAAAATGTATGAATTTTGAACTTTCTTATTAGATGATATATTTAAAAGTTTTTCAAATATATCGTTATGAATCAATAGATTTTTATAAATCATTTCTCAATCCATTTCTCTGGATCTAGTTTTTCTTGATTTAGCCATACTTGAAAATTGAAAATATTTTTATTAATATAATTGGAATTTGTGCCGCGGGCTACTTCAGCTAGATGTGTATAAGTATCTACATATTGACCTTCATAAACTATTATATTTTTTAGATTTGAGTAAACTGTATAATATCCAGCTCCATGATCNAGNATNATNATATCTCCNTAATCACGAATNNTTGTTATTGTNAGAATNACTCCATCNANAACAGAATANACNNTTTCATNNNTANNNGTTTNNATATCAATTCCTANATTTTCTGTATANATATTTANTTCTTNNTTTTTNTNNACNCCAAATTTTCCAATNATTTNNCCNNNNACAGGCCANNTTANNTTNCCNTTCATTTTTGCAAAATTNCCTGANGTNGATTTATTTTTATTTGCTCTTATCCTNGCTAATTCTTGTTCTCTTTTTTTAGTTTCTTTTTTATCTGNGTATAATTTTTTTATAATTTTTTCAATTTTTTCAATCATTTCTTTTTTAGAAANNANATCTTGNTNAAGCTTATCTTTTTGATTTTTAATTTTNAATAAATAAGAAGATTTTAATTTTTTATCNTTTTCTAANGAGTNAAATTTTTTNTTTTTTTCAATTATNAGATTTTTTTTATTTTNTTGTTCTTTTTCTAGNTGTTCCTTTTTAATCNTNANNTCATTTAGATTGNTTTTTATNNTNANTTTAATTTGATTTTCATATTNATTTAAGATTTCTAAATATTTAGTTCTATATATTTTTTTGTTCCAATCATTAGTTTGAGTTATCTGTTTTAATAAATTACTTTTNCCATATTTGTATAAATATCTTAATCTNTTTTTTAANTGATTNTTNAGAACNAATANTTCTTGTTCNTGTTTTTCTATATTTTCTTTTGTTTTNTATATTTGTTTTGAAANGTANTTTTCTTCATCAGTAAGTCTTTTTATAAGTTTTTCTGTTAGCTCTATTTTTTTATTTATTTGNGTTANAACTTCGTTGTTTAATTTTTCTTCTTTTGATTTTTCATTTATTAGTANTTCATATCTATNAATTTCATTTTTNAGTNNCTCTAGNTCATTNTTTNTACTATTGATATCNTCCTGNATTTCGGTTGANGTTTTNTCACCAAAGNNTATATTTATTATTAATANAATACTTANTATCACATNTNTTATCTGAATCATTTTAGATANCTTTCATATACAGTCTTATTTTTATTATCAAACTTTNNTAAAAATTCTATTTCTTTNTNCATNTTTAATAAATGTAATAAGTCTGNAATTTCAATNTGNTATGCATTNATGAATTTAAGTGTNTTTTTATCATATCCAAATTTATCATATATTGATTTAATATTATCNATANATATTGTCATTTTACTTTTTATAGAATCAATNTTTANTTCNTTAGAATTTATNGTATCTAAGCAGTAATAGAAATTGTATCGNGCAATTCTTANTTCTTCATTATCTTTTATTTCTTTTATATNATCTTGNAAAATACTCCATNANGAGGANTNTCCTGAATCTATNGCNATATTGCAAATATNAAGACATTTTTGATANTAAGNTCCTCCNAGAAATAANTCNTAACTATCTAATTCTCCAGCAATAAATAAATAGGCATAATAATCAAAAAATGAGCTTAGNGGNTCAAANAATGTAGGATTATGATAGATTGTTTTNCCATCATAGTATGGGAAAACTACGTTTTTAGAAAAATAATATTGATCTGTTTGATTTGTTAAAAANAACTGACAAGATATTTTATTGAAATCATTTTCTCCATTAAAATNAATTTTTTCATATATGATATGNANTTTAATNGGAATATTTAAGTCATTATATTCAGAGCTAAAAGTTGAAATTTCAAAATAATTTTTTATAAGTTGATTGAATTCTTCAAGAATATATGTTTTGTTATCCTTAATCAATCTCTGATTGTATTCATAAGTAATATCTACTTCTCCAAATTGCGAGTAAATATTTGAAAATAATAATATTAATAATATTTTTTTTATCATGATGCTAGTATCTAAATCTAATTAAAATTAAATAAACTTTAAACTTATTTGACAAGTTAATATTTAGATGTTAAATTGAATNAGGATTATAAACTAGAATTGAAGGAATATATTATGTTTAGATATAAAGAAAATTTATTATTTTTATTGTTTGTTTTTAATACATGCATATTTGGCTCTCAGATAACTTTTACCGATGCTCAAATTAACGCAGGTGATATTGCAAATATAGAAGTCAATTTAACCAATGAAGATTCAATTGGAGGATTTCAATTACAGATTCTTGATTTTCCCAATCAAGGTTATTTCATTGATGTATTAACAACTGATAGAACATCAGCATTTAATGTTAGCTTTAATGAGCAAGCTGATGGGTCTGTTATTATTGTTGCATTTGATTTAACAGGTGTTGGTTTATCTTCTGGTTCTGGTAGTATTCTAGAATTAAGTTATCAATCTACAGGAATTTATACATCAAATATTGAATTATCATTAAATCAAGATAGTTCTGTATTATCAGATTTGTTTGGTGGGGCAATTGAATATGATGTTATAAATGGAAATATAGAAGTTTTAGGAGATGATCCTCCTCCAATTTTACCTGTTGAAGATTTGTCAGCTGTGGGTTCTTTTGGTGAAATCAATCTTTCGTGGCAAGATATTAATGATAATTCTGTTGAAGTTATTGGCTATAGAATATATAGAGATGGTGATTTTATTGGAACTTCAACATCCATTAATTATGTTGATCAAGGGTTAGCTCAATCAACAGAGTATTGTTACAATGTTTCAGTATATGGTATTTCAGGAGAATCTGATTTATCAAATACTGTTTGTGCCACAACATTAGAAATATATTTAGAGGAACCACAAAATTTAACAGCTGTTGAGGATGGTTTAGAAGTATCTTTATACTGGGAAACTCCTCCTAGCGCTATAGGTATTGGAGATGAGTGTATTACAGCATATGAACAAGTTGGCTTTATTGATTGTTCAGGAATTTGTTTTGAGGCAAGTTTAGCTGATGCATGGATTGGAGATGGATTTTGTGATGGTGTTAATGCACAATATGGTGTTAATTTTTCTTGTTCTTATTGGAGTTGTGATGGATGTGATTGTGCAGGTGCAACTAACGGTGATCAAAGTGATGAATGCGTTGAAGAATGTGGTTCATTAAGTCTTAATAATGGTAGTCAAGCTACCCATTCAAAACAGATAGCAGAAGGAACATATTTAGTTGATTCAAGAGATTTATTAGGTTATGAAATATATAGAAATAATGATTTAATTGACTATGTTGAGGAAACAGAATATATAGATACTACAGATGGATTATGGTATTTAGAAGATTTTTGTTACAATATAGTAGCAGATTATGATGAAGGTTCTTCAGGTTTTTCAAATACTGCATGCGTATCACCTCAGCTAAATTCTCCATCGAGTTTATCTGTTCAAGGAACTGGTAGTTTTATAACTTTAGAATGGGATTCTACTCCTGAAAATGATCAAACATCTTACAATATTTATAGAAATGATGAATTATTAGTTGAAAATATTCTAGATCAGATATATGAAGATTATAATACTGAAATTGGACAAGAGTATTGTTATTATGTTAAAGCTTATTATAATGGAATTGGAGAATCACCAGCTTCAAACACATCTTGTTCAACTTGGAATGTCTATCCTCCTTCTCAAATTGAAGCAATTCCGGGAGATCAATTTGTCAATTTATCTTGGGAAGAACCAGTTGGTGGAGAAGAATATTCTTTGCAGTATGATGATGGAATACTTGCAAATGCATTTTATTTTTCAGGTAGTTATGAAACTGGGTTAGCTCATGGAATGAAATTTGATGTAGGAGTAGATTTTGATGTTATCGCTGCATCAATAAAAGTATTAAGTGAGGGAGATGCGTATTGGCCATGGCCAGATGGATCTCATGGACCTATTAGAGTTTTAGTCTTTGATGATAATAATGGTGTTCCTGGAAATTTATTACATGATGAAGAAGCTATAGCTGAAGATGGATGGGCTACAGTTTATCCTGGATTAACTGGTCTTTCAGGTTCTTTCTATGTTATAGCAACTCATAATGATGGNTGGACAGATTATGAAGGTTTTGGAGTAGATGCATCTGTAGACTATCCAGATAATATGTATACGTATTACTACGGTATTTGGAATACTGGAGATTATTTAGGTTATGGTGGTGACTATATGGTAGCATCTCAAATATTTGCTTATGGTAATATTGAAACTTTATCATCATCAAATCATGTGCCTTCATCATTTGAAGGCAATAGATCAGATATATCNGTTTCTGCTCATAATGGNTTAGAAAATTTTGATTTATCAAANGANTCTCACCCTATTTATNAAACTAGAGATTTNCAAACATTTGATTTATATAGAGATGATGAATTGATTGCAAATCTTGATTCAANTACTTTCTCCTNCACTGATGAACCATTGTCTAATATGATAGAGTATTGNTATACCTTNGGTTCAACATACGATGAAGGNGTNTCTGAATTATCAGATCCNATTTGTGTAACTCCTTATCCAGGACCACCAGCAACAAATCTTGTTGTTGAAGATNTGGGTGGAACAATGTCTCTTACNTGGGATCCAGCTATTATTGATCCTCTATTTGGTGATAATTTAATTGATTATCAAATTTATAAAGATGGAGTAAATATAGGGAATACATTTTTAGCTTCTTATATTGATGAAACAGAAATTATTGCTGGTGTTAGTTATTGTTATGAGATAAAGGCAAATTATCCATCAGGNGAAACTTTTTCATCTAATACAGCTTGTGAGCTTTTTTATCTTGACCCTCCTGTAGGATTAAATACTNAAGNAAATAATGATGAGCAGCATATATTGATAGAGTGGAATGAACCNGGNTCTTTTATTAATTATACCGTNGNNTGTGATGGTGGNTCATGGCAATCAGAGGTAAGCTGGGAATTAGTATCAAATGGAGAGNTTNTATTAACTGGAGGCGCACCTTTTTCTCAGCCAGATGTTCCTTTGTTTTTAGGCTCTTATACTTTNAATATGTATGATTCTTGGGGAGATGGATGGAATGGTAATATTTGGAATTTAGTTGATGGNAATAATAATATCGCAGCTTCTTGNACATTAGATACTGGNACAGAAGGAATATGTGAATTTAATTTAACAGGAGTAGCTTCTNCTGAAATAGTTGTCCCTATCAATAATTTAAATCCAAATAAAAATTATGATGAAAGTATAAATGATGTAGTAGAATCTATTGATAATACTCAAGATTATATCCAAAATAATTTATATNATTTTAGAGATATGCTAGCTTTTAGAATATATAGAGATGGAGATTTCTTGGTTGAAACTGATTTAAATACATTTACATATATTGATGATACAACCGAGCATGATATTGAGTATTGTTANACNTTAAGAACTGTNTATGATGAAGGGGANTCTGTTGATTCTAATATNTCTTGTTCTGAATGGATACTAATGCCAGCNACTGATTTTGATGCAGTNGGAACAAATGGTCAAATNGANNTNANTTGGNNTCCNGCNCAANCTACNGANNNTNTANNTTANAATATTTANAGAGATGGAGATTTNCTTNNTNNNGTNNGTGGAGATCAGGTTAATCCTGGAGAGAATATTATNTANTATAATGATANTNCNGCNATNCATAATNTNGAATATTGTTANCAAGTTACAGCANTTTATGATTTAGGTGAATCTGCANCTTCAGATGAGGAATGCGGAATGTGGGAAATNTTATCTCCNGAAGATGTATNNGNAGATGGTGGAGANGGTGTTGTTCATNTAACATGGACAGATCCNCCAGCTGGAGGAGANCCTGGNNTTGGAGATGAGTGTATTTCTTATGATTATTTTTATTATGAAACACCTGGTTATGTTGATTGTATTGGTCANTGTGTTCCTCAANNAACNGTAGANNNTTGGNTNGGAGATGGGATTATGTGATGATGGTNNATTNGGGTGTNTATCTTAATTGTGATGAATATGATTGGGATGGAGGTGATTGTCCTGAATATGGAGTTGCTTCGAGTGANGAATTTAGTTATAGAACTGAAGAACAGTTAGAGNATTTGTTACCTTTTATTTCAAATATTGATAATTCAACTCAAAATCAAAGAGATCTTATTGCATTTAATATATATAGAGATGGANATTTTCTTGTTAGCGTTGAAGCTGGAATATATGAGTATTATGATTATGATGTAGAAAATTTATCAGAATATTGTTATACGATTACAAGTGTATATGAAGTTGGTGAATCTGAAATNTTAGATGATCCAGTTTGTGCAATACCTATCCCAGGTCAAGCTCCTTCTAGTTTATTTGCTTATGCAGAGACAGATCATATCAATTTGGAATGGATTGGNGGAGATAATTCAGTAATTGATTATAANGTTTATAGAGATGGAGTTTTATATGATACTACTGTAGATATAGCTTTTCAAGATTNAAATACTGANCATGATGTTGAATATTGTTATATAGTATCAGCTAATTATTCATCTGGAGAATCACAATTTACAAATGAGAGTTGTGCAATGTGGGTACTTGCTCCACCATTAAGTGCATCAGCATTAGGTGGTAATGGTTTTATTCAATTAGATTGGACAGAGCCAGGTGTTAGNACATGTGCTGATGAAGTAATTCCTTCATTNCCNTTTAGTNCTATTGGTAGCAATGTAGGTATGGGAAATGATTGGCTAGTTCANGGTAGNGAAGGAGCTGATTATTCTTATTTACTTGTTGTTACTAGTCCAATTGTAATTGATGTNACTTTATGTAGTGCAAATACTACNTATGATACAAAATTAGAAATATTTACAGCTGATCAAGAATGNAATGAAACTACTACAGGATATTATATAGANGATTTNACATGTGAGTTCAGTTCATTGCAATCAACTTTACAAGGGGTNTCACTTGAACCNGGNCAATATTATATTGTTGTTGATGGTTATGGTGGAGGTGAAGGTGANTATGAGATTAATGTGAATCAATCATTCTTAGAATCTGTAGANCCTANTGATATTATTANTAATTTGAATNATGAAGTATCTAAGAGTGGCGATGANTTGANTATTGANGATTGGATGTATGCTAATAGTGAATTTATAAATGAATCTAATAGAGCATTGCTTGGATTTGATATNTATAGNGANAATGTATTTATCGATTCTGTNGNTNCAGATATATTTACNTATATTGATTTAGNNTTAGAAAATGGNACACAATATTGTTATTATATTGTTGCTTCNTATGATGAAGGAGATTCTCAGCCGACCTCGGTTATTTGTGCNTCNCCAGANGCAGGNCCAATGTGTCCNCCNGAAAATCTAATATTAGANATTCAAGATGGAAATACTGTTATTANTTTAGNTTGGGATTTACCAAATCCTAATTGTGAAGGTGGTGGAACTGGTGGTGGAAATGGTAATTATAATGTTGAATGTGGAGGTGGTTCTTGGGAGAGTGAAGTTTCTTGGGAATTGCTATATTCTGGTAATGTAATTCAAAATGGTGTTGTNGGTTCATACTCTTTTGATCTTGATCCAGGTGATTATTTATTAAATATGTATGATTCGTATGGTGATGGTTGGAATGGTAATTTATGGAATTTGTATGATGGAGATATCCTTGTTGCAAGCTGTTCTTTAGANTATGATTACTATGGAGATGGCTCATTTGGNACNTGTGAATTTTCTTTGACAGGAGTTGCTTCAGATGANGAAACACATCCTGTTTTAGCATCTAATTATATNGATCCAAATAAACCTTTAGAAGATGTGAATNANAATAGCAGAATTGAAGGGTTTAATATATACAAAAATGATGTATTTATTGATTGGGTTCCTACTAATCAAAACTTTTANACTGATTCTGATATTGTNTTTGATGAGGAATATTGNTATAAAGTGAAAGCTGTTTATGAAGAAGGTGAATCTAATCCTACAAATGTTGAATGTGGTTCAGTAATTGATCCAGGAAGTTTTTCTGTAATGGGTGTAGAAAATGGAATGGTNCAATCAGGTGGTAGTATAAATTTAGATTTAAATTTAGCAAATCAAATTTCAGTTGCTGGGTTTCAGTTTACATTGANAGATAGTCCTGATTTTTTAACCTTAACATCAATTCAGACTACTNATAGAACAGAAGGTTTTACAGTTGAATTTAATGANCAAGTTGATGGTTCTGTAATTATTGTTGCATTTAATATTACAGGAGGTTTGATATCAGAGGGAGATGGCTCTATTTTAACATTGACATATGNGTCAGTTGAAGTTGATGAAGAGACGGATGTCCAAATTAACATTTCTAATTATTATATTGGTGATAGCTTNGGTTTTGAACTTCCAATATATACAGANGAATCAAATGTNCTTATTACATTAGGNCCTAATACTATTGTACAAGANATTAATCTTAATCCATTTGTTTTTAATAATATTTCAATGAATGTAATCCCAGATGATTTATCATTTGATGTTATGATGGGAGATATGGATCTTCTTTTAGCATCTGATGGTAACTCTAATTTTTATGTTCCAAGNTATAATATTGATCAAATAGGTGATATGCATATTGAGTATGGCTATAGATTATTTATAAATGGTTCTGATAATCATATGATGAGCATTGAAGGAGTTCCAGTTGATGTAAATAATCATATGATAATGTTAAGTCCTTTTGTTCTTAATCTAATTTCATATCTTCCTCAAGAATGNATGATGCCATCTGAAGCATTCTCTGGATANGAAGATAGTATNNTNTTAGTAAAAGGTAATAATGGTTATTATGTTCCNTCGTTTAATGTTGAAACTCTATATATGTGCCCAGGTGAAGCNTATGAAGTATTCTTAAACGGTGCTGATGGATTAGACTTTGTTTATCCAACNGGNGTNATGTCATCAAATCATTCNAATCATTTTGTTGAAGATTATAAATCTAGAACAAGAACAAATGATGTTGATTTAACTGGTGAGTCTCACTTAGTATTATTGTCAGAGATTTCTGGTGAAGTTTCTGTGGGTGATCAATTAAGAGCTTATGCAAATAATCAATTGGTTGGTTCTATTAATATTGTTGAAGAACATTTAAATGGAACACATCCTGTTGACTTAGTTGCTGTTGGTTCAGTTGATTTAACTGAGTTTGCTGGTCCTATCCTTGATGGATATATTCCAGGTGATATGATTGAGCTTAGATTGTGGAGTGTAAACAAATCAGTTGAGCTTAA
>PAJD01000033.1 GCA_002705605.1 Fidelibacterota bacterium | reverse complement strand
GACAGCTGATACATGTTCTGAGCATGATGAATGCGAATGGCATGTTGAAGATGATGGAACAGCTGGATGTGAAGACGCTGAAGGTGATGACCATGATGACCATGATCACGATGATGAAGAACATTGTGAAGATTTCATGACAGCTGATACATGTTCTGAACATGATGAATGTGAATGGCATGTTGAAGATGATGGTACAGCTGGATGTGAAGACGCTGAAGGTGATGACCACGATGATGAATTTTGTACAAATTGTAGCTGTGATGAATGCATGCCATGGTGCACTACCTATGTAATGAATAATTACGGATATAATGAACAAGATGCTATAGCATGGTGTGAAACTAACGATGGCTTTGGAGGTTGTGCTAATAACTGTGCAAGTGATGATGATCACGATGATGATCATGATGATGAGGATCATGGTGGCCATTTAACATTTGAGCTATCTGGTCTTGCTGTAGGTTCAACTACTTTCACTGTATCAATTATGCATCAAGGTCATGCAGATTATACTTCAATGCCTATACTTGTAACAGTAACTGAAGAAACATGCCCTGTTCCTGGAGATTTAAATGGAAGTGGTGTTTTAAACGTTGCTGATGTTGTTTATATCGTTAATTATATACTTGGTGCGACTGAACTTGATGTTGCTTGTGGGGATATGAATAATGATGGTGAAATAAACGTTACAGATGTGGTATCTATGGTTAATCTTATTCTTGCTGACAGAGTTTATACAGATGTTGTTGATGCTCTAGAAGCTAAGTTAATTATTACTGAAGATAGCTTATCACTTGAATCTGATGGTTTTATACAAGGAATACAAATGACATTATCTCATAATTCTGATTTTGAGATTAATTTATCAGATACATATATTTCTGAATATAAAACGCACGGTAATAAAACAACTCTCATACTAGTTTCAGATAAGTCACATTCAATTACTAACATTGCAACATTTAATGGTGATATTAAAGTTGAATCAATTCATGTTGTAAATCAATCAGGAGATGTTATGGTTGATCAAGTGATAGAAATCTCAAGTATTAACGTTAATGTTGTAGGTCCAAATCCATTTAATCCATCGACTCAGCTTAGCATTGCTATGCCAGAAGCTGGATTTTTATCAGTTAATGTTTATAATCTTTTAGGTCAAAAGGTTGCAACATTAGTTGATAATTATATGGAAGCAAACACATCAGGACATATTGTTAACTTTAATGCAAGTCATTTAGCTAGTGGTGTATATATTGTTCAAGCAGTAACAGCTGATAATATAGCAACACAGAAAATAATGTTAATGAAATAGTATATACTTTCTTTAGGGGGTATAATTTTTATACCCCCTAAAGGATATATACAATTTAAATGCATAAATTCAATGTGTACGATATTAAATAAATATATCAAAATATTAGCTTTGCTATTAATAACGCAAAGCTTTTTATTTTCACAAGAAATTAATATTTCAGGTGAAATACTAGATATTCATTCTCAAAAACCAATTAGTGATGTAAATATCTTTATAAAAGATAAAAACATTGGTACTACAAGTAATATTGATGGCTATTTCTTATTGCTTATAAAAAATAATAAGCAAAAAGAAGTCACATTAAATATTAAAATGATTGGTTATGATGAACAAACAATTTCAGTAGATTTAGTAAATACAAAGCCATCATGTCCTACATGCAATGTTATTAATATAGAAACAATCTTTTTACATAAAAAAGATTTAGAATTTGAATCTGTAAGCATTCACTCTCATAAAAATGAATCAAAACAAATTTCTGATATTACAATCTCAGGGTCTGAATTAAATGAGAATCTAAAGGGCAATATTGCTACCACATTAATAAACTATCCTAATATTGGTATAAATTCATTTGGTTCTGTAGTATCAAAGCCATCATTAAGAGGTTTTTCAGGAGATAGATTTTTACTAACCAATGATGGTGATGAAACTGGAGATTTATCTCAATCTTCAATAGATCATGTAATTACTCTAGATATGTCAGAAGTAAATCAGATTGAAATTATTAGAGGACCAAGATCATTAGCATACGGTATGAATGCAATAGGAGGGGTGGTCAATACAAGCTTAATAGGAAGTCCAAATGTTCGAGTTGATAATTTTTATCAAAGGATATCCTTAGGTAAAGAATCATATAACAATGGTATTTATGGTAACATAATGCTATATGTACCATTTAAAAACAATCAAATCAATATGTTTTTAAGTAATAGAAAAACAGATGATGAAACAAGTGCTATCGGTATATTAGATAATACTGAATCTAACACCTCTAATTACAAAGGTAGCTTTACTAATTATATGAAAAATTCATATATAAATTTTATAATTGAAGATTTTAATATGGATTATGGAATACCCCCTAATCCAGGTGGTCATATAACAGGAGTTGATATTTTATTAAATAAACAAACAGCTCAAATTAATTATCATCAAGATATAATGTTTAATCAATTTAAACAACTTGATATAAAATATAATTTCATTGATTATATCCACTTAGAACTTGTAAATGATAGTGTTAACAATAATAATATCTTTGATATTTACGATCAGGGGAATTATCATGTTGCACTTGCAAAAGAGACGCATAATTTTAAAGTTGAGTTAAATGCAAAAAATTTAATTTTGGGATTTGAATTAAATAAAAAAAACTTTGAACCTTCAGGATTTTATTTAACACCTGAAACAAATGAAACATTTTTATCAATTTATGGTTTTCAAGATACAAAAAACACAAATTTTGATCTAAATTTATTAAGTGCATTTAGAATTGGATATCTTCAATCTAATCCAACTACTACTAACTTTCAATATACTCAATTAAACATTGAAACTTCGCAAATAAAGAAGAGGATTTTTAATACAGCTTCACTTTCATTTGGGATTAAAAAAACAATAAATAAAATTGAATTAAATAGTTGGATTATGCATACAATGCGACCCCCAAGAGTTGAAGAATTATATTCAGATGGACCGCATTTAGGGACATATGCATATGAAATAGGTAATCCAGAGCTAGAAGTCGAAAAAATTTATGGAATTGAAAACTCAGTAAGTTTCAATGGTAAACCATTCGAATTATCTTTTATTACATTTTATAATTATAGTCCATATTATTATGAAATGGCCAAGATGGGAGATTGCCCAGAAGCATTAAATTGGAATCCCTTATCTGGTACATCCCATCCATGTGCGGGGTCAGACTTTATAGATTGGGGAAGTGGGGAATTTGGTTTTTTATATAAATATAAATCAAGAGGTAATAAAGCTACTATTAAAGGAGCAGAACTTAACTTAAAATATAATTTAAATGATTTTTTCTTGAGTTATAATTTTTCTTTTGTAAATGGTGATAATAAAACAACAAATAGACCACTATCTTATATGAATCCTACAAAACAAATATTAACTCTGGATTATAATAAAGAGTTTACTAATTATAAACTTAGATTTTCAAAAATTCATTCTCAAAATAGATTAGGTGAGTTTGAGACATATACTCCCGGCGCATTATTAACTGATTTTATAATAACTTATAATTATAAAATTCATAGTATTGCAATCCAATTAAATAATGTATTTGATGAAAAATATTATAATCATTTATCTAGAATTAAAAATATAACTCCAGAGCCTGGGAAGAATATACATTTAGTTTATAAAGTATTATTTTAAACATAATAATCAGAATTAAATAAACTCGTAAAAAATGAGAAGAACATAATAATAATTATTATGTAAATAAATACTCTAAGCACATATACAATTAAAGTTGCTTTTGCCCAATTTGATTTATTTTTATTTTCACTATTATTAAATGCCCAAATAAATAAAAAAATAATATTAACAACAGGTATTAGTAATAAAAATTTACTTGCAACCCATTCTCCTGTTGATACTATAGGAGCATTTTCTTTATTCGCGTCTGATTCCATTTGATATAATATAATTATTTATAGTAACTTTAATTCAATTAAATTTAGAAAATTATGATACCTGAAGTTGATGTCAAAACATTAGAAAGTAAATTAAAAAATAAAGAAAACTTTATTTTACTTGATGTAAGAACAGATAGAGAATATTTTTTATCTAGTATAGAGGGCTCTTTACATATGCCTATGAATACTATTGCAGAAAAATACACTTCACTAGATAAAGATAAAGAAATAATTGTTCAATGCAAATCTGGAGTAAGATCTGAAAAAGTATGTGAGTTTTTATTAAATAATAATTTTAAAAATGTAAAAAATTTAACGGGTGGTATAGTGGAATGGGCAAAACAAATAGACCCATCAATAATAATTTATTAATATAAAAAAAGCCCTGGATTTCAGGGCTTTTTTAATTCAGAAAATTACAAAAATTATTTTATTGCAATTTTTTTAACTTCAGGTTTTACTTTTTCTGATCTTGGGATTTGAATTGCAAGAACTCCATCTTTCATAGATGCCTTAATATTATTTCCTTTAATATCATCAGGCAAATTAAAACTTCTTAAAAATTTACCATATGAAAATTCTGAATAATTACTATCATCCTCACAATTTAATTTTCTTTCACCAGATAACGTTAACACATCATTTTCTAATTCAATATTAACATCTTTCTTGCTCATACCAGGAAGTTCTGCCCTAATACAATATGTTGCATCCATATTAAGTACTTCAAATTTAGGCTTCCATGATGATGCTTGATCTAAAAATCTAAAATCACCAAAGTCATTAAACAAATTATCTAGATCATTAAAGATACTAACTGGTCTTGTTATTGGATTCCATGTTATAAGTTTCATTTTATTTCTCCTTTATTATATTTATTAAAATTGTTTATAAAACTTTCAAACAATAATAATTCAAATAAAGAGCCAAACTTAAAATTTAACTTCAATTATGGTATAATGTCATAATTTAATGACATAATGTCATTTATTAATGCCTTTTTGTCTGTTTTTAGTCTTGATTATTCCAAACAGCAAAATCACCAGGATAAGCTCCTACGCTATAGAAACCTACTTCTGCGCCATTATTATTTATAACTCTTACTGTATTATCCGTTAAGCCCAACCAAATAAAGCCATTAATTTCTTCAGCATGATAAATAGAACCTGAACCATAATCGCCTATTCTAGAGAAAGTATTTATATCAAGATCATTATTTAAAGGCGCAACACCCCCATCATAAGTTCTATACACCATACCATCGCTTGATAAAATTGAACCTCCACATGCAACTCCAGTTCCATAATTAGAGCTAGTAACTACACCATTTGAAATCTTAGAAGAACCATAATAAACGGTATTCCAATCCATGCTATAATTTTTTCTAGCTACATATACCTCATCATTAAATAACAATAAAGACTCTGGCCCTAATCCAACATTATATGTTTCTAAAACTGACATAGACAGAGGATCTATTTTAACCACCTCACTACCTAAGTTTTGATCGTAAAGCGCTAAATTAGGCATAGAAACATACAAGTACTCACCATCTGTAATTATATCCTCTGGCAAGCCAGTCAAAACCAATGGCGATTCAATCTGATAAGTAAATAAATTTAACACTTTAATATCCTGAGTATTCCAATTAGTAAAATATACCTTATCATCTAAAACAACCATTTCTCTTGGAGATGAATTGCCTGTAGAAACTTCAATGCCAGGCTCACTGATACCATTTTCTGTAATATCATAAACCATTATTCTATGACTATTATTAACAATAACAAATAGCTTGTTCCCATGCACCTCAACTGATTGAACCACATCTCCAAGCGAACCAATACTTGATGTATTCCCGTACTCATCAACCATATAAACTGTTCCATTACTAGCACCATAATTACCTTCACAAGCCACAAAAACATAGCTGCTACTTGTTGTAGGCCCTGATACGCTAGAGCTATCATCAGAACACCCTGTTATAAAAAATACAACAGACACTAAAAAGATTATTCTTTTCATTTTAAAACTCTCCTAAAGCGAAATTAATTTGAATCACTAATCTTTTATCGCGAAAGACTATGATTTTAGAAGTATCTGACTTATCATTTCTGAATTACAGTTGCGCGACAGCTTCGGATTCTCACCGAATTCCTCCTAAGAATTGCATAACAATTTATTGATTTTTAATTTTATAACCCAATGAAAGAATGCTTTTTTCAACATTTTTTCTTATGTCTTCAGAACCACTATATAATAATCTTCCTGTCGCTAAATCAATATCGATATCTTTAATACCTTTAATTTTTTTTAGACTTTTCCTAACAGAATCAACACAATGATTGCATGTCATCCCATCAATAAATATTTCTTCAGCACTTATATTATTTATTTTATTTCTAGGGGAATACTTAATTCTTAAAGCATTAAATAAAATAATAACCAATGATAGGGATAAAATAAATTTGATATTAGATCCTAGCAAATGACTAACCATATAACCACTATCTAAAACATTTAAACCTGGAAAAATAAAATCAAACAACAACCCAAATCCAATTGAACTTATAACTATGGTAAATAAATAAATTGACAAACTCTTTTTACCTAGAATTTTATAAATAACAGACATAGTCGCTATATTTGTTGCTGGGCCTGACATTAAAAAAACTAAAACTGCCCCCATGGAAAATCCAGATGTATGTAATGCAAATGCAATAGGAACAGATGCTGTTGCGCAAACGTAGGTTGGAAGACCCAATATTAACATAATAAGCATACCTAAAATTCCAGATCCAACCATATCAAAATAATTTGAAGGAATAAAAACTAAAATTAATGAGGATAACACAAGCCCAAAAATCAATGGTCCAGCAATATCCATTGGTAGTTTCACAAAACCATAATTAAAAATATTAAAAATTTTTGATTTAGATTTTTCATCACAACAATCATCCTCACAGTCCTTTTCGTCTATTTTATTCTTATTATCATCATATAAATGGACTAAGGTTCCTCCAAAAACTCCGGATATAAATGCAATAATTGGTCTGTATATAGCAAAAAAAGGGCCTAGCATAGCATAAGTAATAAAAATACTATCTACTCCCGTTTGAGGCGTTGATATTAAAAAAGAAGTTACTGAACCTTTACTTGCTCCATGTTTTGATAAATAAGCAGAAACAGGAATCACTCCACATGAGCACAACGGGAGGGGAACTCCAAGAAGTGAAGCTAAAAAAACAGAAAACAAAGAATCTGACCCTAAATATTTTTGAACTATTTCAACTGTTAAATAAACAGATAACAACCCAGATATAAAAAATCCTAAAATCAAATAAGGTGCAAATTCATTAATCATCACCCACAAATTATTTACTATCATTTCTACCTTCTATCATAATCAGTTATATTTTTTGAATATATTTTCTTAAATTTATAATATATAACTTATATTTTTATATAATTTTAGGAGAATTATGATTTTATTTAGATATCTATTTACATGTATAACAATTTTATTTCTATACTCTTGCATAGGATCTATGAGCATGGAATTCAATTCTGCAAGAACCTACGCAAGGATTGAAGATAATTTAGTAGAAGCAGAAAAATGGGGATTAAAGGCTCTGGAAATAGAACCAGATAATTCACAAGTACCATGGTTTTTAGCTAACGAAGTATATAGACCTCAAAAGAAAATGGATAAAGTAGCTGAAATGTTTAAGCTCGCATTAAATAGAGCTGATACTAACTTAGAAAGACCTTTCAAATCTGCAGGAAAGGCAATCAATACTGTTCATCAAGCTATAAGAAATGAAGCTTCGACTATCCATAATGACGGGATAAAACTACTCAATAGAGGCAAAAAAAATAAAGCCATGTCTAAATTTTTATTCTCTATGGAGTTAAATCCAAGGCTAGTTGAAAACTATATTGCATTATCTGACATGTCATATGAAAGAGGAGATATGGAAAAGACTATGCAATACTTAGATAAGGGGTTTAAAATAAACAGCTCTAATCAAAATCTAATATTTAGAAAATCAAAATATGCTAGAGAAACAAAAGATTATGATTTAGCGATTTCTTCTTTACAACAAATTAAAACTGATGATAAAAAACTAAAACTTCTAGTTGAAAAAGAAATTTTCATGATCTACATAGATAAAGAAGATTATAAACAGGCAATAGAGTTTGGGTCTCAACTTTTTGATAAATTATATGAAAATACTGATACTGAAGATTTAGTGCTATCTGAAACCTGCTATAATCTTGCTGTATGCTATAGATATATAGGATACGATTTATACAATAGTGTGGCAGATGTAATACAATCAGCTACTGAAGATAAGAAAATTATTGCAAAAACTTTAAAAGATGCAGAAGCTGCCAAAGAATACTTATCAAATGCTAAGGAAAAGTTTTTTGATGCAAGCGGATTTAATCCTGACGATAAAACAAGTGCTAACTATGCAAAAGAATTAAGCAAAGTTATCAAACAATTAAGAAAATTATTTATCCCTGCTTTAAAAGAAAAAATGTAATTATTTATTAATCTGACTTCTTTTAATTAAATACTGAAGTAACGTTTTATCTAAAGACTCAGAAGTACTAACTAAATTATAATCAATCTTATCTCTAAGACATTCATTTTTATAGTAATCTGAAAATTTCTTAAATGCTTTATTATAATTTTCCTTTACTAATCTTGAATCAGCAATAATATTATAATTACTTTCAAGATCAATAAAATTCATATTTTGATTAAAATCTAAATCTTTTTCTTTTGGGTCAACAATATGAAAAACTATAATTTCATGACCCTTATATCTAAAATGCCTTAGTGATTCCATTACCTTATGCTCATCATCTAGCAAATCTGAAATTAAAATTATAAGACCCTTTTTATTAATTGATTCTGCTAATCCATGCAATAAATTTGAAATATTAGTTTCTCCTCCTGTTGAAGAATTGTGCATAGTTTTTAATAATAGATTTAATTGACTTGTTTTTGATTTAGGCTTAATTACTTTCTTTATTTTATCATCAAAAGTAGTTAAACCAACTGCATCTTGCTGCTTTATCATTAAATATGATAATGCAGCACATATAGATTTAGAATATTCAAATTTTGTTAATTCATTAGATCCATAATCCATAGATAGGCTTTTATCTAAAATTAAATGACAACTTAAATTTGTTTCTTCTTCAAATTGTTTAATATAGAACCTGTCTGTTTTACCCCATAATTTCCAATCAATATATTTTATTTCATCTCCAAAACCATAGGGTCTATGCTCAGAAAACTCTACAGAAAAACCATGATAGGGGCTTTTATGCATTCCGATAATAAATCCTTCAACTACCAATTTTGCTCTTAAAGATAAATTATCTATTTTATTTATAAATGTTGGATTTAAATACTCTTGATATTCTTTTTTCATTTTTCTTTAGATAATTCTTTCAAGACATCATCAATCTTAATCCCCTCAGCTTCTGCATTAAAATTAAGAATTATTCTATGCCTCAAAACTGGGATAGAGACCTTTTTCACATCTTCAATATCAGGAGTAGCTTTACCACATAAAAGTGCTTGAGCTTTAGCTGCTAGTATTAAAAATGAACTTGCTCTAGGTCCAGCTCCCCAATCAATATATTTGCTTGTGAGCTCATGTGAAGATTCTGATGGTCTTGTTTTGTGAACAAAATTAACAGCATATTCTATAACATTATCTGAAACAGGAACATTTCTAACTAGGTCTTGATAATCATTCAACTCCTTTGAGTTAATCACTTTTTTAATATTATCTTTTACTGTAGTTGTATTTGACTTAACAATATCAAGCTCATCATTAAAAGGTGGATAATCAATAAGAACATTAAACATAAATCTATCAAGCTGAGCTTCAGGTAAAGGATAAGTTCCTTCTTGCTCAATAGGGTTTTGTGTGGCTAAAACAAAGAAAGGCTTGTCAATATTGTAAGTTTTTCCTCCTGTTGTAACAGAGTACTCTTGCATAGCCTCCAATAATGCTGATTGAGTTTTAGGAGGAGTTCTATTTATTTCATCTGCTAAAACAATATTTGAAAAAATAGGACCTTTAATAAATTTCAGTTCTCTATTTCCAGTATCTAAATTTTGATTTATTATCTCTGTACCAGTAATATCAGAGGGCATTAAATCAGGAGTAAATTGAATTCTGTTAAAATTTAAATCTAAAACATCTGATATAGTTTTTATTATTAATGTTTTTCCTAAACCTGGTACCCCTTCTAATAAAATATGCCCCCTACATAGTAAAGCAATAAATATATGCTCGATAACATCATTTTGTCCAACAATAACTTTACCTATTTCATCATAAAATTTAGTTTTTTGATTATTTAATTTTTCCAATAATTTTACATTATCCATATTAAACCTTTAGATTTTTTATATTAATTATTAATAAACTATCATTTAGATTAACAATAATTAATAACTTTTACCAATTTAATATTGAAAATGAATAAAAAGATTACTTTAATAGGNAANAANCANAATGAATTAGAGNAATACTGCGTTGCAAATAATTTNCCTAAATTTCATGGTGAGCAATTGTTTAGGTGGNTATATAAAAANAATCATCTAGATTTAAACAAAATGAACAATATNCCTAAAAAATTAAAAGAAAAAATAANTTCTGANTGTGANATCAGCTTGCTAAANATAGAAAANCAATCNATTTCTAAAATTGATAAAACCATAAAATTTTTATTAAAAACAANTGATAATAAATTAGTNGAATCTGTCAGCATGATAGATAAAAANAGACATACTGTATGNATTTCATCTCAAATNGGATGCAATGTTGATTGNGATTTTTGTGCAACAGGAAANATGGGAATTGATAGAAATTTAAATGTTGGTGAAATAATTGAACAATTAATAATAGTTAAGAAAAATACTTCNGTNCCAATTACAAANATTGTATTTATGGGAATGGGAGAACCATTTTTAAATTATAGNAATGTTATNGAATCTTGNAAAATATTTAGCNATCATAAAGCTTTTAATTTAGGNACAAAACGTATNACGATATCNACTGCAGGAGTTTTACCTCAAATANATTTATTTATAAANGAAAAACATAAATATAAATTAGCATTATCTCTNAATGCTCCAAATGATCTAATTAGAGATAAAATTATGCCAATAAATAAAAANTGGAATATAAGCGATTTAATTTCTTCATTAAAAAAATATNATTTTTTTAAAACTAGAGTAATTATGTTTGAATATGTNTTATTAAAGGGANTAAATGACTCGATTGAAAATGCAAAAGAACTTTCAAAATTATTAAAAAATATTCAATGCAAAGTTAATTTAATTCCATTTAATCAAATATCAGGTATTTATAAACGTTCGGATAATAAGACTATAAATAATTTTGCAGATATATTAAATAAACATAATATAAGAGTATTAATTAGATGGAGTAAAGGAGAAGATATTGACGCTGCATGNGGACAATTAGCTACAAATCATGAATCTTAAAAAAACAACAAAATATCTTTCACAATTCATTNAAATGAAACCAAGTATTTGTATAATTCTTGGNTCAGGATTAGATAATTTTACAGAATTAATTTCTGAAAAAATTACCATCCCATATAATGANATCCCTACGTTTTATCAAACTTCNGTTGAAGGNCATAAAGGAGANTTTATATATGGNAAAATCAATAATAAGACTATTCTCTGTGCCAAGGGAAGATTNCATTATTATGAAGGATATACATTTAATCAAGTTGGATCATTAATNGAAATATTTAATCATTTCAATCCNGAANTATCAATTATAACAAATTCATCTGGCTGTTTAAATACTAAATGGGACATAGGAAGCTTAATGATTAGCAATAAAATTATTGATTTTTCATTTATCAATTCAACTGNANCTAAAGAATATATATTTGAAAAAAACTCATATTTTAAGCTAGCAAAAAATATTGCTAAAATAAATAAAATNANATTAAATGAAGGAGCATACACNTATACTATAGGACCATCATATGAAACATCCGANGAAATTAAAGAAATCATACGAATNGGTGGAAGCGCTGTTGGAATGTCCACATTCCCAGAATATTTAATGTGCAAAAGATTAAATATGAATTTTATTATTATTTCGTGTCTAACAAATTATGGAGCAGGNATAAAAAANAATAAAATNACACATGATGAAGTACTTGTAAATGCTAAAAAATCAAGAGAAAAATTTTCTTCATATATATCNAGNCTTATTGNAANTATTTAACACCCCAAAATATTGAAGAGCATATAACTGAAANAATNCCTATTATTAAAATAANAAACATNGCGTTNATAAATCGAGACATATGNCCCATNTTTTTTGTTTTATTTTTGTAAGGNAATGGAATATCAGGAATATTAACATTTANAAATTTACAAATTGGNTCCCAACCNTCACTAGCTTTATATATTAGCAANCTATCTTTNGGNACATANTCAATTACAGATTGATTCCAATCATTAAATTTTTGCATTTTTTCTTTATCTGTTTTTGCTCCCTGAAAAGCTCCTCTTGNTCCAAGAATCATTTCATTATGAATATCTTTATGNAATTTAAATGAAGTATAAGGTAATTTAGCTATAAATCTAAATGTNAAACTTTTCAATATCTGATTATTCAAAACATTCCAACTTTTAACCCAGCTTTCATCATCTCTTAAATTCAATATTACTTTTGCATCNGGATAAAAATCCATTAACTCNTTATAATAGTTNCAACTTGGGAAATCTAAACATGCGCCATATCCTTTGTAAATATTATCCCAATTATAATTATTTTTATTATTAAANATTAAATCATGCCATTTTTTTGCATCTTTCTTATTTAATAATATATTCTGCATATGATANGAAGGCTNTCCATTTATATGCTCTAAAGCATACTTNAAACTCCTTGTTCCTGTCCTNCCCCAACCAGCNCAAATTACTTTCATTNAAATCCTTTANAAATATTTACTAAATTTAGGTTGTTATTTATANATAAAAAAAAGGATATTATAAATATGAGAAGACATCTTNCAATGAGATCAGGTAATCCAACTTTAAACCAAAATACTTTTAANAATTTNACAAAAACATCTNATNCNGATGTTATGACAATTGATGGANCAGTAAATAAAACCNCAATATCATTATTAATTNTNNTATTCTGTGCNTACTANACATANTCNACANCNAATACTAGNCTAATAATGGTTGGNTTTATAGGNGGATTTATAACNGCACTTGTGACAATATTTAAAAAACAATGGGCTCCAATAACNGTNCCTATATATGCNGCTCTNGANGGATTAGCACTNGGNGGAATNTCAGCANTATATAATCATATGTATACNGGTATTGTTCAGCAGGCAATTTTTTTAACAATGGGTATATTCGGAGCNNTACTATTTGCNTATAAAAGTAAAATNATTAAACCCACTGAAAACTTCAAATTAGGAATTTTTGCTGCAACNGGNGGNATTGCATTAATTTATTTTATAAGCTTTATAATGAGTTTTTTTGGTGGTGGGNTAGCAATTATGAATCCACAAAANTCATCATTATTTAGTATTGGNTTTAGTNTATTTGTTGTAATTATAGCATCTCTTAATTTAGTTTTAGATTTTGATTTTATNGAAGAGGCTTCTGANATGGGNATACCAAAATATATGGAATGGTATTCAGCATTTGGACTNTTGGTAACNTTNATTTGGNTATACCTTGAAATACTAAGATTATTAGCTAAATTACAATCTAGAAGGAATTAATTTAAANTTTTAGTTAAAGTAATACTTTAAATAAATTCTTGGAATAAACATTTNATTATTGTTAANTTAATGTGTTGGTGTTAAAAAATATGTTTTTAATACATATATTTTAGTTTTTTGAAGATTTAAAGTTTTTTTTNAAGAATTCTAAAAGTGCATGNAACTTTTAGATATTAAGGAAACAATAAAGGAGAAAGACAATGAAAAATGCTTTATCAAATGTTAATGGTTGGTTAGGTGGTTTAACTGGCCTTCTAAAAACAGTTGTTGTATTTTTTGTGTTTGCAGCTATTGTATGGCCAACAGGGTTACCTAATGTTATAGGTGGTATTGTTGGTTTAGTTAATATGTTCCTTGGTGGTGGATTAGCTGGTTTGCTTGCACTTTGTGTTTTTTGTTCATTCATGGACTAAAGACTAACAAAACCAAGTTTATGGGCAATAATTAGTTATTGCCCATAAACCAAATTAATCTAATTTGGAGGCAATTAATGAAAAAAGCAATGGCAACAGTTACTACGTGGCTTAATGATCTAACAGATTTACTTAAAGCTCTAATAGTTTTTGGAATTTTATCAGGTATAATTTGGGATGATTATTTTGGAGTTATTGGTGGAATTGGCAAGCTAATGGGCAGTATTGATCAAGGTGGTTTAGCTGGACTAGTTGCATTAGTACTTGTAGTAACGTGGTGGAAAAAAAAGTAATATAGTTAGAAAACGATATTAAATTCTCGTCGGAAGTAAATATAAAAAAGTCCTATTTATAGGACTTTTTTATTTTATATCAATTATAGCGCTCACAGATAATAATCCTTTTTTAAATCTACACTCTTGGATATAACCTTTATCATTAACTAATATAGAATTATTAGTATTTGGTAAAAATAAGCCCCATAAAAAAATATCAGTATGTTCAATTAAGCCCTTATCTTCTATATTTTTTTCATTTAATATTAACTCATAAGAATTATTCTTATTTAAAAAGGAAAAATCATAATATTTGCCTTCCCTTTCAATTTGACTAATACTATTCATAAATTCTTTTTTATTATTTGATATTAAGTATAAAATTGAAAAAATATTAAAATCATCTTTACCTAAAAAAATATTACTATCTTTATATTTTACACTATTATCAACAAGCTCAGTTTCGATATAATTAACTACATTAGGCTGAATTGTTTTCTTATTATAAAACAGAGTATTATATTTATTTTTATCTATAATTATAGTATAATAATTATCAATATTAAAAAAATTATCAATAAGGGGTTTCGTTCTAACTTTATAATTAAGTCTAATTGCATCTGTACTATAGATTGTAGTATCTGATATACTAACTTTACAATCAGCTACGTAAATTCCAAAAAGTTTAATCTTATAATCTAAATTTGATGAAAATAAGATCGAGGAAAATAAAATTAATAACCATTTATATTTAATTTATCTACCCTTCCATTTTAGGTTGCTTGCATAAAAACTTCCTGATCCTACAACAATTATATATGGAATTTGTAGGAAAAACCATAATTGAAACAATATATTATTAATCTCATGATTTAGTTTTTTACAGCTTAATGTATAAAGTAAATACTCAAAAAAATATTTTATGAAAAATAAAATAAAAAAACTATAATAATTTGCACTGCTCAATAACAAAACAAATAACAAATTTGAATAAAATGTTGATAATGATATAGTATAAAGAAGTTTATTATATCTCCACATTATATTGGCATCACCTGCCCATCTAATCCTCTGCATAATTAAACTCTTCCAAGATAAATGTGTTTTAGCTAATACATAAGAATTTTTATGCGCACTATAAGAAACCTTACAATTTTTATTTTTCATACAAAGTTGCATAAATATAGAATCATCACCTTGTAATAAATTTTTAATTTTACTAAAACCTTTATTCTGATTAAATAGTTTTTTACTGTATGCTTGATTTTGGCCTATACATGCAAGAGGAAAACCTAAAGCTGCTGATGAAAAATTAGCTATCATTAACATTTTAAAATCAATATGCTGGAATTTAGAAGCTATAGTTTTATTTTCTTCTACTTCTGAAAATCCAATTATATAATTAGAATTATTAAAATTTTTACTTATTTCTAAAGACCAGTCATTATTGAGCCTACAATCTACATCTGTAAATAATAACCAATCATATTTTGATTTAGATATTCCATAATCTAAAGCTTTCTTCTTATGTTTTAAATCTGATTGATAATCTTTAGTATTAAGGTATTTAAATCTTTGATCATCTAAAATAAAATTATTAATAATTTTTTTAGTATTATCATTAGAATCATCATCTACTATTATAAATTCTAAATTGCCATTATAATTTTGTGATTTTAAATCTCTCAATATATTTAAAACAGACTCTTCACCATTTCTAACACAAACTATTATGGAAATATCATCATAATCTGATTGAGAATTATGATTATCTTTAATTTTAGAAATTCCAATAATAAAAAAAATGATACTAATTATATATATTGAAAATATTAAATAACTTATATACAGGAACATGATTAAAAGAATTAAATAAATTTATTAGATTCCATCCAATCATCATCAGCTAATTTTGACATATAATTTCTAATAGAATCCGGCAATATAACTAAACACTTTTCATTTTTGTTAAGATTCTTAGATGCTTCTAAGGCTGCCCAGACAGCTCCCCCTGAAGAACCCCCAACTAATAAACCTTCTTCTTTAATAAGTCTTCTAGCCATGATAAAAGAATCTTTATCATTAATTTTAATGTATTGATCAACTAAATTATTATCTAAAACATCAGGGAAAAAATCATATCCGATACCTTCTACTTTATATGGATATACTTCATTCCCACCGCCAAGAATTGAGCCGAAAGGATCTACCCCAATAATTTTAATATTTGGTAATTTTTCTTTTAATTTTTTTGCAACTCCTGTAATAGTACCTCCTGTACCCACTCCTGCAACAAACATAGATAAATCTTCACCCATATCATTTAAAATTTCATTTGCTGTAAATTCATAATGCACATCAGGGTTGTTTGCATTAGAATATTGATCTAAAATATGAGAATTTGGTATTTCCTGATTTAATTTTTTTGCTATCTCTATATGACTATCTGGATCATCCCAAGCAGCTTCTGTCCTAGTTCTAATAATTTTAGCTCCAAGAGATTTTAAAACAACTTCCTTTTCCTTACTCATCTTCTCAGGCATTGTTATTATCATTTTATAACCTTTAACAGCAGCCGATAATGCTAATCCTATACCTGTATTGCCAGATGTAGGCTCGATTAATGTATCGCCTGGTTTAATTCGGCCTTCTTTCTCAGCCATCTCCAGCATATGCTTCCCAATCCTATCTTTTATAGAACCTCCAGGATTAAAAAATTCACATTTAGCATATATATTACAATCTAAATTTTGTGCAACTTTATTTAAGCGTACTACAGGAGTTTTCCCTACTGTATCTAATATATTATTTACTTTCATTCCTTATACCTCAATATTTCCTTTAAATTCAATTATTGCTTTAGATGAAAAAAAATTTGTTTTATAATTATTATCAAATAAAATCTCAGAATGACCTCCATCATTAATGATTTTTATTGATTTAATATTACTATTCTTACTGTAATCATATGCACAAGCAAAACTTCCAGAAGCGCAAGAATTCATAAGCGATTCAATGCCTTTTTCATACGTCTTTACTTGAATGGTATTTAAATCTATTTGTTTATAAAAGTTAACATTAATTCCATCAGGATAAAACAATTTATCATACCTCATTTTTTCCATTTTCTTCTTTAACTCTTCTTTATTACTCCAATCATCATCATAATTTATTACTAAATGTTTAGCTCCTGAATCTAAATAATTACCACAAGTATTATTTATTTTTACATCCTTTTTTTTATAAACAGGTTTATCAATTTGAACTCTAATAATATTTTCCTGATAATTAATTGTTTTATATCTTATTTTATTTGAAATAATATCAAAATTATCTTTTTTAAATTCATTTTTTAATACTAATGATGAACATATTGCTCCATTTAAACAAAATGTTTCCCAGCTTCCATCATTATTATAATAATCCATAAAAGCCAAATCTTCTTTATAGTTTAATAAAATTAAACCATCTACAGATGACTCCTTTTTATAATTACATATTTTTCTAATTGTATCTATTGAAAAAACAGAATAATTAAGATTATTTTCATGTAATATAATTTTAAAATCATTCCCATTGCTATTACAGTGATAATATTGGATTTTCATTTAATAATCTAATCTTTCTATAAAAAAGGTAAGTTTCTATCTTTATCAGATAAAACAATTTTTTTCTCATCTATATCCCAATTGATACAAATAGTTTTATCATTATATCTAATACCAGAATCATAATCTTGATTATAAATTGAATCAACCATATAAGAAACTATTGCTTCTTTACTAAGAGTTAAAAAAGCATGCCCAAAACCTTTTGGTATAAAAAGTTGTTTTTTATTTATATCATTTAATTTTACAGATACATATTTTTTATATGTTTTAGAATTAGGTCTTAAATCTATTGCTATATCTTGAATTTCACCTTTTATAACTCGGACTAATTTTGATTGTTCAAATGGTTTTTTTTGGAAATGAATTCCACGAATAACTCCATATGTTGAAAGGGACTCATTAGATTGAACAAATTCACAGTTAAGACTTTTTGATAACTTTTGATTAAATGATTCAAAAAAATAACCTCTAGAATCATTATAAATTTTAGGTTTAATTAATTTAACATCATCTATATTTGTTTTTTCAATAATCATAAATTTATTTACTTAATTAAATTATCTAGCCACAACTTTTTTTGTCTAGAATAATTTGATCTATAGCTTTTATAATTTTTACAACTATATAATTTATTAAACTTTTTCTTTAATCTAATTTCTTTAAAAAATTTTGTGTATTTTTTCCATCTTTTTGAAAAACTATCATAAGTAGAAATTTGATTTGTATAACATCCACTAATTTTATACTGATTATAATAATTATATAGCTTTATCCAAAAATCAGAATCAACCGCACAGGAAAATTCAGATGTCCACTCTCCTAAACCTCCAATTTCATTAAATATATTCTTTTTTATTCCTATGGTTGTTCCTTGAACTCTATGGCTATCATAACTTCTATATCTATTATTATTATCTTTAATTTGCCCAAATACTAAATCATAATTTTCAAACAACTTAACTAAGCTCTCTATCGATTTTTTGGAGATAAAATAATTATCATCATCTAGTAATAGTAAATTTTTGCTTTTGGATATATTGACAGCACAGTTTGTAATAAATGCTTTATTCATACTATTATTTATTTTAGGATAATGTGCCCATTTAGATATACCTTTTATATCAAGATCTTGTCCTAATAAAAATTCTTTTAAAATTTTATCATCTAAAATATATACATCTTTTTCTTTAAAGCTACCTATAGATGAATAATTTTCTTCAAAAGGATAATCATACAAAGAACCATCATCGGCAATAATAATCTCTATCTTATACTGACCTTTTTGATTATTAATTTCACTAATTGTTTTGATTAAAGGATTACCTATTAAATCCCTAGGCTTAAAATGAGCTATTATAATTGATAAATCATATTGCATCTATAGCTCCCCTAAATAAATGCATATCAATATTATTAGTAATTTTGAAATTTTTATTTTCGCCTTTAAAAAATTTTACAGATATATCTTTATTATAATGAATTGCCATTGAAATATCATCAGATCCAAAGGGTTTCCTTTTAGAAAAATCATCTAAAATATTTCTTTTAAATCCTTGAGGAGTTTGAATTTTTTTTATTTCATCTCTATTTAAATAATTTATTGATTTTTTATTTTTAGATACTATAGAATCTACAATATCTATATATGGACATGCTGCATCATATTTATTTAAATGATTAATACATTTATCAATAATCTTTTGTGAGACTAAAGGACGTGCTGCATCATGTATTAAAATATTTTTTGATTGATTAGATATCTGATTATATCCATTAAGCATAGATTCAAATCTTGTTGAACCCCCAATAACTACTTTGCACCGCTTATATTTTTTCTTAATTAAATCTATCCATGGAACAGGAACAACTATAATTACTTCATTAATCAAATTATTGTTTAAAAAGGTATGAATTGAATAGTCTATAATTTTTTTATTATTAAATTCAATAAATTGTTTAGGAATATCAGCTCCAAACCTTTCACTAAGACCACCTCCTAAAATTATTGCACTATTCATTTTTATCCTTAAATTGAATATTATATAATTTTTTATAGTAACCATTTTTTTCAATTAGCTCATCATGTGAACCAGTTTCTTTAATCTTACCATCTTTTAATACAATGATTCTATCTACATTTTTAATAGTAGTTAATCTATGGGCAATCATGATTACAGTTCTATCTTTAACAAGATTATCAATTGCCTGTTGAACTTTTTGTTCTGATTCTGAATCTAATGAAGATGTCGCTTCATCAAATACTAATATTGGAGGATCTTTTATAATTGCTCTTGCTATAGAGATTCTTTGCTTTTGGCCACCAGATAATAAAGAGCCTCTTTCACCTATCAAAGTATCATATTTTTCATCTAAAGATGAAACATATTCATCAATCTTTGCAATTTTAGAAGCTTCAATTATTTTATGATTTGGGACATTCTCATGCCCATATATAATATTATTTTTTATCGTATCATTAAATAATATAGGCTCTTGAGTTACAAGACCAATTAAGCTTCGTATTGATTTTGTATTAATTTGATTATATGATTTATTATCTATCTTTATTTCTCCAGAATTGAAATCATAAAATTTTAATAATAGATTAGTCAGAGTTGTTTTACCTGAACCGCTTGTACCTACAAGAGCAATTTTTTCTCCTTTATTAATATTCAAATTAATATCTGATAAAATATTCTTTGAATTGTTTAAGTATGAAAAATTTAACTTATTAATTTCAATTTTATTTTCAAATTTTTCTATTTTTTCTAAATTATTTTCATCTTTTCTACTATAAGGCTGATCTATCATAAAAAATAACCTTTCAGATGATGCTAACCCAGTTTGAATTGTCGCTATACTATTCCCAAGTTTTCTTGCAGGCTGTAACATTGCAAATAAAAATATTATAAATCTCATAAAATCATCTGAAGACATCTTATTATAGACCAAAACTTCTTGCCCGCCATACCAAAGAAGACAAACACCTAGACTTACTCCTATAATATCATTTATAGGAGTTGTAAGACCAAATAATCTCTGATGTTTAAATTCTAATCTAAAAAACTTATAATTTTCTTTTATAAAATTTGAAATTTCATTTGATGTCATATTAAATGCTTTAACTATTTTGATTCCAATAATTTTTTCTTCTGCATAACTTGATATATCAGCAATTTTAATACTTGCTCGCTTTACTTTACGTTTAATACTTTGACTTATTTTTAAAATAAGGAAACCCGAAATAGGGACAGTACACAAGATTAATAATGTAAGCGAAGGACTTATCAAGAATAGCATATAAACTAAAATAATAATACTTATTAATTCATTTATAAAAACTTGTAATGATTTATTAAATGCTACTTTTATCCAATTGATATCATTCAACATAATAGAAAGTATCTCACCAGTTTTATTTTTATCAAAAAATTGCAAAGAAAATCTCTGGATAGAGCTATAAAATTTATTTCTTAAATTTTTAATAATATTTAATTGAATGTAAGAAATGCTTACCCAATTTATATAATAAAATATATTTTTAAATAAAAATGTTATAAATAAAAATATACAAATCATCTTCAACTGAACAATTTGTGATTCAGAAGAAATTAAATTTGAAAAAAAAGAATTAATTTTACCATTAAGACCAGCAATATTTTGACTATCTAATGTCTGTGAACCAAATAGATTGCCTATTAATGTGCCAACGATCCACAAAGAAGCAACATTAAATAAACCATATAATATTGAAGCAACAATTGATATAAATAAAATAAATTTATATGGTTTAAAAAAAGATAATAATCTTATTAATGTTTTCAAATTCCATCCCCCTGTCTTACAATGGTCGTGCAAGCCTTTGTGCAATCAATTATTGTAGATCCTTTTGAACCCTCATTTACTATACCTGAAAAAATATTTAAATCTGGAAATTTATTCTTTATTTTATATATATCATTTAATGAATCTTCATTATGAATATTAACACTCGTTGTAACAATTGGCTTATTAATGGTATCAACTAATTTAATTGCAAAATCTGATTCAGGTATTCTTATTCCAATTTTTTTAGAATTCACAGTTAAAATATTAGGTAATTTATCTTTTTTATTAAATAATAAAGTATAAGGACCTGGAAAATATTTATTTAAATCAATTTTATTTTTATCAACAACACATAAATCATACAACATCTTATATGAACTAACAATTATACTTAAAGGTTGAATTCTTTTTTTTAATTGATTTAATTTATTAATTGCATTTTCATTTGTTGCATCAACTCCAAATCCATACAAAGTATCTGTTGGGTAAACTATTATTTCTCCATTTAAAAGAGATTGAGCTGCTATGTCAATATTTTTATTTAATGCTTCATATATCATTATTTATAAATTCCTTTATCCCATTTTTTATGGAACCAAAAATACTGTTCAGGATATTCGATTATAATATCTTCAAGCATTTTTGAATATATCTTATTTATTTCTACAATTATATCTTGTTTTTGTTCAGACTTATTTTTCAATTCAATATTTTTAATCTTTAAAAAATAAGTTGAATCTTCTTTTAAAATACAAAAACCAATTAATAATTTTGACTTAGTAGAACTATAAAAATGCCCTGCACCTTTTGGAATAGAACAAGGTTTTCCAAAAAAATCAATATAAGTTCCATGGGCTTTAGCATTCTGATCACTTGCAATTAATAATATTTTCTTATCAATTAAAGTTCTAAGCATTTTTCTTTTAGAACCTTTATTTGAAATTAAAGTAACATTATCCAACAATCTAGATTCATTGAAAAATTTATTGCCTCCATTATTCTTCTGCTGCCTAGCTATACCAGTAATATGTTTATATTTATGAAGTAACGATGTAATAACTTCCCAATTACCAAAATGAGCTGTCATAAATATTACTCCATTATCAGATAATAAATGATTCTCATACTTCTTATCAAATTTAATTATTGTATTATCTAATCTAATAGTGTGCATCCTAATAAACTCTATTATTAATTTTCCAAAATGCTTATAAGTATTTTTTAAAATAGTATTGATTTCTTTATTATCTTTATTTTTGAATGCTATAGATAGATTAATCTTTGCAACTTTACTTCTTAAGGGAAAAAAATAATACATGAATGATCCAAAAAAAGAACCAATGTAAAGAGAAAAACTTCTAGGTATTAATGATAAAATAAAACTGGAAATTCTTAAAAAAGAGTATGTTATTAGGTTAGTCAAAAGGTAATTATAAATTATTAATTAAAATAAACATTATTGATTAAATTTAAGCACTTTTTTATAGTAATATGAAATCAATAAATAATATAATACCAAAACACTTAAAAAGATACATTGTTACACAAGATTACTCTCAATATAGTGAAATCAATCAATCAACCTGGCGTTTTATTATGAAAATTTCAATTGACTTTTTTAAAAAACATGGTCATGAAATTTATCTAGAGGGTCTAAATAAAACAGGAATTACTTTAAATAAAATTCCAAAAATTAGCAATATTAATAATAAACTAAGTAAATTTAACTGGACAGCAATTCCTGTTAGAGGCTTTATCCCACCTAATGTATTTATGGAATTTCAATCACTTAAAATATTACCTATAGCTGCGGATATGCGAACTCACAAACATTTAACATATACCCCAGCTCCAGATATAGTTCACGAAGCAGCAGGACATGCTCCAATCATTGCTAATAAGGATTATTCAAACTATCTAATTAATTATGGAGAAGTTGCCAATAAAGCCATCATGTCATCTGAAGACATGGATTTATACTACGCAATTAGAGCTCTTTCAGATATAAAAGAAAAACCTAATACATCTAAAAATGATATAAAAAATTATAATATCAAATTAAAAAAAGCATATCAAAACATTACATATACAAGTGAATCAGCTTTACTTTCTAGGATGAATTGGTGGACAGTCGAATATGGTCTAATTGGAGATCTTAATAATTATAAAATTTATGGGGCTGGCCTTCTTTCTTCTGTTGAAGAAAGTGAAAATTGTTTAAATAATACTATTAAAAAAATACCTTTTTCAATTGATTGTATTAATTATAAATATGATATAACTGAACAACAACCTCAACTCTTTGTTACAAAGAACTTCAAACAACTTTCAAAAATATTAAGACAACTTTCAAATAAAATGTCATACAAAATTGGAGGTGAGTATGGATTGAAAGAAGCAATAAAGGCAAAAACATTATGTACAATTGAAATTGATCATAATATTCAGGTATCAGGAATTGTTAGTAGCTTTATATCAAAAAATAATGTTCCTATTTTTATTAAAACTACTGGAAAGACGCAATTAAGTTTTAATAAAAAAGAACTAAAAAATCATGGAGTTGAATATCATATAAATGGATATTCTTGTCCTATTGGTAAATTAAAAGTGTATAATAAATCTATTGACACATTATCAAATGATGAAATTGAAAAATTAAACATAAAAATTGATCAAACTATTAAATTAGAATTTTTAAGTGGAATAAAACTGATAGGTACTATAAAAGAAATTAATAAAAAATTATCACAAATTATTATTATTAAGTTTAATAATTGTACTGTTAAATATAATAGCAAGATTTTATTTAAACCTGAATGGGGAAATTTTGATTTAATTTGCGGAGAATCAATTAATTCTGTATACGGAGGAGTTGCAGATAAATTGAATTATAATAAAAATGAATATAAAAAATTAAAATATGGGCATCTTAATAAAAAGCAGTCATGTAATAATAGTGACTTAAATAAATTGCATAAACAATCTAAAGACTTGCTTAGAAAATACTCAGATGAAAAGTTATTAGAAATATTTAATAAAGCTATCAATCAATATCCTAATGAATGGTTAATTCTATACGAATTATTAGAAATATCTAATGTAAATTCAAGTACAGAAATAACAAATAAAATTAAAAAATCATTTAATAAATTTATAAATAACAAAAGCCCTGAATCTAAAGTTATTAAACGTGGATTAGACCTAATTAAATAAAACTTTTATTAGATTTATTCTCTATTTAAATTATATGCGATAAAATAACTCGTATACAACATGTTGAAAATCACTAAAACAGCTGAATATGCATTGATAGCTATAAAACATATGAGCAATATAGAGTCTCTATGCTCATCAAGTTATATTGCTAATCAGTATAATATTCCCAAAGAGATAATGGCTAAAACATTACAAAAACTATCCAGAAAAAATTATATTAATGCAATAAAAGGACCTAAAGGTGGGTATTTAATTAATGATTCAATTAAAAATATAAACTTAATTCAGTTTATCGAAGATATTGAAGGGCCTATTGGAATAATTCAATGCTCAACAAATGAAGATTGTAACTTAATTGATTGTTGCAACATTAAAGATCCAATTA
>PAJD01000032.1 GCA_002705605.1 Fidelibacterota bacterium | reverse complement strand
TGATTCTTCAGACTTAGCTTCCTCTACAGGTACTGATTCTTCAGACTTAGTTTCCTCTGCAGGAGCTGATTCTTCAGACTTAGCTTCCTCTGCAGGATCTGATTCTTCAGACTTAGCTTCCTCTGCAGGGGCTGACTCTTCAGACTTAACTTCCTCTACAGAAGATTCTTCTTGAGATAAATTATCATTATCATTTTTATCATCTTCAAGGAATGATTCTAAACCATCTAAATATGTATCTAAATTTATCATTATAATTTATTTTAATTTTCCATCGTTTTTATTTCTACATCTACACCAGCTGGCATATCTAGTTTCATTAAACCATCAACTGTCTTGGAAGTAGAATTTAAAAGCTCTATAATCCTTCTATGTATAGTTATCTGAAACTGTTCTCTAGATTTTTTATCAACAAAAACGGATTTATTAACAGTATAAATAGATTTTTTATTAGGCAAAGGAATTGGACCCAATACTAACGCTCCTGTATCTTTAGCCTTTTTTACTATTTTCACCGTTGATTTATCAAGCAACATATGATCATAAGCTCTTAGTTTTATTCTAATTTTATTCATAATTATACAGTAACATTCCCTTTAAATTTTTCAACAATTTTTTCCTGAATACTTTTCGGTGCTTGCTGATAATCAGCAAAAGCCAATGTAAAAACAGCTCTTCCTTGAGTTAAAGAACGTAAATCTGTTGCATAACCAAACATCTGAGACAAAGGAACTGTAGCCTTTAATACTTGAGTCTTATCTCTCGGTTCATAGCCCTTTACTATACCTCTTCTTGATGTGACATCACCCATAACAGCACCCAAATATTCATCTGGCATAACCACCTCCAAGTCCATGATAGGCTCAAGCAACTTTGGATTTCCTTTTGACATGGCTTCTTTCATTGCCATACTTCCAACTATTCTAAATGCCATTTCATTTGAATCAACATCATGAAAAGAACCATGGAATAATGTAACCTTAATATCTTCAATAGGGTAGCCTGCCAACGGACCATTCATAACAGCGTCTTGAACACCTTTATCTACAGCTGGAATGTATTCTTTTGGAATAGCCCCCCCAACGATTTTATTTATAAATTCATACCCTTTGCCAGTTTCATTTGGCTCAACATTCATAACTACATGAGCATATTGCCCTCTTCCACCAGACTGCTTAACTAATTTTGTATTTTGCTCAACATCTGCAGTTATACATTCTCTATACGCAACCTGAGGAGCACCAACATTCGCTAAAACATTAAATTCTCTCTTTAATCTGTCAACAATAATTTCTAAATGCAGCTCACCCATCCCGGATATAATCGTCTGCATAGTTTCTTCATCAGTATGAACTCTAAACGTAGGATCTTCTTCAGCAAGTTTACTTAATGCTACAGATAAATTTTCTTGATCTTTTTTTGTCTGCGCTTCGACAGAAACTGAAATAACAGGATCAGGGAAAACCATAGATTCAAATAAGATTGGACTCTTATCTGAGCATAAAGTATGACCAGTTTTAGTATATTTTAATCCAACCATAGCAGCAATTTCACCGCAAGATACTGTTTTTCTTTCCTCTCTTTTATTAGAATGCATTAACATAAGCCTTCCAACTCTTTCCTTTTTTCCAGAACTAGAATTGTAAATAAAATCACCTGTTGTTACTTTCCCAGAATAAACTCTAAAAAATGTTAACTTACCAACAAATGGATCAGTCATTATTTTAAATGCAATTGCACTAAAATCTGAAGACTCACTTGGTTCTCTTTTTAATTCATTATCTTCATTTCCAGGCTCAAATCCTTCCATAGCACCAACATCAGTTGGGGAAGGCAAAAAATCAATTACTGAATCTAGACATCTTTGAACACCTTTATTTTTAAAAGCTGAGCCGCACAATGTTGGAACAATAGAACCATCCAAGGTAGCTAATCTAAGTGCATTTTTTAACTCAGATTCTGTAATTTCTTCATTTTCAAGAAATTTATTCATTAAATTTTCATCTTGAGTTGCTACTTCTTCAATCAAGAAAGATCTGTACTCTTCAGCTTTATCGGCTAAATTAGCTGGTATATCAGAATATTCAAACGTTGAACCATCATCAGCAGTATAAATAATAGCTTTATTTGAAATTAAATCTACAAGACCCGTAAAATCTTGACCAGCACCAATAGGTAAAACTAAAGGAACTGGATTTGCTCCAAATCTATCTTTTATCATTTCAACAACATTATAAAAATCTGCACCCGTTCTATCCATCTTATTTACATAAGCGATTCTTGGAACATTATACCTATCAGCCTGTCTCCAAACTGTTTCTGATTGAGGCTCTACACCACCAACAGCACAAAATAACGCAATTGCTCCATCTAAAACTCTTAAAGATCTTTCTACTTCCATAGTAAAATCAACGTGACCAGGTGTATCTATAATATTAATTCTATGATCATTCCAGAAACAAGTAGTTGCTGCAGAAGTAATTGTTATACCTCTTTCTTTTTCCTGGTCCATCCAATCCATTGTAGCAGCACCATCATGAACTTCTCCAAGTCTATGTAATCTACCGGTATAATACAACACCCTCTCAGTCATTGTAGTTTTACCAGCATCAATATGTGCCATTATACCTATATTTCTTACTTTATCTAATGATATTTGTTTATCCATATTTTTTTTACCTAAAATGAGCAAAAGCTTTATTAGCCTCCGCCATCTTATGAGTATCTTCTTTCTTTTTAATCGATGAACCCTCATTATTTGCTGCAGCAATTAATTCAGCAGCTAATCTATTTGACATTGTCTTACCTTTTCTTCCTCTTGAAAATCCCAATATCCATCTCATAGCTAAAGATAATTTTCTTGATTGAGAAACTTCCATAGGAACCTGATATGTAGCCCCTCCAATTCTTTTAGACTTAACCTCTAAAGCTGGAGATACATTAGACAATGCTTTTTTAAATACATCTATAGCATCTTCATTTTTTTCTTTTTCAGAAATAATAGATAAAGAATCGTAAAATATTTTTTCTGCTATACTTTTTTTACCATTTTTCATTAAATAGTTAATGAATTTAGCAACAGTATAATCCTTATAAGTAGGATCAGGTAATATCGTTCTTTTTTCTGGTCTTCTTCTTCTCAAACTACTTACTCCTTAGGTTTTTTAGTTCCATATCTTGATCTACTTGTTCTTCTTCCTTCAACACCAGCAGGATCAAGAACACCTCTAACCACATGATATCTAACACCTGGCAAATCCTTCACTCTTCCTCCTTCAATAAGAACAATAGAGTGTTCTTGTAAATTATGACCTTCTCCAGGAATATATGCAGTAACTTCAAAATTATTTGAAAGCTTTACTCTTGCAACTTTTCTTAAAGCAGAATTAGGCTTTTTAGGCGTAGTTGTATAAACTCTTGTACAAACACCTCTTCTTTGAGGGCACGCCATTAAAGCAGGCACTTTACTCTTCTTTGTCTGCTTTTTTCTTCCCTTCCTAACTAACTGGTTTATAGTTGGCATATCAACCTTTTCATAAATTTATTATAATTTGCTAACAAATACAGCTTATTAAGTTAATATATACTTTGGGAGGTATACAAATATTTTTTTTATTTATATCAAATTAATTTAAAAGGACAAAAAATTACTCTTTCAATAAATCCTCAACTAATTCTTCCTCATGAGAAGGATTGCTTGAGATATCAATTTCATTTTTTGAAGTCACATTTATTTCCCTGTAGTCTTTACGACCAGTTCCAGCTGGGATTAACCTACCGATAATCACATTTTCTTTTAAACCCAGGAGATCATCAGTCTTAGCTTCAACTGCAGCATCAGTTAAAACTCTTGTTGTTTCCTGGAATGAAGCAGCCGAAATAAAACTATCAGTATTCAAAGAGGCTCTAGTAATACCAAGCAATAAAGGCTTGGAAGTTGCAGGCTTTGCCTTTCTTGTTTTAACAAGTTTCTTACCACTTTCTTTCATTTCCTTGTTAAGCTCTTTTATATTTTCAGCTAAAACAACATCATACTCTAAATAATCAGAATCACCCGAATCAGTCACTACAAGATTATTTTTAGATTTCCTGTTTGCTAAATTAAAGTCAGTCTTATTAACTCTATCGCCTTTTAGATATTCAGTATTTCCAGGATCTATAACCTCTACTTTTTGCATCATCTGCCTAACAATCACCTCAATATGCTTATCACTTATTTTTACTCCTTGCAATCTATATACTTCTTGTATAGAGTTTAATAAATAATTCTGAACTCTAGTTGGACCGCTTATATTTAAAATATCCCTTGGAGAAACAGCACCTTCGCACAGTCTATCTCCAGCAAAAATATAATCACCCTCGTGGACTAAAATATGTTTTCCATATGGTATTTTATATGTTTTTTTAATATTTTCAGTTTCAACTATTATTTCCCTAATACCTCTTTTTAATTTACCATATTTAACAACACCATCAATTTCTGTAACAACAGAAGGATTTGAGGGGTTCCTAGCCTCGAATAATTCAGCAATCCTAGGAAGACCACCTGTAATATCTCTTGTTTTACCTGACTCTTTAGGTATTTTAACAATCACCTGACCTTCTTTAACTTTTTCGCCTTCGTGAACAACCACGGTAGCTTTAACCGGCAATATACTTACTCCCGCAGTATCTTTTGAAGATGTAGATTTAATTTCTATATGCGGACTTAAATTTCTATTTTTTGATTCAATTATAACCATCATTTTCTTACCGCCCTCAACTACCTCCTCAACATAAGTTTCTGACTCAATAAGATCTTCAAAAACAACTTTTCCTGATTTTCTTGCTAATATTACATCTGTATAAGGGTCCCAAGAAAACAACAAATCACCAGCCTTAACTTTTTGCTTATTCTTAACATTAACATGAGCACCATAAGGAACATTCCAAGAATTCAATTTAATACCATTTTTATCTAGTAAGATCATTTCAGAATTTCTTGATTGAGATACCATATTTTTATTACCTTCATCATCAATAGAATCAATCAATCTAAAGTTATCTGAAAATTTAATTAAACCAGCTATTTTCGTAAATCTTTGAGAACCCTCAACAATTCTTGATGCTGTTCCACCAATATGAAATGTTCTTAAAGTTAACTGTGTTCCCGGCTCTCCAATTGATTGAGCTGCCATTATACCAATAGCATCTCCAATTTTAACCTCATTATGAGTAGCTAAATTAATACCATAACATTTAGCACATACACCTCTTGCTGATTCACATGATAGGGTAGACCTTATTTTAACTTCATTAATACTGCTCTTAAAGACTCTATCAACAACACTTTGATCTATTAATTTATTTTTCTTTAAAATAAGCTCTTTAGTAATTTCATCAACAATATTATCTGCAGAATATCTCCCTACAATCCTCTCCTCTAAAGTTTCAATAACCTCTTCTCCATCTTTAATATCTTCAACAATTACACCTTGAGAAGTTTTACAATCCAATTCTGAAATTGTTATATCTTGAGCTACGTCAACTAATCTTCTTGTTAAATAACCAGCATCAGCAGTTTTTAATGCAGTATCTGCAAGACCTTTTCTTGCTCCATGAGTTGAAATAAAATACTCAAAAACAGATAATCCTTCTTTGAAATTAGCTCTAATAGGGTTTTCAATAATTTCACCAGTCGAACCAGTCATAGTTTTCTTTGGCTTTGCCATCAAACCTCTCATTCCAGCAAGCTGTTTTATTTGGTCCTGACTACCTCTAGCTCCTGAATCAGACATCATAAACAAAGGATTAAAACCTTGATTATCAGCTTCAAGCTCTGTAAACATAGCTGAAGCAACATCACTTGTAGCATGTGTCCAAATATCAATTACCTTATTATATCTTTCTCCATCAGTGATTATTCTTTTATCAAACTTGTCTTGAATAACTGCAACTTCTTTATCTGCACCATCTAAAATTTCATTTTTCTTAGCTGGGATATGAATATCATCTAAAGCAATAGATAAACCACTTTTAAAAGCAAATTCAAAGCCTAAATCTTTCAATTTATCTAAAAAAGAAACAGTTTCCATATTTCCACATTCTTTATATGATCTACTTATAATATCATTCAATTGTTTTTTTGATACTATATCATTTAAAAATCTTATTTTTTCTGGCAGTATCTCATTAAACAAAACTCTTCCAATTGAAGTTGATTTAATCCAAGTACCATCAGAATCTCTGAAATTTATTTTAGCGTGCAATGTTACCGATTCATTAACATAGCTTAATCTAGCTTCATCATAGGAACCTATTAATGAACCCTCTCCTTTTTCTCCATCTCTTAATCTAGTTAAATAATAACAACCAAGAACCATATCTTGCGAAGGTATCGCAATAGGCCTACCATGAGCAGGGTGCAAAATGTTATGACTAGACAACATTAACATCCATGCTTCAACTTGAGATTCAACTGAAAGAGGAATATGCACAGCCATTTGATCACCATCGAAGTCAGCATTAAAAGCAGCACACACTAATGGATGCAATCTTATCGCTTTTCCATCAATTAACAAAGGCTGAAAAGCCTGTATTCCCAATCTATGCAAAGTTGGAGCTCTATTTAACAATACGGGATGATTACTTGTTACATATTCAAGCACTTGATACACTTCTTGAGATTTATCATCAACTAAAATTCTAGCATTTTTTGGAGTTCTAGCATACCCTCTTTTTATAAGTTCGTTTATTATCTGAGGCTTNAATAATTCCATAGCCATNTCTTTAGGAATNCCNCANTGATGCAACCTTAACTCAGGNCCAACAACTATNACAGAACGNCCAGAATAATCAACTCTTTTACCTAAAAGATTTTGNCTAAATCTACCTGTNTTNCCTTTTAATGAATCACTTAATGATTTAAGAGGCCTTCTNGTNCCNCTTCTTACTGCAGATTGCATTCTGCTATTNTCNANNAANGAATCAACTGCTTCNTGAAGCATTCTTTTTTCATTTCTCAAAATNACATCNGGAGCTTTAATNTCCATTAATTGNTTCANTCTATTNTTTCTAATAATNATTCTTCGATATAAATCATTTAAATCTGAAGCAGCAAANCTACCNCCCTCAAGAGGAACTANCGGTCTNAATTCTGGNGGTAATAAAGGCAAAATACTTAAAACCATCCATTCTGGCTTATTATTTAATTTTTTTTCTAAACGAGGATCAAATTTTCTTAAAATTCTTAATCTCTTTAAATAATCGTCTTTCTTTGTTACAGATGTTTTTTCATTATTTATAAGAGCCAACAATCTATTTATCTCCTTTGAAACATCCAAATCAGATAACAATGATTTTATTGCTGNACCACCCATTGATGCATGGAAAAAATTATCTTCATCNATATCATCTTCAGTTATATTTNCTGAATCAATACCAAANTCATAATCCAAATCCAAGTATTCATCTTCAGTTATTAATTCTCCAACTTCTCTTCCAGATGCACCTGATTGTAAAATAACAAATTTTTCATAATAGACNAAAGATTCTAGTTGTTTTGTTGTATAACCCAACAAATAACTGATTTTGCTAGGAATTGAACGNAAATACCATATATGAACAACAGGAACGGCTAAAGTTATATGCCCTATTCTTTCTCTTCTGACAGCCTTCTTAGTTACTTCAACTCCACATCTATCGCAAACGATACCTCTATATCTGATTCCCTTATACTTACCACAGTGGCATTCAAAATCTTTTATAGGACCAAAAATCTTTTCACAAAACAACCCGCTCTTTTCAGGCTTATAAGACCTATAGTTGATTGTCTCTGGCTTTGTAACCTCACCATATGATCTTTCCAAAATATTTTCCGGAGACAATAAGCCCAACGTAACCGAATTAAATGATTTAAATTGTGAATTTGATCTATAATTTTTTCTCAAAATTACTCTCCCTTGAATTAAATTTTAATTTAACTTAAATGGACATTAAGCCCTAATGCTTCTAACTCTTTACACAATACCTTNAAGGACTCTGGAACATTTGCTTCAGGTGTATTTTTACCTTTAACCAAAGAATTGTACAAATTAGTTCTTCCCATTATATCATCTGATTTAACNGTTAGTATTTCCTGTAGTGTATGCGCTGCTCCATATGCTTCTAAAGCCCAAACTTCCATTTCTCCAAACCTTTGTCCACCAGANTGAGCNTTTCCACCTAATGGCTGCTGAGTAATTAGAGAATAAGGACNAGTAGAACGAGCATGCATTTTATCTGCTATAAGATGAGATAGTTTTAGAAAATAAGTACTACCATAAACCACTGGGGTTTTAATTTTTTCGCCTGTTCTTCCATCCCATAATTCCATCTTACCTGAAGCTGGTAAATTAGCTTTTTTTAATTCTGCTANAACCTCCTGTTCAACTGCACCATTAAAAACAGGAGTTTTGTAATTTTTATTTAATTTTCTTCCAGCCCAACCCAACATTGCTTCATACAATTGACCTANATTCATCCTAGATGGAACACCAAGTGGGTTCAAAATNAAATCTACAGTTTTACCATCTTTTGTAAATGGCATATCTTCCTCAGGAACAATAATTGACACAATACCCTTATTACCATGTCTACCTGCCATTTTATCACCAATAGAAACTTTTCTTTTTTGCGCTATATATACTTTCGCTAGCTTCATAACACCCTGCTGAAGCTCATCACCAATTCTTAACTTGAATATTTCTTTTTCAAGCTTATCTTCAAGCTGCTTTAAGTTTCTATTATAATTTCTCCANATTTTCAATATATTATTCCAATTAATTGGATTTATTACCCATGGAGATTTTAAAGATAAAGACTCGAAATCTATACTATTAATTCTCTTTTTTGTCAATAAAGTCTTTGCCTTAACAACAGTTTTATTAGATGCTATGTCTCTTATGCCTCCAGAGTTTTCATTAATCATCTGCGCTATTAAGAGATCATTTCTTTTATCCATTAATTCAACTCTTTCTCTTCTTGCATTTGATTGTAATTCTCTTATTTTTTTCTTTTCTTCAGCTCTAATAGCAACATTTTTTCTTTCAAAAAGCTGAGTTTCAACCACAACNCCACTAACTCCTGCNCCGCATCGTTTTGAAGCATCCTTAACATCGCCTGCTTTTTCACCAAANATAGCTCTAAGCAATTTCTCTTCTGGAGTNGGATCTGTTTCACCTTTTGGAGTTATTTTTCCAACTAAAATATCACCAGGATAAACTTCAGCTCCAACTCTTACAATCCCCCTGTGATCTAAATCTTTGGTTGCATCCTCACTTACATTAGGGATCTCATTTGTTAATTCTTCTTCACCTCTTTTAGTATCTCTTATTTCAACTTCAAATTCTTTAATATGAATAGATGTCAAAGAATCATCCTTTACTAATTTTTCACTAATTACAATTGCATCCTCAAAGTTATAACCTCTCCACGGCATATAAGCAACTGTAAGGTTTCTACCTAAAGCTAACTCTCCATCCTTTGTAGAATGACCATCTGCAATAATATCACCGATTTGAATTTTATCACCCACATTAACAATTGGTTTTTGATTAATGCATGTATTTTGATTTGTTCTTAAAAACTTCTTAAGTGAATAGGTATAAAACTTTTCAACAGGATTTAATTCAATATCCTCTTTTTCACCCTTTGTTTGAATTGTAATGTGATTAGCATCAACAGATGAAACCACTCCATTATGTTTACTCGCAATAGCAGACCTGGAATCCTTGGCAACAGTACTTTCCATGCCTGTACCAACAATTGGTTTTTCAGGCTGCAATAAAGGAACGGACTGCCTCATCATATTAGAACCCATTAATGCTCTGTTAGCATCATCATTTTCTAAAAATGGAATCAAAGCAGCTGAAACACTAACAATTTGATTTGGCATTACATCCATATAATCAATCTCATCATTAGAGGACAAAGTAAACTCAACACCATTTCTAGTTTTTATTAATTTATTCTTAAATTCTCCTTTTTTATTATATTCTTCAGAGGCTTGAGCAATAAAAGATCTATCTTCTTCATCAGGAGATAAATACTGGATTTTATCTGATATTTTTTTATCAACTCTTCTATAAGGAGATTCTATAAAACCTAAATTATTTACAACAGCATGTATTGCTAATGAATTAATCAAACCAATATTAGGACCCTCTGGAGTTTCTATAGGACATAAACGCCCATAATGCGTATAGTGCACATCCCTAACCTCAAAACCCGCTCTATCTCTTGACAGACCACCAGGACCTAAAGATGATATACGCCTTTTATGCGTTACTTCAGCCAGGGGATTAGTTTGATCCATGAATTGAGATAGCTGGCTTGTTCCAAAAAAAGCATTTAAAACAGTAGTTACTATTCTTGAACTAATTAAATCTTGAGGCGTCAAACTCTCAGCCTCTCTCTGATTCATTCTTTCAGAAACTGTTCTCTTCATTCTTGCAAGCGCTATATTAAACTGATTAGCTAATTGCTCACCACAAGTTCGAACTCTTCTATTACCTAAATGATCTATATCATCCGGACCATTTTGATTATTTCTCATTGAAATAAGATATTTAAATACTTGAATAAAATCATCCTTAGTCAAAACAGCATCTTCTATAGGAGTATCTAAACCAAACTTTTTATTAATTCTATACCTTCCAACTTGACCTAAATCATATTTTTTAGTTGAAAAAAACATTTTTTCAATAAATTTTCTTGCAACGGAAACATCTGGAGCTTCACCTGTTCGTAAATGTTGATAAAGCAATAAAACAGCTTCATCAGAATTATTTGTTGGATCTTTTTTAATTGTATTACCAAGTACTTCAATAGCAACTTCATTTTCTTTTATATCATTCAGCAGTTCAATTTCATCTAACTTATTACTAGATAACAATTTAATATTATCCTTGTCAATAATAGAGCCACTTTCAAGAAGGACTTCGCCTGTATTTACATCAACAACATCATCAAGAACTACTTTTCCAATAATGTCCTTACTATTTTTCAACTTATATTTCTTCGTTAGCCCAAAAGATGAATAAATCTCAGTATTAGAAGAAAAACCAATAGCTCTTAACAAAATAGATGCAGGAAACTTTCTTCTTCTATCAATAATGGCATAAATACAGTCATAAATATCAGTTGTAAAATCTACCCACGAACCTCTAAATGGAATAATTCTTGCAAGAAAAATCTTAGTACCATTAGGATGAAAAGATTGGTCAAAAAACACACCCGGAGATCTTTGTAGCTGACTAACAATTACTCTTTCAGCACCATTAATTATAAATGTACCAGAATCTGTCATGTAAGGAATATTTCCAAAAAAGACATCCTGCTCAATGTTTTGAACATATTTAGATTTATCATTTTCATCTGTTATATGTAAAACAAACTTAACTTTAAGTGGAACATTATAAGAAATTCTTCTTTCCAAACATTCTTTAACTGAATATTTTGGCAAACCTAAAAAGTAGAACTTATATTCTAAAACATAATTTCTATGATTATCTTCAATGGGAAAGGTGTTTCTAAGTACAGCTTCAAGACCTAGATTCTTTCTCTTCTCTGGCAAAACATCTTCTTGTAAAAAATCTTTCCAAGATTCTACCTGAATAGCCAATAAGTCTGGCAGGTTAATACTAAAATTATTTTTTGAGAAATCGTGAATTGTATTATTTTCCATCTAGCAGTATACACCCCCATATTTGATTTTAATATAGATTATTAAAGAACTATATTGAATTTTNTTTTTTGTAAAAATTNTCTAAACTAGCTTANAGTTACAGTTGCGCCAGCTTCTTCTAATTTTGCTTTNAANTCTTCTGCTTCTTCTTTTGGAGCAGAATCNTTAACAACACTTGGAGCACCATCAGCTAATTCTTTAGCNTCTTTTAATCCAAGAGAAGTAACTTCTCTNATAACNTTTATAACAGCGATTTTCTTATCGCCTGCAGCAGTCAANTCNACTTTAAAGTCAGANTTTTCTTCAGCTGCNCCTTCAGCTGGTGCNCCTGCAGCGGCACCTCCTGCAACAGCAACTGGAGCTGCTGCTGAAACATTAAATTTATCTTCAATATCTTTAATTAATTCAGAAATTTCCAGCATATTAGCTGTTTCTAAATAACTCAAAACATCATCTTTACTTATTTTTGCCATTTTAATATTCCCCTTATTATTAAATTTTTATTTCTTTTGACTNTCTAAACTNTTAAGTGTNCCAGCTAATTTTGNCATAGANGCATTCAANAATAAAGCCATANTTGACATAGGNGAATTAAGACANTANACAAANTTAGTAAGCAGNACATCTTTTGTAGGTAAATTAGCTAATTCTTTATANTTTGATGGATCATAAAGATTNCCATCNAAAAACAANCCTACAACTTNAAAGGATTCATTATCCTTNGAAAATTCTTTTATAACTCTAGCAGGNGAAGTNGGATCACTNTTAGCATAAGCTATCGCTATTTGACCTGATAAAATATTGTCAAANAAATCTTCATAACCAGCATTCTTTGCTGCTATTTTACTTAACGTATTTTTAGAAACTAANAAGTCTACATCNTTATCAATAAANTCCATTCTTAATTTAGCTGCTTGNTCTACATTAANTCCAGNATATTTAGCAAAATACAAAGCAGAAGAATTTTTAAATTTATCTGTTAANTTTTCAACNGTACTTATATTTTTTTGACTAGGCATANTTATTCACTTTTATTAAAATTTAATTTACAAATTCACTNTTATCTATTTTTAAACTTGGNCTCATAGTTGAAGAAATTGANAACTTTTTAAAATANGTNCCTTTNACACTNCTAGGNTTAGCCTTTAAAATTGCACCNATNCAAGNATTAATATTTTCGATAATNTTATCTTTATCAAAAGAAATTNTNCCNACACTTACNGCAATAATACCAGCTTTATCAACNCTATATTCAACTTTNCCTGCAATAATTTCTTCAACAGCTTTTTCAATATCAGGTGTAACTGTTCCNGTTTTAGGNTTAGGCATCAAGCCNCTTGGACCNAAAACACGTCCCAATTTACCAACTTCAGCCATCATATCAGGNGANGAAATCAATACATCAAAATCTAACCAACCCTTAGAAATCTTATCTAACAANTCTTTAGANCCTGANTCTAAAGCACCTAAATCTTTNGCCTTTTTATTNTTTTCATCATCTTTTGANAAAACNACAACTCTAATTTTTTTNCCNGTACCATTTGGNANAGAAACCATNCCCCTNACNAANTGNTCTGCATGACGAGGATCTACGCCTAGATTAACATAAATATCTANAGACTCATCAAAATTAGACTTTGAAAAACTNTGNAATAAATCAATNGCNTTATCTAAANCATANTCCTGCATNGGATCATATGATGATAAACTTTGTTTATATTTTTTACCTCTAAGCATATNTTNTTAANCCTCTACTTTAACACCCATACTTCTAGCTGTACCNTTAACCATATTAACAGCTGAATCNATTTTTTTAGTATTTAAATCTGGNAATTTTATTTTTGCAATTTCTTCAACTTTTGACATTGAAATAGNNCCNACTATATCTCTNTTAGGNTCACCAGAACCNTTTTTAATTCCACANCCTTCTAAAATCAATGATGGNACAGGAGGTGTTTTTGTAATAAATGTAAATGTTCTATCAGNATAAACAGTAATAACAACNGGNATGATTTTNCCACCCTGATCCTGAGTNTGNGCATTAAANGCCTTACAAAAGTCCATTATATTAACNCCATGCTGACCCAAAGCAGGACCAACTGGTGGAGATGGATTTGCTTTTCCACCTTCNATTTGTAATTTTATATAACTNTCTATTTTTTTATCTGCCATAATAANNTCTATCTTTCTAATTCAACTTGAAAATAATCAAGCTCAACAGGAGTNGATCTCCCAAAAATTGAAATAGTAACTTTAACTTTTTGCTTTTCATCATTTGTNTCTTTAACAACTCCCGAAAAATCAATAAAAGGACCAGCTATTATCTTAACACTNTCATCTTTNTGAAATGGAGANACNATCATTTCACGTCCTTCTTTACGCTCAACNTCNCCAAAAATTTTCTTTATTTCTGTATCTCTNAAAGGAATAGGNTGNNTACCTTTNGCNCCAACAAAACTTATAACNCCTTGAATATTTTCTATAAAATATCTAGTTACNTTATTAAGCTTCATCTTAATTAAAATATANCCNGGNAAAAAAACTCTTTCTTTAATAACNTTTTTACTNTTNACTATTTTAACAACNTTTTCAAAAGGCACAAANACTTCTTCNATAGAATCATCAACNTTTTCTCTTTTTGATTCATATAAAATAGTATCCTCNACCAGCTCTTTCNTTNCCAGANATAACTCGNAANGAAAACCAATTNNATGAATCNTTATTATCTATAGCTTTTTCCATAANNCTGCCTAAATAAAATTATANAAAATATTAACAAACTCAGATANCCCAATNTCNAAAACAAANAAGAAAATCGCTATAATAAAAGCAAAAACACCNACAATAAAAGTTGAATTAACAGCCTGNTCTCTTGTCATCCAAGAAACTTTACNCATTTCAACTTTAATACTTTTAAAATANTCAGATATACCTTTAAACATTATAACATTTCTCCAGCAGGTGAGGAAGGACTCGAACCCTCAACTTCCGGCTTTGGAGGCCGGCGCTCTACCAGTTGAACTACTCACCTAGCAATCGCTACTCACCTAGCAATTATTATTTATTTTGTCTCTCTAAAAATTACATGCTTTCTAACAACAGGATCATACTTCTTGTATTCAATTTTTTCAGGATGCAATCTTTTATTCTTAGTTATTGAATACCTGTAGCCTGTACCAGCAGTACTTTCAATTTGAACAATATCTCTCTTACTATTTCCAGCCACAATTATTACTCTTTAATTTCAGTAACAACACCAGCACCAACAGTATGACCACCTTCTCTAATAGCAAATCTTAACTCTTTTTCCATAGCAATTGGAGTAATTAATTCAATATCAAGATCTACATTATCACCAGGCATAACCATCTCAGTGCCCGATGGAAGTATCACGTTACCAGTAACATCGGTTGTTCTAAAGTAAAACTGAGGTCTATAACCTTTAAAGAAAGGAGTATGTCTTCCACCTTCTTCTTTCTTCAATACATAAACAGATGCTGTAAATTTAGTATGAGGAGTAATAGATCCTGGCTTTGCAAGCACCATACCTCTATTTATATCTTCCTTATCTACACCTCTCAATAATAAACCAGCATTATCACCAGCTTGACCCTCATCAAGAAGCTTTCTAAACATTTCAACACCAGTACAAGTAGTTTTTTTATCAGAACCCATACCAACAAGCTCTAACTCTTCCCCTACTTTAACTATTCCAGATTCAATTCTACCAGTAGCTACAGTTCCTCTACCTGTGATCGAAAAAACATCTTCAACAGGCATCAAGAAAGGCTTATCGACAGCTCTTTCAGGAGTTGGAACAAAAGTATCTACCGCTTCCATTAACTTCATTATACAATCAGCATCAGCACCACCATTACTCAATGCATTTAATGCTGAACCTTGAATAATAGGAGTATCATCACCTGGGAAATCATACTTATCTAAAAGTTCTCTAAGTTCCATTTCAACNANNTCTAACATTTCNGCATCATCAACTTGATCGCATTTATTCATAAANACNACAANTGCAGGAACATTAACCTGCTTAGCNAGCAATAAATGCTCTCTAGTTTGCTGCATAGCACCNTCAGTAGCTGCAACTACCAAAATAGCACCATCCATTTGAGCAGCACCAGTAATCATATTTTTAATATAATCCGCGTGACCNGGACAATCTACGTGAGCATAGTGTCTAGCTTCTGTTTCATATTCAACATGCGATGTATTAATAGTAATACCACGCTCTTTTTCCTCAGGCGCATTATCAATAGTATCAAAATCACGCTGCTCTGCAAGACCTTTATCTGCTAACGTTTTAGTAATAGCTGCAGTTAAAGTTGTNTTACCATGATCTACGTGACCTATTGTACCAACNTTAACGTGAGGTTTATTTCTCTCGAATTTTTCCTTAGCCATTTTTTATAATATCTCCTATTTTATTATTCATATCTTATTTTCAACAACATTAAAATTTTAAAAAACTTTACAAAATTTCCATTTTAGAGCCTACAACCAGACTTGAACTGGTGACCTCTTCCTTACCAAGGAAGTGCTCTACCGCCTGAGCTATGTAGGCAGTTGAGCGGGAGACGAGACTCGAACCCGCGACCCTCAGCTTGGAAGGCTGATGCTCTACCAACTGAGCTACTCCCGCTGAAATTTTGTGGGCCGGGATGGATTTGAACCACCGTAGGCATTACGCCGGCAGATTTACAGTCTGCTGCCATTGACCACTCGGCCACCGACCCTTACGACGGTTTCTTAAAACTCCCGTATTTCAATAAACTTGAGCCATTGGAGGGATTCGAACCCCCGACCCGCTGATTACAAATCAGCTGCTCTGGCCAACTGAGCTACAATGGCAAAATTTACAAATTGCGCTATAGCAGAGCCTACTAATTTATAATACAAATACAATAATAACAAGAAAGTTTTAAAAAAATTATTTTTTTGCTAATTCAATTATTTTTAACAATAGATTTTTATAAGAAATTCCCAACGCCTTTGCAGCCATGGGAAATAAACTGGTATCCGTAAATCCAGGCAAAGTATTAACTTCCAGAAAGTAAGGATAATTATCTTTTGATAATCTAAAATCTATTCTTGCGTAATGCCTGCATCCCATTAAATCATATATTTGCATTGCTTTATTATATATATCTGATTCCAAAGTCTTGCTTATATTTTTTGCTGGTACTATATAACTGCTCATACCTTTAGTATATTTACATTCATAATCATAGTAGTTGTTGTTTGGCACAATCTCTACAATAGGTAAAATTTTATTACCTAAAATTCCCACGGTCAGCTCTCGACCATCAATATATTCTTCGATAAGAACATTCCTAGATACTTTATAGCATTTTGAAATACTCTCATCTAACATTTTTCTTTTATGCTTATTTTTCGAATCAAAATTTTCTATGATACTAAGACCAATCGAAGATCCTTCATCTGAAGGCTTTATGACAATATCCTTGTTATAAAATCTTAAAATTTCTACTTCCAAAGAGACTAACCCAATATTTTTTTTATAATACAACCAATTGGGAGTTAAAATTTTACTTTCTAAACATAATGTTTTAGCTGCATGTTTATCCATAGCATTTCTAGAAGCATTATAGTTAGACCCTGTAAATCTAATATTATTATTTGTCAAAAACTTTTGCATCGTTCCGTCTTCACCATCACCGCCGTGAAGAGCATTAAACACAAGGTCAGCATCATTAATAGCACTCAAAAGATTATTATAGTTACCATCAAAATCATAACCAAATATTTTTTCATCTTTCCTTAAGGCATCCATGATAGATTTACCTGAAGCTATAGAGACTTTCCTTTCTTTAGAGACACCACCATATAGGATGCAAATTCTCATTTATTAACAATCCAATCTTTCAAATTAATCCTAGGTTTTAATTCATAATAATTTTTCAAAAGAAATAACCTTAATTATATTCATATAAGACCCATATTATGCAAGCAATTTACCTTACACACTTATCAATATATAAATACATATACATAATTGTAAAAAAAATTAATAAGCTCCTTTCCTATTCATTATAACATATATTGTTTTAAAAAATATTTTTAAATCAAGAGCAAAAGATATATTCTGAGTATACAAGTAATCAAGCTCAACTCTCTTATCATATGTTGTATCATTTCTTCCTGAAACTTGCCACAAACCTGACAATCCTGGCTTAACTTTTTTATAAGAACTAAATCTTTCCCCATACTTTTGTTTTTCACTCTCAACAATTGGTCTTGGCCCAACAAAGCTCATTTCGCCTTTAAGGACATTTAAAATTTGTGGCAATTCATCTAGGCTAAATTCTCTTAAAAGATAGCCTATTTTAGTTACCCTAGGATCGTTTTTTAATTTTTGATTTTCATCCCAATATTTTTTTTTACTTGGAAATTTTTCAAAATATTCAGATAATATCTTACTCCTCGAGTGTTTCATTGTTCTAAACTTATATAAGTTAAATTCCTTACCATTTTTACCAATTCTTTGATGAATAAAAAAAATATCTGAATCTCTGGATAAAAACAGTATCAATATAACCACTACAAATACTGGAGACAAAAAGATAATTAAAAAAAGGGCAAAGAAAAAATCAAAAAAAAATTTAATAGATATATACAACTTATAATGATCTCACACCAATTTGGTGATATTCAAAATCATTTTTTTTCATGTCAATTTTATCAAATTGATTTCTTCCATCAAAAATAATTTTATTTTTAAGCAAATTACCAACTTTTTTGAAATCTGGACTTCTAAATTCTGGCCACTCAGTTAATAATATTAAAGCATCACTTTCAACTAATACTCCCATGCTATTTGAACAATACTCAATGCCCTCTAGATCTTGAAAATATTGATTTTTTGCATTATC
>PAJD01000031.1 GCA_002705605.1 Fidelibacterota bacterium | reverse complement strand
AAATAAATATGCACCCGTAGCTCAACTGGATAGAGTGCTGCGCTACGGACGCAGAGGTTGTGGGTTCGAATCCTACCGGGTGTACAAGATTTTTTAATTTACAGAGCAGTATAATTGAAAAAAATATCTTATATAATACTTTCATTAATAATTGTATCTACAATTAATGCTCAGGATAACCGCCCTTCAGTAGCTGTACTTGATTTTGATGCAAAAGGAATTGCAAGTTACGAAGCTGAAACGCTAACGGAGCGACTTAGGTCAGAGATCGCTACAACAAATGCTGTACGATTGACCGATCGAAAACTTCTTGAAAAAATTTTACAAGAACAAGGACTACAGCAATCCGGTTGTACAACAGATGAATGTACGGCTGAAGTGGGGCAATTATTAGGTGCGCAATTCATGATCAGTGGCTCCATTGGTAAACTTGGAGATAGCTACACAGTTGATGCGAAAATGGTATCGGTGACGACTGGGGCAGCTGAAAGAGCCAAAGCAGTCACATATAAAGGTGAGATCATTGGCTTGATAACTGAAATGGAGATCCTTGCCTGGGAAATAGTAGGGTTACAAGCACCCCAAGAACTACTATCAAAACGCAGTGGAGATAATGAAGAAGAATTTGTTAAAGTGACACTAGCTATTATCGATTTTGAAGCACGTGGAATTAGTACTCTCGAATCTAAGACACTTACAGACCGTTTCTCTACGGAGATAGGGAATACCAATAAAGTCGCTCTTGTTGATAGGAATGCCATAGGTGAGATCATGCAAGAACAAGGCTATAGTGAAGCAGAATGTTCATCTGAGGAATGCGCTGTCGAAGTGGGAGCGTTACTTGGTGTGGAATTTATGATCAACGGTGCTATTGGTAGACTTGGCGATACCTATACAATTGACATAAAAATGTTCAGTGTGCAGACTGGAGCAGCTGAAAACACCATCAATACTACTTACGTTGGCAAAGTGGACGGTTTGATCACAGAAATTGAGATTCTATCTTGGATGATCATGGGTCTTGACCCACCGAAATATTTACGTGACAAGCAATTTAGAGATGATGATATCGATATTATAGCCTCTGGTAAAAAAACAAGATTTGGCGCTATGTTACGATCTATGGTGGTTCCAGGATGGGGACAGATGTATTCCAATCAAAAATTAACAGGTTGGTCAATATTGGGAGGTGAAATTTTATTAGGTGTGTTGGCATACACAGCATATAATTCTTATAATTCATCGAAAAATGATATGATTGATTTTAATCAGCAATATAATATTGGCACTGATCCAGCTCAGATTGCTGACCTAAAATCCAAAGTGCTTCAAGCTTATGACGATCAGGTTGCTTCTAATGATCAAATGACCAATATGATCTACGCTGCAGGTGCGCTATGGGGGATAAATATAGTACATGCATTTTTAACTGGGCCTCAGTCGGATATAGCCTCAGGTGTATCTGGTTTTGACCTTGTTTATCACCCTGAGATGCTTCAACCTCAACTAAGGTTCTCCATTGCGTTGGATTAAACGATATATCATTCTGATTAGTTTTCTTTTTATTTCTTGTGAGATAGTAGAACCAGATTTTAATAATTCTTTAGATTTGGATTACAACAATGCAAAAGGTATTGATACGCCTGCTTTTGTTTTTTCCCCAGATGAAGTGACTGTAAATAGTGGATCAAATGTCACATTAAATGTCAATGCCTTAGAAGTAACCAAGGTTGCTGGAGGTCATCTGCAAATAAAATATGATCAAAGTAAACTATCGGTTAATTCAGTTTATCAAGGAGATTGGTTAATAGATGCTGGTCAAAATCCAGTTTTCTTTTATGAAAATGATCCTCTTATGGGCATAGTCAATATTTATTACTCAATATTGGGTAATAGTGAAGAATTGTCAGGTACAGGAGCGGTTGCCTTTATTGTCTTTAATATTTTTGCTCCAGGACAAATATCAGTCGATTTAACAAGTACCACAAAAATAGTAGATAAAGAAAATCAAGAAATTCAATTAAATGGGTTAGGTAAAGCACTAATTAATGCCCAATAAATATTTAAACACTAAATAGGTAATGCTATGAAAAAGATAATCGTAACACTAATAATAACCGGTTCCATTTACGCACAGGATGATATCATCTTAAAAAGCGCAGGAACGGATGCATCCAAAGGTATTGTATTTCAAAATAGTAATGCTGATACCCTTATGGATATTAATGGAGATGGGCTCATTTCNATTTCCGGCAGCTTAACGGTTAAAGGTCCATTGACCCTTGGTAATCTATTGTTTCCAAATAGTGGAGGAACGAATGGTCAAGTATTAACAACCAATGGAAGTGGTACTATTTCATGGTCAACATTAGTTGGTGTTCCAAGTGCATATGCATTACCTAGTGCAGATGGAACCAATGGCCAAGTCTTAAAGACCGATGGTAGTGGTAATCTTTNCTGGAGCAGTATTAGTTCTGCTTCAGGTGNTGGCGCAGAGCTACTCAATGAGTTGACGGATGTGCTGATAGAAGACAATTCAACTTATTTAGCTGTCGTTCCTGCAAACACTAACAGCGCAAATAATAATACTGGCGTTGGAATTGATGCGCTCAATGGCATTACAACAGGTGATGATAATACAGCTTTAGGCTTTAGTGCATCAAAATTCATTACAACAGGCTCTCAAAATGTTTCTATTGGTCGAAGTACAATGGAAAAAAATACAACTGGTAGTTACAATACAGCTGTTGGCTATGAAGCTTTAGTAGAAAACACTAGTGGCTCGGACAANATTGCCATAGGTAGAAGGTCTGGGGATGTAATTACTACTGGGGAGAAGAATATATCTATAGGAGTCGGATCTGACCCTAGCGCTGCAGATGCACAGAATCAGATTGTTATTGGATATGACGCAACNGGTGGAGGGAACAANACTNTTCAACTCGGAAATACTGATATTACTAACGTTAAAACCAGTGGTACAATCACTGCAGGTGCCATTACNATACCCAANACNGATGGNAGCGCCAACCAGGTGCTTAAAACCGATGGGTCAGGTACACTTTCATGGANAACAGTAAGTAGTGGAGGTGCAAGTAGTATTAATGGATTATCAGATGCCCTNGTTGANGATAATTCNATCTATTTAGGNAATGANCCTTCATCNACNTCAAGTACAGCTCAGTATAACGTTGGTGTTGGNNTAGATGTTATGAATGCAGTTACGACAGGTGATAATAATNNNGCNNTNGGNTTTTATTCATTAAAAGCNAANACAACTGGNGAAAAAAATGTAGCTGTTGGTGGGGCAACTCTTACAGCTAATACAACAGGTGATGAGAATACAGCGGTTGGATATGATGCGCTTTCATCAAATACCACTGGTACATATAATATAGCGGTTGGATATGATGCGCTTTCATCAAGTACAACAGGGACAAGCAATGTTGCAGTAGGGGCTCAATCATTAAATTCGAATACTACTGCCAATTATAATGTAGCAATCGGACGAANGGCTATGAGTTCAAATACAACAGGGGGAGGCAATGTAGCTATTGGTTCATCTTCATTATCTGATAATACAACAGGGGATTATAATGTCGCGGTTGGTANGTCTGCATTAAATAGTAATACAACAGGGGATAATAATGTCGCGATTGGTGGAACTGTTTTGAATTATAACAGTACAGGTTCGAGAAATATAGCTATTGGCTATCTAGCATATAAAGCTGCAGATACAGAAAATGATAATCTGGCTATTGGTTATAATGCTTTAAGTGGATCNATNGNNGGTGGTGAATACAATGTAGCNATAGGNAATTATTCTNTGGATGCGCTNACCTCAGGTGATAAGAACACTGCTCTNGGTTTTAATTCNCTTACAGGTTTAACTACTGGCTCTTGGAATACTGCTGTTGGTCATGAGGCTGGAAAAGCGATGACGACTGGTGCAGATAATACTGTTTTAGGATTATCAGCTGGTCTTGCTATAACAACCGGTTCACGAAATATTGCAATTGGTGGCGTTGCGCTTGATGCTGCTGATGCTGAAAATGATAATATGGGTATTGGTTATGCTGCTTTGGGTGGTGCTATCGATGGTGGTGAAACCAATGTAGCCATAGGAAATTATTCTATGGATGCGCTTACAACAGGTGATGCGAATACTGCTCTAGGTTATCAATCACTCACAGGTGTTACTACTGGTGGTTATAATGTTGCTTTAGGCAATAATGCTTTAGCCACTAATACTACTGCCTCTTATAATGTAGCACTAGGAAATCAGGCTATGAGTGCAAATACAACAGGGGAAAGCAATTTAGCTATTGGTCATGTTGCATTAGGTTCAAATACAACAGGAAATTATAATGTNGGAGTTGGTCAATCTGCGTTGAATGCTAACACTACAGGTTTGAGAAATTTAGCTCTTGGATACGGGGCACTTGATGCANCAGACACAGAAAATGACAATCTAGCAATTGGTTATGATGCTTTGGGTGGTGCTATCGATGGTGGTNNATACAATGTAGCCATAGGAAATTATTCTATGGATGCGCTTACAACAGGTGATNAGAANACTGCTCTNGGTTNTAATNCNNTNACANGTTTAACTACTGGCNNTTACAATACTGCTATTGGTCATGAGGCTGGAANATCACTAACAACTGGATCCAGTAATATTGCAATTGGTNAAGNANCGCTTGANNNTGCTGATNATGAANNTNACAATATTGCTATTGGTNAANGTTCTATAGGCAGTCCTAGTATCNACNNTGCTAATTACAACATAGGCCTAGGACATGCTACTATGACGACGATTACGACAGGTGATGAAAACATNGGTATAGGATATACAGCACTTCAACGGATTACATCTGNTGAACACAATGTTGCAATTGGCCATCTTGCTNNGAACNNGNNCNCNTATGGTNCTGATAATACGGCTATAGGAANTANTGCAATGTTAGGTAACNNTAGTGGTTCTGATAATACGGCTGTGGGGTCTTTTTCATTAGACAACGGCGATTCAAATAATAGTACGGCTGTGGGTTACTNCGCTTTAGGTTCAGCGTCCCAATCGGGATCTACCAAGAATGAGAATACTGCATTAGGTTATAAAGCTGGAGATGCAATTGTAGGGGGAAGGCATAACGTTATTATTGGAGCTTCGTCCGATCCCAGCGCTGCTGGTACAATAAATGAGATAGTTATAGGTTATGAAGCAACGGGACAAGGTGATAACTATGCCGTAATTGGCAATGCGGATATCACTAGACTTTATGCAGCCCAAGATGGCGCTGCTGTTTTATATGCAAATGGAACAATACAAAGCTCAGATAGACGTATTAAAAAAGAAATCAATGATTTGGCGTACGGTATAAGTTTTATCAAACGCCTACGACCTGTTTCCTATTACAAGCTTAATCCTAATAATTACCCTCAAGAGCTCAAAGATAAGTTCTATCCAAATGGAAAAGTTAGAGAAGTTAGTTCTGAAGACTATGACAAGTTACAAGTTGGGTTTATTGCACAGGAAGTGAAAGCTTTAAATGAAGAGTTAGGTGCGGAAAACAATATTGTAAATGTTGATGATGATGGATTTCATCGAATGGATTATGAAAAAATAGTGGTACCATTAGTTAAGGCTGTACAAGAACAGCAAGATCAAATAGAGGCATTGCAAGCTCAAATCAATTCATTGTTAGCAGTGAATCAAGAGAGAACTCAAAATGAAACAACAGAAGGGGATGAGCAATAATTAAATGAAACGATTAAATATGATAAAAAAATATTTAATATCGTTTAGTCTTACAATTGCTACTATGATGGGTCAATCATCCATCATGATTCCAACGGGTGCGTCCATTTCAGTTCCAGATGAAGCATATATATGCGCAGGAACCATTACAGTGAATGGAGAACTCATATATAGCGGTACAAACGTCTGCAACTATGAAGCTGGGGGTATCGCCTCCATTGTTAAAGCATCGTCCTTGAATGAAGATGGGTTTTATAAAATTGGCGATCAGATAGTCGTTGCTTTGACCTTTAGCCGAAACGTTGTCGTCACTGGCACACCGCAATTAACATTGGAAACTGGATCAGTAGACAAAGTTGCTAACTATAGTTCGGGATCTGAGTCATTAACGCTGACATTTAATTATATTGTTGAAGAAGGGGATTTATCACCCGATCTAAAATATGTTAGCTCATCTGCTTTATCACTAAACGGTGGCTCTATAAAAGATCAAAATAATAATGATTCAGAAATTCTTTTACCCGAGCCAGGTTCGGTAAATTCATTAAGTGCGATTAAAGAATTATATGTGGATGGAATAATGCCAACTATTGGCACTGTTAGTGATGGTATCGATGATGATATTATTTACAGTAGTTCCTTAACAGACCTATCACTGAATTGGACAGCATTTGATGATGGGAGCAGTAGTGGTATTAAACATTATTCAGTAGGATTAGGTCGCACCCCTGGTGAAGCGGATACGCAACCATTTATTGATATCGGTGCTTTAAATTATAATTTTACTGATCTAACGTTGGTTAATGGTGTAACCTATTATGGTGTGGTGAAAGCAGAAGATAAAGCAGGTAATATGTCTTTAGCCGCTGTCTCAAATGGCGTAACGATAGATGAATTTGAAGGACCGCCAAGTATAGTAACGATCTCCCCTGATCCATCAAGCACATTAGAACTTAACGATCCACCAACGATCGATGTAACATTCTCAGAGCCCGTACAAGGATTAAGCGTTGGTATTAATTCAGATAATAGTATACTCAATTTTACGATTGACCAACCTTCATCATATAAAGTATCGATCTCTTTTAGTTCCGCATTAACAAGTCGAGATAAAATTTATATAGAGATGAGCAATATTCAAGATCTAGCAGGATTATCGATTGATAAAAGTATCGAATACAATACAGCTACTTTAGCAGATTTCAATCAAGATAACAATGTTGATGCTGGGGACCTGTCTGCTTTTGTTGTTGCTTGGAATGTAAATGACCTCACGAAAGAATTAGGACCTTCTACGGGTACGATTCCTAACGTGGTCTTATCACCCGATGGTCAATATGATCTTGAAGATGTGATGGGATTTTCACGAATGTGGCATTGGTCAAGGAAAAATGGGGTGAACGGTAAAATGTTAGCAAATACGGGTAAAGAGATTGCTTATAATCAAATTGGCTCTTCCATTTTCATTAATTGGGATAAAGATGCAGCGGTTGCTCAATTTGAGTTTATCTATGATCCACAATTAGTGAGTATTGATCAAATTAAAGGCGATAATGGCGAAAATATGGAACTTGCATTTATTGATACTGTAAGGGGAGAAAGTAGTTTCGCCTATGCTAATATTTCTAATGAGAACTTTATCAATAACCAATTTATCACAAAGGTTAAGGGTAAGGATTCAAAAGTTGTGGATTTGATCTATCAATTCTATACCGAAGATGGACAATTGCTTTCACAAGGGACAGAGTCTATTATGCTTAAAGCGNTNCCNGANCATTTNTCNTTACATCAAAATTATCCTAATCCGTTTAATCCNGTAACTACTATTAATTACGATCTTCCTNNCCAATCGATGGTTAATCTTGTAGTGTATGATATTATGGGTAGAAAAGTGNCAANACTAATTAATGAGCAAAGAAGTGAAGGATATCATTCAACTGTCTGGAATNCACGTAATCAACAAGGTGCACCTGTTTCAGCTGGTATCTATTTCTACCAAATTCAAACTAGTGAATATGTTAAAACACGAAAGATGGTAATACTCAAATAGTATTTTTTATTTTTATCGCATTCTTTTATTAAATTAAACGCTAATTATTTTTTTATTTAAATCATTTCCTTGAGGTANTTATGATCAAAAGATTTTACTTATTATTTTCAATAACGTTGCTTTTTTCACTGTTATCTGCCACAAATGATAAATTATTCTTTGGACCGTGTAATTCATTTTCTAAAGATATGAAATTTGATTGTTATCATGATTTTAAGGAAATGAGTCAATTTTTAAAAGATGCTCAGGCAAAATACCCACAATTAGCTAAGCTTGAATCTATCGGAAAATCCTATCAAGGAAGAGACCTATGGCTCATAACAATAACGGACTTTAAAACGGGTAAACCAGAGGATAAACCGGCTATTTGGATCGATGGAGGAGTGGATTCTGATGAAGTAATTTCGACAGAAGCTGCCTTGGGTCTTGTGCATCGACTACTTACTTCTAATGACAAAGATATTGATAACTTAAGGAAAACACGAGTTTTCTATATTTTGCCTAATTTAATTCCTGATGGTTCTGAGTTGCATCATCATACAGTCCTAAGACCAAGAGACTCCACACTTAAACCTTGGGATGATGATAACGATGGTAAATTTGATGAAGATCCACCCGAAGATCTTGATGGTGACAATATGGCTTTACAAATGAGGGTAGAAGACCCATCTGGGGATTGGGTCAAAGATGAGAATGATGAACGTTTATTAAGACGAAGAAAACCAGATGATTCTGGTCCATACTATGAACGGTATAGCGAAGGAATAGATAATGATGGCGACGGTGATTATAACGAAGATTGGCCAGGCGGCATTGACCCAAATCGTAATTATCCTGGTAATTGGTCAGTAAAACAACGTGGAGCAGGAGCCTTTCCTGGATCTGAGAATGAATTAAGAAGTGCGTTAGATTTTATTTATGACCATCCAAATATTTCAGCCTCACAAAGTTTGCACTCAACAGGTGGTGTTATTTTAAGACCTCCATCCGTACCTGAAATGAAACTTCCAAATGCTGATTTAAGCCTCTATATTGCTCTTTCTGAGCGCGGTCTTAATATTACTAGGTATGGATTAGCCACCTCAGTTTATCAATGGAATTGGCCCCGTGGTTCTAAGAATTCAGGTAAAGGACAACTTAGGCGCTTAGAAAACGGTACCATCAAAGGAATGGACCCATTCGATGGCGGTGGTAATCACTATGGTCACTTAGACCATGAAGATGCTTATGCGGCGTATGGAGGCGCTTTAGATGGATTGTATGAACTATTTGGTGTGCTAGCATTTGCCAATGAGATTTATCGATTTGGAGAGGATTTAGATAATGATGGACGCGTATCTCAATCTGAACAATTAAAATATGATGATGAACAAATGGATAGTAAGGTATTTAAAGCATGGACACCTTTTGATCACCCCCAACTTGGCAAAGTTGAAATTGGTGGATGGAAAAAATTTGGCCAAAACAATCCATTGCCGCCATATTTAGAAGACGAGATAGAGCGCAATGTAGAATTTATGTTAATGCAAGCTCGCGCCTTACCTTTATTATCTATTTCAGATGTGAAGCAAGAGTATTTAGGTAAAAATATATATCGATTAACGACAACTATATTAAATAGCGGCTTTCAACCAACCGAACTAGCCATCCGCTTTGTAAATAATAAATCCGTGCCCGTCCGTTCTTATCTATCAGTTTCAAACAAGGTGATGGTATTAGATGATGAGAAAGAAAAAGAGATCGATAAAATCAATGGCAATGGAAAAGAAGAAGTTTCTTGGTTGGTTCATGGGTCGAAAGGTTCAAAAGTGACTATAAATGTATATCATCCAAAAGGTGGAAGAACATCTAAAGAGATAAAGCTGAGTAGATAAATGAGTAATTATAAATTATTTTTAGTTACGTTACCTAGATATGCAACTTTTGCAGTCATACTGTTTCTAGGATTAGCAATAGTATTCTATAAAGGTGGTACGATGAATGATCCTTCTTCGATAGGTTATTCATTTACGCTTAATTTTTTTAGTGATTTGGGTAGATATAAACCTGAAAACATGATTTCTCTAGTTCTTTTCGCAGTAGCCTTAGGAATATGTGGAATAATTTTTAATATTTACTTTTATTACTTTATAAAATTATTTCCTAAAAATAACATATATCATCAGATGGCCAAAATAGGTTGTGTCGCTGGGATGCTTGGTGGAATCTGTTTTTTTGCTGTAGGCTTAACTCCAACAAATACGATCGTTGGACCCCATATATTTTTTGCAAACTGGGCCTTTAGATTATTTTTGATAGCTTCAGTACTTTTATCAATAGTTTTGTATAAAGATGAGCGTTTTAATCGTTTGTATTTTATTGGTTATTCACTTTTTGCAATATTGATATTTATCTATGTATTAATATTAGAATTAGCTCCAAGTCCAAGTGAGTCTAATTTTGCTCTAATGTTTAATGTGGTGGCACAAAAAGCGATAGTTTTAGTATTTATTTTTTCAGTATTTTTTCAAACTTTTGGTAATTTGAAAATAATTTCTAAACATATATCTCAATGATATATTAATTGAATTATAGGTGAAAGAATGTTCAAACGTCTAATAGTTTTTATTACAGGTATTGCTCTAGTAATTGTTGGGTGTAAAAAGCCCTTAGAAGGATGGAATAAGCACGTCCATGATGAAGATGTCTTAAATGCGCAAAATACAATCAATGAATCATTGTTAAGCAAACATATCACTACTTTAGCCTCAGATGAGTTTGAAGGTCGTTTTCCTGGGACCACTGGCGAGGATAAAACGGTTGAATATTTAACAGAAACTTATAAAAAACTTGGTCTTAAGCCTGGCAATCCAGATGGAACTTGGCTGCAAAAAGCTACAATGACTGGTGTGCTCACAGATTTAAAAGCACAATTTATCACTGATGATGAACGATGGGTCATGAAAGATGGTATTGATATTGTTGGAAATTCATATCAAACTACAAATCAAGTAAATCTG
>PAJD01000030.1 GCA_002705605.1 Fidelibacterota bacterium | reverse complement strand
TTACCTGGATATTATGGTTCTAGGCCAAGACACCTTCATATAAAAATCACTACTCCAGATGAAGAAGTACTCGTTTCACAACTTTATTTTGAAAATGATCCATATTGTGAAAATGATCCATGGTGTCAAGATGCAGATGGTAGAATTATTTCATTAGAAGAAAATGAGTTTGGTTTATATGGAGATATAGATTTAATAATGAATTCTTCAGAAGATGGGATTATGCTTGGTGATTTAAACTTTGATAATTTAAGTAATATTTTAGATGTTGTATCATTAGTCGGGATTGTAATAGATGGTTTTACCCTAAACGATTTCCAAGTGTATTCTGGAGATCTTAATAATGATAGTAATCTTAATGTTTTAGATATAGTACAACTTGTAAATATAATTTTAAACTAACAGCATCCTGCTTTGGGAGCAGGGGGCCGCAGGTTCGAATCCTGCCACCTTGACAATAAATTAGAAAGCCTCTTTTATAGAGGCTTTTTTGTTTTGTATATTTTAATATGACTAAAAAAGAAATTATTGAAATATTAGGTATAGTAACAATTATTGGTTCTCTTATTTTTGTAGGGATTGAAATTAGACAAAATAGTTTATCAATAAGAGGAGCAACTTATCAATCAATAGCAGAACAAGTTACTAAGTTATACATGGATGTTGCTACTGATGAAAGGTTATCAGAATTAGTTTCACAAATGTTACCTAATGATAATGATACATTAAGAAGTCAGTTAAATGCTGCCGATCGATTAAGTCTTGATTTTGTAGTTCTGACAGGTTTAAGAAGAATAGAAAATATATATTTACAACAATCAGATGGTATTTTATCAAATCAAGCTTTTGAAAGAATAGGTTTAGAATTTTATCAAACAAAGTATTCAATAGAAACTTGGGAAAGATATAAAGAAGGGTTTGATAGTTCTTTTATTGATTTTTTTGAAGAATTAAGAGATATTAAATTTGAATAGTAATTAATATCATCCTGCTTTGTGAGCAGGGGGTCGCAGGTTCGAATCCTACCACCTCGCCATAAGATTAAAAAGCCTCTTTTATAGATTTTTTTTAATTTATAAATTTAGATATCAAAATGAATACTAGTTTTAATATATCAATAGATAAATCTGATAGTTTAGGTGTAATTTCAAGTGGATTATGTATGATCCATTGTCTTGCTACTCCATTCTTTTTTGTAGCTGCTGCTTGTTCTAAAAGCTGTTGCAATGCTGCTCCAAGCTGGTGGTTGTATATTGATTATGTATTTTTAATTATTTCTTTTGTTGCTGTTTTATATTCTACAAAGGATTCAACGTATAATTTTGTTAAACTTGGTTTGTGGTTAAGTTGGCTAGGATTGTTTGTTTTTATTTTAAATATTAGCTATGGTTTTATAGATATCTCTGATGACGTAAAATTTATTCCTGCTTTTTCTTTAATTGGATTTCATTTGTATAATGCTAGATTTTGTAAATGTGTTGATAAAAAATGTTGTTAAGTAATAGGATAATAAATGGAAAAATTATTAGAAATAACTGATATTACATGGGATGAATCTGAAAATGAAAAAAAAGATTTACCTAAAGAATTAAAATTAAAATGGAATAGTGATAAATGGAATCGTGTTAAAGTCTCAAATTGGCTAAGTAAATATTTTAATGTTTCGGTTAATAGTCTAAATATTAAAGAATTAAAAAATCAAGACAGTGGTAGTGGTTGAGGTGGCTGCTGTTAATTTTCTAATAGGATATTAGATGCCATTTAAATCAATCTCTTTTAGTATTAAATTAAATATATGAAAAAAATCTTCAATATTGCACCTGAGGGCTATAAAATAATACTTTCTGTATTAGTATTATGGATAATTGCATATATGTTTTCAGCTTATCTTCGTTATCCATGGATTGGATTTTTAAGTATATATTTATTCTCTTTTCTATTAATCACATGTTATTTTTTTAGAGATCCAATTAGAAAAATTCTATATAATGAGCAAGATTTTTTATCTCCAGCCGATGGTAGAATTGTTTCTATAAAAGATTGGGATGATCCAGATATAGGGAAGTCTACTAAAATCGCAATTTTTTTGTCAGTTTTTAATGTACACAGACAATGGACTCCTTTAAATGCAACAGTTATTAACAGTGCTTATAATCCTGGAAGGTTTTTTGGTGCATTTAAGAATAAGGCATCAGAAAAGAATGAACAAACTTCAATATTATTTTGTAATAATAGTGAAAATTTTTTTAAGATTAAACAAATAGCTGGCTTTGTTGCAAGACGAATAGTAAATCATATGAATCCAGATTTAAATGTTGCTCAAGGTGAAAAATTAGGTTTTATAAAATTTGGCTCAAGGGTTGAAATAATTGTACCGATAAGTTTTGATATTAAAGTTAAAAAGGGGATGAAAGTAAAGGGTTGTAAAACAATTATTGGAAATTTTAAATAATTAATTCATCCAGTTTTTCTAACAGAGGTTACAGATTCAAATTCTACTACATCACCATTGAGTTAAGAAGACTATTTAATAACAGGTTTTTTTGTTTGTAAGTTTATTTAATAAAAGGGGCTTCTATAATGAAAAAAATTATATTATCAATAATATTTAGTTTTATTTTAGCTGAAAATTGGATTTACTATTATAGTGATATAGCAATGGGGAGAGTGTCTGTTGATGGATTGGAAAATGAATTTTTTATATCACCAACATGGCCTGGAGGACATAATTTAACTGATATTTCATTAGATAACTCAAAAATATTATATGTTACTGAAGGTAATTATCCAGAAGTTGTTATTCTGGATGTACAATCTATGGATACCATAATTACAAATTTAAATACTGAAGATTGTCCAGAGTGTGAAAATTATTTTCCAGAATATGCATTGTTTACAAATAATAATAATGAAATCATTTTTATAGATGATGAAAATTTATATAAATATTCTTTCTTAGATTCTTCTGTAACTATATTAATAGAAGATGAAGATGATTGGGGAGATGGTATGATGAAAAAAATTGCACAATCTCCTGATAAAACAAAATTAGCTTATTTATCCAGAAATTCAAACATTACTCAATTGAGAGTCTTTAATCTTCTAAATAACGAAATATCAGTTATTGATAATTTTATAAATATAAATAATGATTGTAATAGAGAAAATACTTACTGGGGTACAGGAGATTATATTTATTATACCTCATGTATTTCAGATGAACTTTCAAGTTTATTTAAAATACATATTTCAAATGGAGAGCCAGCTCAATTATTGGAGAGTGATATTTATTTTATATTTTCAGCTAGTAAGCAATCCCAATTAGAAAAATTAGTGTATACTAAAAATTCATGGAATTCGGTTTCTTATAGAATAATTGATCTTACATCGCATGAAATAATTAACCCGGAAAACATGTTAGGTATTTATCAAGAATCTCAAATTTATCTATCTTATCAGGCATGGTCTCCAGATTACTCAAAAGTGGCATTATCTGGAATTTATACATCTGTTGGTTGGGGTGGAGTAATATTTGAAGCTTATCCTATTATTTTTATCTATGATTTAATAACAGATAGTATGGAACCTAGTATTTATATAACTAATGGTAATGCTTCTGGAGGAGATTACTTTGTTCCAAGTTTTTGGGTTGAAAATGAATTAATTGGTGATTTAAATTCAGACTCTACATTAAATATACAAGATATTATTTTATTGGTTAATGTAGTTCTTAATAATGAATTCGATTCTTCTGCTGATTTAAATTCTGATGATATTATTAATATATTAGATATAATTCAATTAGTAAATATGATTTTAAACTAACCTTTCTTGCTATTAGAAATAGGGATTTGAATTAAGAAAGCCTCTTTTATAGAGGCTTTTTTGTTTTGTAAATTATTTTATGAGGAAATATACATTACTAATATTATTTGTAATATTAAATGCACAAGTTTGGGAAAGCTCTTTTGTTGCTGGAGCTTTTGATGATAATAATAATTTTATGGGTGGTTCTGAAGTTCTTCAATTAGTTTCACATAAAGATAAATTATTTGCATCTATTAGTTATTGGCAAGATGAGTCAAATATATGGTATGGTGGAAGCAATCCTAATATAGGTTGGTCGCAAATCATTTCACTTAATAGCCCAAATGAAGATTGGTCTGTTGATTTAGATTTAGATTCTTATTATTTGAGGCCAGAAATATTAAAGCAAGTTGTTTTTACTAAAGATATGCATGGTAATTATTTATCAATTCCTGATACTTTATTAATTGCCGCTGCTTATTCTTCTAATTTTGTTTTTGGCCCTGTAACTGCAAGTGCATTTGTAAGAAATGATCAAACTGATAACTGGGATGTAACGACTATTTATGAAGGTAGTCTACCTGCAGGTGATAGTTATTCAATTAGAGATATGCAAATATATACTGATCAAGTAACTGGAGATGAGATGCTATTTATTCCTGTTGGTACAAATGGAATATTTGTGGGGAAATATAATCCAGATTTAGAAGAAAAAATCCAATGGAACTCTACTCCTGAATATGGTCCTATAGATATAAGGCCATTAGGTATTGTTGTTGCTAATAACGTTCTCTATTTTTCTTCTGGAAATAAAATATATAAAAGAATTGATGGTTTAAATCCGACTTATGAAATAGCACATGATTTTAGTGATTTAAGTTCCGATATCAATTCAGCTGTTGGTGGCATTAGAGGTTTGTCAGTGATTAATAATGATGATAATGATTCTATGCTTTTAATGTGGTGTCCGAATGGTCAATCAAAAGGTACGATATTTCGTTTAGATCCTAATTTAAATGGTGGTTTTGATAGAATTTATGAGACTAAACTTTCAATACTTGTTGAAGAGTATCTTCCAGGTACTTCTGTTAACTATTTATTAGGTGCATATAATAATTTTTTAAAGATATTTAACCCCCTGGATAATGAATATTATCATATCGTTGGTTTTGAATCTACAATTCAAGGAGGAAACTATCCTTCTTGGAATGGCTATTATAGTGGAGCATTATTTGCTACAAGGAATAGTAATGCTGAATATTTTTTAGAAGAAGTTAATGAATCTATATCATTTAATGATTCTGAATTAGTCTCAACTAGATGTTATGTAGAATCTCCATTCAATAATGAAAATGCTATTTATTTTGGAGGTTTTGATCCAAATGGATTCTTATCAACAAATAAGGCATGGATTTATAAAAAAATTAATACTCTGAGTGGCGATTTTAATAATGATGGAATTATTAATATATTAGATGTAGTGCAGCTTGTAAATATTGTTTTAATAAATGAATATAATGATACCGTTGATATGAATGAAGATGGGATTGTTAACATTTTAGATATAGTTCAGCTAGTTACCATAATTTTAAATTAATTGATCCATTTTTTGGAAATAGCTAGAAAGCCTCTTTTATAGAGGCTTTTTTGTTTGTAGATTAAATAATGTTTAAATATTTAATTATAGTTTTGTTTTTAAATAGCTTGTTTTCAGTAACTCTTGATAATCATGTTAATAATAGATTGCGACATGATCTTAATTTGCGTGAAAATTATATAAATTTAAATAGTTATCGTGATGAGAGTGAACTCTTAGAATTTATTGAATCTACTATGGAAACTCATCTTATTCCAGGGTTATCAATTTCTATTGTAAAAAATAATGATATTGTTTGGGAAAAGCAGCTAGGTTATGCAAATATTATAAATAATATTCCTGTAGATGAAAATACTATGTTCATTTTATCATCTATTTCAAAGACTGTAACAGCAACAGCTTTATTGCAATTATTTGAAGAAGGTTTATTTAATCTTGATGATGATATTGATAATTATTTACCTTTTAGTGTTAACCATCCTGATTATCCATTAACTCCTATTACTTTTAAAATGCTTTTAACTCATGTATCAGGAATAAAAGATAATTGGAGTGTCATGTCATATTACGATGGAGATTCAGAATTAGAATTAGGATATTACCTTGAAGAATATTTAACTCCTGGAGGAGAATTTTATGGAAGTAATTCAAACTTTACAAATTCAATACCTGGGATGAATTATAGTTATAGTAATATTGGAGCAGCATTAATAGGATATCTAGTGGAAGAAATTTCAAATCAATCTTTTAATGAATATTGTAATGAAAATATTTTTGAACCACTTGAAATGAATAGTGCCTATTGGTTTTTATCAGAAATAAATAACCTTGATCAAGTTGCTTCACCATATCAAGTAACTGGTGGTACTGGAGATTCTTGCTATATAATTGGTTGTGGAATTTATGATGAAAGTAATCCATGTTTTTGTGACTTTGCTTGTATTGAATATGGGGATTGTTGCTCTGATTATGAAGAGGTTTGTGGCGAAAATGGAACAGGGAGCAGTTCAGAAAATTTAACAGAGTATGAGCATTATGGATATTCTGATTATCCATCAGGTCAGCTTAGAACAACTTCAAATAATTTAGCTAAATTCATGAGTGTTTATATGAATGAAGGAATTTATAATGGTGTAAGAATTTTAGAATCAGAAACAATTGAACTGATTAAAACTATTCATTATCCATTAGTAAATTCAATGCAAGGCTTGATGTGGTATTATAAAGGTCAAAATGGAAGAACATTGTTTGGTCATAATGGAGGAGACCTAGGAAGCTCTACTGATATGTTTATCTCATTTTCAGATAATCTAGGTGTAGTATTATTAACGAATTCAAATAATCATAATGCAATGATTGAAATAGAAAACGCTGCATTCAATTTTGCTGAAGAAAATTATTTTACAATTACTGGAGATGTCAATAATGATGGTATTATTAATGTTTTAGATATAGTTCAAACAGTAAGTTTGATTCTAGTAAGTGAATACGAAGAAAATAGTGATTTAAATGAAGATGGAATTGTTAATATTCTTGATATAGTACAATTAGTAAATATAATTTTAAGCTAAGTATCAAAGTTATCATAAATTTTTTTGTTATAAAGCCTCTTTTATAGAGGTTTTTTTTATTGTAAATTTTATTATGCCTGCAATTTTTCTTTTACTATCAATAATTTTTACTCAAGATATTACAAATGATTCTTTATCTGTTATTATAAAAGAAAGAACAGATCTAATACTTGAAGAAGTCTATATAGATCCATTAGTAGATAAAAAATTTGGGATAGAATTAAGTCCTTTATATTTGATGTTTGTACATGATGGTATTTCTGGAAGTTTTTCTAATTTTAATTTATCTGATGTAGCTGAAATAACATTTCCTTTTTCTTATCGCACATATCAAAGGAAGAATGAATTGGGCGATAGAGAAGAACGATATTTAACTTATTTAGATGCGCAATATAGATTTTTTTTAGGTAAACATAGAATAGGACGATGGATAGGTGCGGGTTTAAGGTATTGTTTTGATGAAGATAATGAAGGTTCTTATAATAAAGGAGGTATTTCCTTTGGAATTGGAACGAGAATATTTAGTGAAAAAGGATGGTATTGGGGAAGTAGTTTATACTTAGGTAAATATTATTTTGGAGAAAAAAATAGGGGAGATTCAGGTTTTTTTCAATTTGAATTATTGAAATTTGGATTTGCATTTTAATATTTTTTATAAAAATAATTGTTTTCAATGTAATGAATTAGAAACCCTCTTTTATAGAGGGTTTTTTATTTTTAAATTAAACTATGTCTATAAATATAGAATCTAATCAAATTACTATTTTAAATCCTGCAACTTTAAAGGAAGTAGGAAGAGTAAATATATCAAGTCAAGAAGATGTAAACAAATGTCTTGAGATAGCTCAGAGTTATAAAGAATGGTCTTCTTTATCGCTAAATACAAGATGTTCTATTATAAATAAGTTTAGAAAAGTTGTTTTAAAAAATAGTGATTTAATAAAAAAAACAATAAAAGATGAAACAGGGAAAAAGGATTTTGTTGTTTTTGCAGAGCTTTTATCATTTTTGGACCATACAAAAACAATGTCTAAGCTTGCTAAATCAGCTTTGAAAAAAAGTAAAAGAAAGCCCGGTATTTTATTTAAAAATAAAAAAGCCTATGTTCAATATGAACCAATGGGAGTTGTAGGTATTATTTCTCCATGGAATTATCCTCTTGCTACTCCAATGAAAGGTACCATTGAAGGGTTGCTTGCAGGCAATAATATTATTTTAAAACCATCAGAGTTCACTCCACTTACAATAAAGATTATAAAAAAATTATGGGACGAAAACATAGAATATAAAAATGCATTTCAGATTGTAAATGGTTTAGGCGATATTGGTTCAATATTAGTTCAGTCTAATTCTACAGATGTTATTAGTTTTACAGGGAGTACAGAAGTGGGACTTCAAATTGCTAAAATTTGTTCTTCAACTTTAAAGCCCTGTATTTTAGAACTAGGAGGTAAAGACCCTATGATTATTTTAAAAGATGCCTCAATAAAAAGATCTGTAGAATCAGCATTGTATGCCGGATTATTTAATGCAGGACAAACATGCATTTCTACTGAAGAAGTTTATGTTGAAGATGATATAGTTGATGAGTTTGTTTCTAAGTTGTCTGTTAGAATCAAAGATATTACATCTGGATATGATGTTAATGATGATTTAGGACCAATAATTACACCTGAGACTAAACAAAAAATTAATGAGCATATTGATGAAGTAAAAGATTCTTGTCAGATTTATTCTGGTATTAATAATGGAGGGGAAAAATATATTGCTCCAACTATTGTAATAGATCCTCCTGATTCATCAAGAATAGTAAATGAAGAAACATTTGGTCCAGTAATGTCAATTAGACCATTTAAAACTGAAGATGAGCTGATCGATAAAATTCACAAAACAGGTTATGGTCTTTCTTCCAGTATTTTTAGTAAAAATAATACAAGAATTAATAGAATAATTAAAAGGATGAAAACGGGGAATGTTAATGTTAATGATGCTATGACAAGTTATATTATTCCAACGCTTCCATATGGTGGAGAAGGAATAAGCGGAATAGGCAAGCAACATGGAGTAGAAGGATTAAGGTCTTTTTGTAGAGTTAAAAGTATAGTTGTAAATAGATTTAATTTTATAGATGAAATTGGTTGGTGGGGACGTCCTAAGATTGTTGAAAGAGCGCTTGAAAAGATTGTTAATTTTTTATTTAGATAATATGTTTAAAAAAAATAATTTAGAAATGGAAAAAAAGAAATGGAAAAAAATTTAATATTATACCCATCTATTGCTATGATGATTTTGACATTATTTTTATATGTTAAAAATTATTTTGATAATATAAATGCAGCAAAAGCAAAAGCTATAAAATTAAGTTATTTTAAAACATATACAGGTGAAGTGCCTAATCATGTAACTGTTTCAAGGCAGACACTTAAGAATCAGTTTGAATTGCCAATCTTCTTTTATTTTTTAACAGCTACTATATTAGCGTTTGATAAAGTTTCTCAATTAGATATTATATTTGCTTGGATATTTGTGGTATCTAGATATTTACATTGTTATATCAGATTAAATTCTAATTATGTTCCAAATAGAGCAAAAGTTTTTACATTCGGAATGCTTGTATTAGTAGTTTGGTGGATTATTTTCTTAGTTAATATCCTATGATTTTATGTTAAAATATCTTAAATATTTTTTACCAGGAATTTATGGAATTATTGCTATTAGGATATTTTTATTGGGTCAACATTATCCAACATTTTATTTATTAATTTTTTCTTTATCAATTATTCTTGGAGATGTATTTTTTGGTAGGGATAAAGAAGTTCAAAAGTTTACATATCCTTTTTTTTTAAATCTTTCACTTTATATTAATCTTCCAATTTTATTTTGTTTAGTATTTTTAGTTATTTCATTTTTTAGTACCAATATCCCAATATGGTATATTGACAATATGAATTCAATATTTGATATTGATTTTAATCAAGTTAAAAGTTCTTTTAATATTTTTGATAAATTTTCATTAATTGCTCAAACTGGTTTATTTATTGGTATGCTAGGAATAATTCCTGGACATGAGTTAACTCATAGAAAAAAAAATAAGTTTGATATGTTTATTGGCAATTGGCTTTTAGCTTTTTCATGGGATTGTACATTTTCTATTGAACATGTATATGGGCATCATAAATATGTTTGTAGACCTGAAGATCCGGCTTCAGCTAAAAGAGGTGAAAATATTTATTTATTTATTATTAAAGCTATTATTAATGAACAAATTAGTGGCTGGAATATTGAATCAAATCGCTTAAAAAGAAAAGGTAATTATTTTTTTAGTTTAAATAATAAAATGATTATTGGTCATTTAAGGAGTATTTGTATTTTGTTATTTATTTATTTATTATTTGGGTTTAGTAGTATCCTACATTTTTTATTATTAGCTTTTATTGGCAAATCATTATTAGAAACAATTAATTATATAGAACATTATGGATTAGTTAGAGAAAAAGATATGCCTGTTTTTAATAGGCATTCATGGAACTCTGACCATGTATTTAGTGGTTTATTATTATGTAATGTTACTAGACATTCCGATCATCACAGAGCACCAAATTTAAAATTTTGGGAGCTTAATCCTAATTTCAAGAGTGCACCAACTTTACCCTATGGTTACTTGAGTATGATATATCTTTTATTATTTGCACCATTTTTGTATCACAGGATAATGGCTAAGAAATTAATTGATTGGGATTTGAATTATGCAGATGAAAAAGAAAAAGAACTTGCTAGTATTCAAAATGCTAATAGTGGTATTTCATCATTAATTTAAAGTTACAAAGCTTCCTTTTCCTTTTATGTAGAAGTTTTTATTTGTAGATTATATTTATGAAAAAATATAGTTGGATTATGGTAATATTATTATCAATTATTCCACTTATTGGAATTGTTGGAACTAGCCTTTATACTTATACTTATGGTATAGTTTGGCAAGAACCTGTATTAATGATATTAGGTTGGCTTTTATCAGGTATGGGAATCACATTTGGCTATCATAGATTATTTGCACATAAAAGTTTTAAAGCACATCCTTTAATACAGTTTATAGCTATGCTTTGTGGTTCAGCAGCTCTCCAAAATAATATTATTAAATGGTGCTCTGACCATCGATTACACCATAAAAAATTAGATACAAAAGATGATCCCTATAGTATTAAAGAAGGTTTTTTCCATGCACATATAGGTTGGATAATTGAAGATAAACCTCAAATTATAAAAGGAGTTAATGATTTAAAAAATAATTCTATTGTTAAATTTCAATATAGATATTATTGGCCAATAGCTATTAGTCTTTCATTTATTTTACCTTTATTGATTGGATTTTATTATGGTCGTCCTTTAGGAGGTTTATTATGGGGAGGATTTCTTAGATTAACTTTAGTCCATCATTTCACTTTTTTTATTAACTCACTTTGTCATTATGCTGGTAAACGTCCATTTGATTCTAATACTTCAGCAAGGGATTCATGGTGGGTTGCATTTTTAACATTTGGAGAAGGATTCCATAATTTTCATCATAAGTTTCAGAATGATTATCGAAATGGTATTAGATGGTATGATTTTGATCCTAGTAAGTGGATGATTAAATTTTTATCATTTTTCAAACTTACAAAAGATATAAGAACAGTTTCTGATTATAAAATTTTGAATGCGAGATTTGCTACTATAAAAAATAAATTAAACTATTTTTTACCTAAGACTCCTTTAAAAATTAAAAAAACATATCAAGAAAAAATTGATTTATTACAAAATAAAGCAAATGAAGCTTATAAAAATTGGACTAAATTTGAAATTGATTTTAAAAGAATAAAAAGTAAAGGTTTTAGAGATAAATTACATGAAGAATCAGTCTATTATAAAAGAAAAATGTTAAAAGTAGAATATGAATCGATTGTAAATACATTTTCTTTACTTTTAATAAGTCTTAAAAGTTATATATAAAGTTTTAAATATTAATTCCAGTTTTATTTTAAAGCCTCTTTTATTGAGCCTTTTTTATTTTATAAATTATAATATGAAATTTTTGATTAATAATAGTTTATAAAAATGATAAAACTTTTATCTAATTTTATAAAATCTACATCCTCAGAACTAAATCCTTGGAAAAATATAAAGATATTACATACCAATATAAAGGGTGATGTTTTATCAGGTATTATGGTTGCAATTATTGCTTTACCTTTGGCTTTAGCATTTGGAGAAATTTCTAGATTAGGTCCTGAAGCAGGTATTTGGAGTGCAATAGTTGGTGGAATTGTTGGTGGCTTATTTGGAGGCTGTTTGGTGGGAGTAAGTGGACCAACTGCACCTATGGCATCTCAAATTGCTATGTTTATGGGTGTATTTGTTATTGGTACTACGAATGAACCCGATTTAGTTGCTGCATTTTCTATTATTTTTTTAAGTGGATTAATTTTAGTATTTATTTCCATATTGAAAATTTCTCGTTTTATCCATTATATACCTTATTCTGTTATATCAGGTTTTATGTGTGGAATTGGTGCGATTGTAATTCTTACCCAAATAAATTCTTTTGTAGGATTAGAGGCAGAAAAAAATATATATGATATATTTAAAAATTTTAGATATACAATTCAAAATATCAATGTTCATGCACTATATGTTGCTATTCCTTGTTTGTTAATATTATTTTTATGGGATTTTTTGCAAAAAAGATTTAAATCATTATTAAATATTCCATCACCACTCGCAGCATTAATAATAGGAACTAGTATTGCTTTTTTTATGAATTTAAGTATTCCATATATTGGAGATAAAATGAATATTGCAGAACAATCTAAAATATTTACATTTTATTTTCCTGATTTATCTAGAATAAGTGAATTTATAATACCAGCATTTTTATTAGCTGGCTTAGCTGTTATTGATAGTCTGTTAAGTTGCAAGGTTGCAGATAATATGACAGGCTTAAGACATAGTAGTGATAGAGAAACTTTTGGCCAAGGAATGGCAAATATGTCAGCTGGATTATTAGGAGGTATATCAACAGCAACAGCTACGACCCAAACTGTAGGAAATATTGAGTTTGGTGCAAAGACACCATTATCAACTATTGTTAAAGGATTAACTTTATTAGGAGTATTATTAGGTTTAGGTTATTTGCTAGCTGCAATTCCTAATGCATGTTTAGCAGCGATATTATTTAAATTAGGAATTGATATTTTAGATTATCGTATTTTACCAGTATTAAGAAAAATTCCGATTTCAGATTTATTTATTTTTATAATTGTATTATTTGTTACAGTTTATCAAAATTTAATGGTAGCGGTTGCTTTAGGTGTTATCATAGCAATCCTTAAATCATTAAATAAATTAATATCAAGATCTAATTATAAATATAAAATGGTTTCAATTTTAGATTCAGACTTTGTTTTAAATCAAAAACAAAAAAAAGAATTGGATGGTTTATCAGTTAAAGTTTTAAAATTAAATGGACCATTATTTTTTGGTTCAACAGAACAATTAATAAATGTTTATAATAATGCTCCAAATCATAAAGTATTAATTATAGATATGAGTATTGTATCAAGTGTAGATTTGACAGGGATATATTCATTAGAAGATATTGTAAAGGGAGCTCAATCAAATGGTATTATCACTTATGTATCAAATGCGAACCAAAATATAAAACAAGTTATGAACAATGTTGATTTTATTAAAAATATTGGAAAAGAATATTATGAAGATTCAACTGAATCGGTTATTCTTCAGATTCTAGAAAATAATAATCAAAATATATGATAAAGAATAAATTTAGAAATATTGCAATTATTGCACATGTTGATCATGGAAAAACTACTTTGGTTGATGAATTATTAAAACAAAGTGGTACATTTAAAGTTCATGAAACAGTATCAGATAGAGTTATGGATTCTATGGATCTTGAAAAAGAACGTGGTATTACTATAACTGCAAAAAACACCTCTATATTTTATAATGATATAAAGATTAATATCGTAGACACACCAGGTCACGCTGATTTTGGAGGTGAAGTTGAAAGAAGTTTAAATTTAGTTGATGGTGTTTTATTGCTAGTGGACTCTAGTGAGGGTCCTCTACCTCAAACAAGATTTGTGTTGCAGAAGGCCTTAAATAAAAATCTTCCTATTATACTTGTTATTAATAAAATAGATCGTTCTGATGCTCGTATTGATGAGGTTGTTAATGAAGTATATGATTTATTTATTGATTTAGATGCAAACGATGAGCAAATTGAATTCCCAATAATTTATACAAATGCAAAAGATGGAGTATCTCATATAGAATTAACCGATAATTCTAAAGATTTAACGCCTCTATTTGAATTGATAATAGATACATTCCCTGGTCCTGAAGTTGAAGATGATTTGCATACTCAGTTTCTTATTACAAATATTGATTATGATTCATATGTAGGTCAAATAGCTATTGGTAGACTAAATAATGGAGTAATTAAAAAAAATAATAGGTATAGCTTATGTGGAAAAGATGAAATTAAGTATGATCAGAAATTATCTGCTTGTTATACTTTTAGCGGATTAAAAAAAATTAAAGTGGATGAGTTAGAATCAGGAGATATAATTGCTATAGCAGGTATAGAAGATATTAAAATTGGTGATACTGTATCTGATAATGAAGACCCTAAGCCTCTTCCAAGAATATTAATTGATGAGCCTACAGTGTCTATGTTTTTTCATGTTAACAATAGTCCTTTTGCTGGCAAAGAAGGAAAGTTTTTAACTTCTCGAAATATAAGTGAGAGATTATTTAGAGAAACTCTAAGTAATGTATCATTAAAAGTAAATAAGACAAATGAAACAGATGTATTTGAGGTTTGTGGACGTGGAGAACTTCAGATGGCAATTCTTATTGAAACAATGAGAAGAGAAGGATATGAGTTTATGGCATCTAAGCCACGTGTAATTACTAAAGAAGAAAATGGGGTTACGCTAGAACCAGTTGAGTCAGTTTTTTTAGATCTTGAAGAAGAACATGTTGGAATTATAACCGAAAAACTATCAGCGAGAAAAGGTAGAATGGTTAATTTATATAATAATGGTTTTGGAAGAACAACTTTAGAATTTAAAGTTCCTTCAAGGGGAATGATTGGATTTAGAAATCAATTTTTAACAAATACTAAGGGTTCAGGGATTTTGAATACTTTATTTGATTCTTATGCTCCATGGTTTGGAAATATTCCTCAAAGAAATTCTGGGGTTATTGTAGCTGATAGACCAGGAAAAGTAACGCCTTATGCTTCTTTAGCTATGGTTGACAGGGGAGAATTATTTGTAGATATTGGAGTAGAAGTGTATAAAGGAATGGTTGTTGGAGAAAGAAATAAACCTGGAGATTTAGATGTGAATATTGTTAGAGAGAAAAAATTAACAAATATGAGATCTGCCAGCAAGGATAATACCGTTGTTTTGCGCCCACCTCAAGTAATGTCATTAGATAAATGTATTGAATTTATAGCAGAAGATGAATTGATTGAAATTACTCCATTGAATTTAAGAATTAGAAAAATGGAGTTAGATATAAATAAAAGAATATCCCTTAATAAGAAAAAATAATTCATTTATTAAAATAAAAATGCCTCTTTTTTAGAGGCTTTTTTGTTTTGTATATTTAATTATGAAATTTATTAATCGAAAATTCATATTACCAGTTTTTATATTTTTTAGTTTTCTGTTATCTGAATCAAATCATACATCATGTATCGTTAATAAGGATATAAGAGATATAACTAGAAATAATTTTATTGAGCCTGAAATTATTGAAAGTGAAAATTTTGTAATTCACTTTACAATATCTGAGACTGAATGTCAACTAATTAATGGGGAGTGTATTAGCTTGCAGTCTAATTATGGATATGCACAATCAATTATTGATCATGCAGAAGCTGCTCTAATAAAATATTTAGAAGATGGCTGGGAAAATATACCTCCTGATTGTGATGAATCAATAACTGATATAGAATCTCCTGATCATTGTATTAATTTTGGTGGAAATTCTAAATATGATATATATATATCAAATGAAGGTCCTGGAATGGTAGTTCCTGATAACCCATATCCTGTTGCTCCGTATTTAGGAGGCTATACGAGCTATATGAAGATTTCTACTTTATCAAATAGTTATCAAACTCTACCATCTTGGAATTATCATGTTGTTGCACACGAACTTCATCATTCTATTCAATTACGATATGGCTATTCTGTTTCAGGTGAACCTGGGAATTATATGCATAATGGTTGGTTTTTTGAGCAAACGGCTACTTATATGCAAAATGTAATTTATCCTAATAGTTCTCATTTGCAAACGATGCTTAGTAATTGTGATGTTGTAACACCTTTAACATATCCAGAATATGGAATAGATTATCCAGCTGAAATTTATCCTTATAGAAGTGCTTTATGGCAAAAATTTTTAGTTGAATCATTAGAAGATTCATCTATAGTACGATATTTTTGGGAAGACTATGGGACTGAATATGCTAGCGGGAATCCCGTTTCACTTTTCCCTATTTATAATGATGCTATTGAATATGTAACAAATAATAGTAAATCTTTATCTGATGCATATGTTGATTATGCAACCTGGAGATATTTTACTGGTGAAAGAAGTATCCCTAATAATTTTTTTAGTGAATCATCAAATTATTGTTCAGGTTCAACTTTATCTGATTTTGAGAATACTTTTACTTTATCAACAAATAAAGGAGCAAGTTTATTTATTGAGTTACCATCAGAAAATATGGATTTAATGGTTTCTACAGATTATTTAAATGATATTCAATTATTTCATATTAAAATAAATCAAGAAAATATATTGGATATAGTTTCTTTATCTTCCAATAATAATTCTTATGATTTCGATCTAAATGCTGAATACAATAATGTTCTTATTGCTACCTCAAATTATAACGATATTCAAAGTAGTGAGATAGAGTTTACTATATCAATAAATGATTTAGATATTCTAGGAGATATTAATCAAGATAGTATTTTAAATGTTCAAGATATAGTATTGATGATTAATATTATTCTTGTAAATGATTATAATGTAATAGCAGATGTTAATGAGGATGGTTATGTTAATGTTCTAGATGTTGTTGTGATGATTAATATTTTGGTAGGAGGATTACCATAAAATATATGAATAGAATTTATTTTATATTAATTTTTATATTTTCACTGGCTATCAATCAAGATTGTGAAACTGGTTTTATACCTATAAATGAACAATGTTATTTTGAACAAGATATTAATGTTTTAGATACGTTTATCGAAAATAGTAATGGTAGCATAAATATGATTCTTGATATAAATAATAATGGTATTATTGAACCATTAGAATTATGTGATCAAGGATGGGAAAATGGACGAATTGTATTATTTGATTGTTATCCTATTATCATTAATGGTAATTATAATTGGTTAGATGTATCAGGTGAAATTCCTAATAATATAACAGACTGGGAATACATTGAAGTTTTTATAATGTCATATAATGATTTAAGTGGATTAATTCCAGATAGTATTTGTGAATTAGATTTAGATTTTAGTGATAATAGTATTTTTGATTTAAATGGTAATGCATTATGTCCTCCATACCCTACCTGTATTGAAACTTATATAAATAACCAAGATACGATGTTTTCTGATTGTGAATTAAATGTTTGCTATAATTTGGGAATTAGTGATTTTATATCTTATGAATTGAATGGAGATAATATTGTTAATCCTTATGATGACTTAAATGGTACAGGTTATTTAGGTATTAATTTATTTAATAACGGTCCTGCTTGTCCTTATTATCCTGGAATTAGAATTCAAAGTAACACCGAAGGAGTTTCATTTTATGGTGGAACGGGGACAGATATTCTTGAATTTGAAACGTGGTGGTATGCTATAGAATCTCAGGGTGTTTATGGTTTAAATGTTCCATTTGAAATAAGTCCATTTATTCCTGAGGGTACTCCAATAACATTTACAGCTGAAGCTGTCACGTTGCATTGCGAAGAAGATTGTAGTGAATCTGATGATCCTTATTGTAATATGTGTCCCATAACTGATTCAATAACTTTAACGTTAACGGTAGGTTCTAGTTTTACTAATGCTCTTGGGGATGCTAATTTTGATGGTCAGGTAGATGTTCTGGATGTGATTGAATTAGTTTCATATGTTTTAAATATAGGAGACTATTATAGTTGGGACCTTGTGTTTTTAATGACGGATCTTAATTTTGATTATAATCTAAATATTCAAGATATCATTTTATTGGTTAATATTATTTTGGATAGTTAAATAATTGAAAATTTTCACCATATATATATACCTATCTTTTTTATTCTCAATTGATTATTATGTATCTACTACTGGTCATTTAGAAAATTCAGGAAGTTTTAATGAACCTTTTTTAAATATTCAACAATGTGCTAATATTATGCAAGCTGGAGATACTTGCTATATCAGACAAGGTCAATATCATGAAAATATAATTATGGATAATAATGATGGAAACAGTTTAAATCCGATAGTTTTTACTAATTACAATAATGAGAGAGTGGTTCTTAATGGAACATNGCCAATTGATTCTTTATGGNTTCCATATACAGATNATATTTGGNAAGCNTCTATTGATTTTGATATTTGGCANTTNTTTNTAGANTATGAAGANATGGTTATGGCAAGATGGCCAAATGCAAATTTTTCAGATGGTTCNATTTGGGATAAAGAAAATCATTGGGCNCATGGTTTNATTGATGAAGATGANACAGCTTATGANAATGGGATGATGATTGATGCTCCNNATGNNGNTNTTTCNTTAGAAAANATTGGTTTTAATNTNGAAGGNGCAACNNCTATTTTNAATGTTGGTTCATTTAAAACTTTTACNAGAAAAGTATTAACNCATAATGGNGGAANTTTTACTTANGAACCTGTAGANTTATGGAAGACAAANCATCATGATTATTTTTTAGAAAATAAANTAGAATTTTTAGATANTGAAGGAGAATGGTACTATAANNNTGATTCNTCTAAAGTATANTTTTGGCCNATTNATNATATTNATCCTAATACNNTAGATATNAGAGGAAAAGTTCAATCATATGCTTTTGAAATANTAAANTCTGATTATGTNGAAATTAAAAANTTAGAATTNTTTGGNACTACNTTTAAATTTGATAATTCAGATAATTNTAANGTAGANNANTGTAATNTANTNTANCCTAGTTGNTATAAAAGAATGNTNGGTNTAGTAGCAACTCAGCCTGAAATGTCNATATTTAATTCAAGNAGTAATTGNATAGTTAGTAATAGTGCTTTTAGATATACNGATGGTTCAGCTTTAGAAATGTATTCAAATAATAATACAATTGATAANTGTTATTTTTACCATATTGATTATACNGCNACTGATTTNAATGGNCTTATGACAACNATNCAAATGGGNGGAAGNAATAATNTTTTNAGAAGNAATACNATGCATAAAATGGGNGCTTCTGCAACATTAAATCCTGGNAATGCAGCNATTATAGANTTAAATGATATGTCAGATAGTGGNCATATGCAAAGTGATGGTGCNCTTGTNCAGTGTATGGTTGGTCAACANCCNGNNGTTCANATAAGNTATAATTGGTTNCATGATACTGNTAANTTTGGTGCAAGATTTGATGGAGAAGGAGATGGGTATGGTGGNCATATGCATCATAATGTTATTTGGAATGTCCAAGGAGGAATAATGGTNAANGGNTANAANCATAATATTTATAATAATACAGCTTTTGATAATGGTGATAAAAATGATATTATTATTATGATAGATCAAGGTGGAAATGATGGAACCATAACTATTAACAANGCAGCAAATAAAATAGCTGGACATAGAACAGGTGATTATCAAACATATCCAGTACCTGGAAATTATGAAAACAATTGGAATGGATATGAAACAACATTTGATATAAAAGATTATTTAGTAGATAGTCAAAATTATAATTTCAGTTTAGTTGAAAATTCTAATCTGATAGATTCTGGGTCAATATATGATAATTTAGAAATTGAATATCTAGGAGATTCTCCTGATATTGGAGCTTATGAATTTGGTGGAGATTATTGGGTTCCAGGAATTACATGGGATTTATCTGAAGTTTTTAGTTTAGATTTTTATCCTCCAAATGAATTAAATGTTTTATTAGGTGATGTGAACTATGATCAAATTGTTAATATCACTGATATTATATCATTAATAAATTGGATATTATCAGACTATTATATTTNAATAGCAGATTTAAATCAAGATGAAATTTTAAATATTATTGATGTTATATCTATAGTCAATATTATAATTGAATAGTATTTTTTTATATAATATTTCTTTTATAGATAATATTTATATAGATTTAGATATGATTAAAAAGATTTTATTATCAATAATACTTTCAGCTTTTATATTTACTGATGAATATAACTACTCTCTTGAAGATTTAAATTCAACTTCATCATCTTTTGGATTGAATGTATGGGAACCTTACTATTTAGATTATATAACTATGCATTATTTTGGTTCTCAAGGATGAGCGGGCTGAACTAATACTTTCGGGCAGTTGTCCGATTTCCAAGATGAGTTAAGGAATNATGATGGTTATGAAAATGTGGTAATCATTGCTATAGGGCAAACAAATATAAGTAGTTTTAATAGTAATTTTTGTGCAAACTCAGATCTTCCATTAGTAATGGATCAATATCCAGGACTTCCTATTAGAGAACAGTTTTCTCCTTATGGTCAACATAAATATCTTGTAATATTAGATTATGATGGAAATATGATTGGTAATGTTGAATTGACAAGCGGNGTTTCATTTTCATCTAAAGAATATGTAAGAAGTATTCTTGAAGATCATTATAATCAATCTATTCTTGGAGATGTTAATAATGATTCAACTATTAATATTCAGGATATAATATTATTAGTAAACTTAATACTTGTTGGTGATACTCAATCAAATGCTGATATGAATTCAGATGGTATTGTCAATGTATTAGATATTATACAAGTTGTAAATATTATTTTAAGCTAGTTCTTTTCTAAAACTATGATAACAGTTCTTATATTATTTTTTTCTATTGTATTACCCAATACAATTTATTGTCCAACAAATGAACAATCATCTACTCGTTCTCTATATAGTATAGGAGATACTTTAAGTTATCAAGATCAATCGTTACAAATTCCTGTATGTAATGGTGAAGGAAATTATTCAACAGGANATAATTTTTCTTTTTTAGATTTGAATGGAAATGAAAATGGCGGTGACTACAAGATATCAATTATTAGTATGAATGCAACATGGTGACCTGCTTGTTATGATTACGTCAGTTTGATGGATCAATTACTTGAATTTACACAACAGAATGATAACCTTCAATTTATTGTGAGCATGGATTANAGTTCAAATGAACAAGATCTTTATTCATGNAATGAATGGGCAGATTTATATGATCAGCTTGGTCAGCATGGGAATAATCCACTCATTTTAGATGGTGATCCAAATCATAATATTTGGAATATGTTTGCAGCATCAACCTATTCAGCATATGCTTTTATTGATCATCANATGGTNCTAAGATATAAGTTTGATATGCCCAATTTGTATGAATTNCAATATACATACATTCCTGTTTTGCTTGATGCAATGTATGGATGTACAGATTCTAATGCTTGTAATTATGATATTGGTGCTGTTTATGAAAATAATACATGCCAATATGATGATGAATGTGATAATTGTAGTAGTGTAGAGAATCAGTTAGCATGTATGGATATAGATGGATGTATGTGGATGGGTAATCATTGTATGGAATCAAGTGATAATTGTATGGATTTTGATAATCAATTTGATTGNTTTAATAATGAAAATTGTTATTGGATGGGTGACCATTGTATGGCTGGATCAAACTGCACTGATCCTACTGCATATAATTATAATCCGATTGCTGATATCCTTGGAGATGGTGATGATTCTACATGCCAATATTCATCATTTNTAAATTTTGGTTGTACTTATGAAGAAGCAAATAATTTTAGTCAAGAGGCTAATATTGATGATGGTTCTTGTGATTATATGTTTGCAGATTTAAATGGTGATGGTATTATTAATATCATAGATGTTGTTCAACTTGTTAGTATTATTATAGATTAATTATTATTAAATAATACTCTTTCCTTGTGTCTATATATTCTTAAATTATAATCTATGTCAGATAAAATTAATATAGGAATAATGGGTTTTGGTCATATAGGGAGATACCTTTATGAAAATACTTTAAATTCCAATCTATTTCAAGTTAAAGTTATAAGTGATATTGGTGATATCAATTCTTTGAATTATCTATTAAATAATAATCTTAGAAATAAAAAAATTGGTGTAGGCATTGAAAATAATTCTTTTATTTATAATGGTGAAAAAACAAAATTTGTAAATGGTGTTTCTCCAGGAGATGTAAATTGGGGAGACCATGATGTTGAATGGGTTATAGATGCAACTGGGAAATTTCTGGATAGGTCAGTTTTAAGTAAGCATATTCAATCTGGTGCTAGTAAAGTTGTTTTAGCATCTTTACCAAATAATGATTTAGATAATTTGATAATTCCAGGTTTAAATGAATTAAATATTAAAGATAGTGATCAAATTATTTCAGCTGGTTCTTCAACAACAAATGCCTTTGGTTTAATGTTAAAAGCATTAAATGAATTCAGTGAGATTGAGTGTTGTTCTCTTACAACAATTCATTCTTATACTAGTGATCAACCTCTTTTGGATATTGCAAATAATGATTTGAAAAGAAGTCGTTCTGCTGCAAAGAATATAATTCCAAACTTTAATTTCTCTTCTGAGTGGATAGAAAAAATATTACCAGAATATAAAAATAAAATTTTCTCAACTGCGTTGAATGTCCCCGTCCAATTTGGTTCCTTGCTAGATATGACAACAGTTTTTAAAAATAATTTTGAAGATGAAGAGCAAATTAATTTAGCTATAGATAAATTAGCATTAAAGTTTCCTGATTTTATTAGAATAATATCAGATCCAATAGTTTCTTCAGATGTTATTGGCATGAAAGAATCTGTGGTGTTTGATAGATTAGGAACTTTAAAGGTTGGAAATAATATGGTTAAAACATTAGCGTGGTATGATAATGGTTATAACCATGCAAGTAGGGTGCTGGATGTTATTTCATTATACGAGGGATTAAAATAATGAATATTGCTATAAACGGTTTTGGAAGAATTGGAAGGTCTATTTATAGAATTATCACATCAAGAACTGATCATAAAATTGTCGCTATTAATGATTTAAGTGATGTCGAAAGTATTGCATATTTATTAAAGTATGATACAGTTATGGGTAATTTTGACGGTGACGTTGAGATCAAAAATAAAATATTATTTACTCCTAATCAGAAGGTTCAAATAATAAGTGAACCTAATCCTAATAATCTGCCTTGGAGTGAAAATAATGTTGATCTTGTGATTGAAGCGACTGGAATATTTAGAAGTAAAGAACAAATAAATATGCATCTCAATGCCGGAGCAAAGAAAGTAATATTGACTGTTCCTGCAAAAGATGAAATAGATTATACGGTAGTTCTTGGAGTTAATGAACAGGATATTAATTCAAGTCATAATATAATTTCTAATGCTAGTTGTACAACAAATTGCTTAGCGCCAATGGCAAAGATTATTCATGAAAATTTTGGTATAGTAAAAGGTGTGATTAATACAATCCATGCATATACTAATGATCAGAGGCTAGCAGATGTTTCACACAAAGATTTGAGACGTTCTAGAGCAGCTGCAGAAAACATTATACCTACATCAACAGGTGCTGCTAGGGCTGTTGGTAAAGTATTGCCAGAATTAAATGGAAAATTAGATGGAATTGCATCTAGAGTTCCAGTGTCTGATGGTTCTGCAGTAGATTTGTTTGTTGAACTTGAAAAAGATACTACTGTGGATGAGTTTAATAGTATTGTTCTAGCTGCTTCTAAAACAGATAGATTAAAAAATATTTTAGAATATTCTAAATATCCAATCGTATCAACAGACATCATAGGCAATTCAAAGTCATCAATCTATGATCCATCTGGTACAAATATAATTAATGGTAAATATTTAAGAGTGCTAAACTGGTATGATAATGAATGGGGATATTCAAATAGAGTTGTAGATTTAGTTAATCTTTTAAATAAATTCATCTAATTTCTTTTACTTCTTAAATTTCTATAAATTGTTTTCTAAAAAATAATCAATATATTTAACTATGAAAAATATTTTAATATTATTTGCTTTTATAGCTTTTCCGTTATCTCAAGATTTAGATGAGTTGTACTTTGGTACAGATAATGATTTAGATATCATGACTTGGAATATTGAATGGTTTCCCAAGAATGGTCAAGTTACAATTGATTATGTAGGACAAATTATTGAAGCATTAGATATAGATATTTTAGCAATACAGGAGGTTGATGATATATCATCATTTAATCAAGTTGTAAATGGATTAGATGATTATGACGGATATTTAGAATCAAGTTGGTTCGCTGGATTAGCTTATATATATAATACTCAAACGGTTGAAATTAATAATATTTATGAAATTTATACTTCTTCACCATATTGGAGTCCATTCCCTAGATCTCCTATGGTTATGGATATGAACTTTATGAATGAAAATTATATTATTATTAATAACCATTTTAAATGTTGTGGTGATGATAATATGAATCTTAATGATGATGATGATGAAGAAACTAGAAGATATCTTGCTTCAAATTTATTGAAGGAATATGTAGATAATTATTTTCCAGATAGTAATGTTATCATTCTTGGTGATTTAAATGATGAGTTGAATGATAACCCTAACGATAATGTTTTTCAAATGATTTTAGATGATTCTGAAAATTATTTTTTTACTGATATGGATATAGCGCAAGGTAATAGCAATGGATGGTCATATCCTAGTTGGCCATCTCATCTTGATCATATTCTTATTACCAATGAATTATTTGATAATAATTTGTATGTTGAAGTAATTAGGATTGATGATTTTATGGATGGAGGATTTAGTCAATATGACCAAAATATATCAGACCATAGGCCAGTTGCATTGAAATTATCAGTTGAACAGATTCCTTTAGGTGATTTGAATAATGATGGAGTCTTAAATGTAATGGATATTGTTTCTATTATTAATATTATTTTATTTAATCAATATCTTGATTCAGCGGACATGAATCTTGATGGCACTGTAAATATCCTTGATATAATTGAATTAGTTAGTATTATTCTAAATTAATTTCTTATTTAAAATTCCTAATGTGAATAATAGTCGTAGTTAAATAATTTTATTTTATTTGTTATATTATGATATAATTTAAAGTGGAGCTTATTTTTGACTAAGGCTAATCTTATTAAACAATTAAACAATAAAGATTTCAAAGATGTACCCTCTTTATATAAGAATATAAAATCTTTAGAATCGAATAAGGATATACTGTATAATGCTAATATTATTATCTTCCAAAGTTCATCTATTAATCATAATCAGAGATTAGTTTTATTAAATAAAATAAATAATCTTTCTAGAAAATGTGGCATTACTTTTTGTATTGCTCATAATTTAACTTTAGTAATAAAACTTAATAGAGAATTAGGACTGCAAAAAAATTTAGTAAAAGACTCTCATGAAGTTATAGATATGTGGAAGACCATACTTGATGATCCGCTTGGTATTAATGGATTGATATTTTCATATACTGATTTAGGTCTACTATTTTCTGATTATAATTTAAATTTATTAGCAATTAAGTATTTAGATAAAGCTAATAGCTTGATTTCTGAATGCATAGAGAATTATAATCCTTTTATAAAGCTTAATGTTGCATATGCAATTGTTTATGGTAAAATAAAAAATAATAAAAAATCTAATATTCATTATGATAAAGTTATAAAAATAGCTGAATCAAAAAATGATTTAGTAACGTTAATTCCAGTATTGACTAACACAGCAAATGATCTTATTGAAAGAAAAAAATATAATCAGGCAAAAGATAGGTGTCAAAGAGCTATTGAGATTAGCAAAAATAATAATGATATGATATATAGACCATATATATATCATTCATTGGGTAAGATTTATTTAAATCTTAAAAAAAATAACAAATCAAAAAAATATTTAGATAAAGCATTAAAATTATTTGAAAAAATGGATGCTGTTAAAATGATTCCAAAAGTTTTATATAGCATAGGAGAATATTTATATAAAAATAATAAGTATGAAGAAGCTATTAAAACTTTTAATAATGTTTTACTAAAAAATAAATCTATAAAAGAATATGATTTAGATATTAAAACATTGAAAATGATTTCAATGATTTATAAAAAGATAAAAGATGATAAATCGTTCTCATTAATTATTAATCAGTTAAATAAAGCGTTAGAAAAAAGTATAAAAGATAAAGATAGAATTTTTAGTGATATTAACATAAATGCACTTAAATATTTATCGAGAGAAAATGATTTTTCACTAATGGAAGAAAATAATCTTAAAATAAAATTTGATATAGAAACTAAGAAAAGAAAATTAACAACAGAAGCTCTTGTTTCTTTTTCAGAAAGAGAGTTTTTAAAAAATATTACAACTAAAATATCTAGACAAAATTTAAGTAATAATAAAATAATAAAATTATGTAATGAGCGTATGATGCATACAAAGAATTGGGATGTCTTTATGAAATTATTTAATGATATTCATCCTGATTTTAATAAATATATTATAAATAAATCTAATTCTATTACTGAGTCTGAATTAAGAGTTTGTAATTTAATTAAAATGAATTTTTCAACTATAGAAATAACAGAAATTCTTGCAATAACAAGACGGGGTGTAGAACAGCATCGTTATAGAATAAAAAAGAAACTTAAACTAAAAACTGATTTAACAGTTTTCCTTCAATCAATATAAATCTATAAATGTGAAAAATTGTCGTATTTACAACTTATAAAATAATAGTTAATATTATTATATGAATTTGAAATATATAGTTTACTGTTTCCTTTATTTTGGAATTATTTATTCTCAATGTGAAAATTATAATATTGAAGAATGTCACGATGATCCTCATTGTAATTGGGAAGATAATTTAATACTCCAAAATTGTAATTCTGAAGAAGAAGAATTTGCCTGTAATAATGTAGACCAATGCTCATGGGATACACAAACAACTTATTATAGTTGCAGTAATTTTGGAAGTTCAGAAGCATGTGCTGAATATTCCGATTATGGTTGTAGCTGGGAGTGGAGTTGGGGAGGTTGGGGTAATCATGGAAGTGATTGTGTAGGTGGTGGATTTCAAATAGATAATAGTGTTTGTAGTGGAGGAAACTATTTTGTTGATGAAGGAAATTGCATTGAGGTTTTACCTCCAGATTGTTCTGAAATGAATGAAACAGAATGTAGTTCTGATGGTGTTTGTGAATGGGTTGAAGATATAGAAAATGGAAATTGTGGAAATCTTTGGGGTGATGATTGTGAATTAAATCCTGAATGTAATTGGAACTGTGATTTTATTGATGATTATATGGGTTGGTGTAATTATAGTTGTGATGGTGGCCCATATGAAATAGATAACAGCTATTGTCAAGAAATAGTAATGCCAGAATGCTCAGAAATGGAACAATCAAATTGTGAAGATAGTTTTGGTTGTGATTGGATTGTAGATATTGATGTTGGTTCTTGTTATTCATTAACACAAAATCAATGCATCGCAAATTCTGAGTGTAATTGGAGTTGTGGTTTTTATCATGGGAGTTGTGCAGGTTGTTGTTGGTATGAATGCGATGGAGGAACATACCAAATTGATAATAGCTATTGTGAAGAAATCCCATATACACAAGGTGATATTAATGGTGATCTAATAATTAATGTCTTAGATGTTATACAATCAGTTAATCTTATTTTATATAGTGAATATAATATTATAGTTGATATGAATTATGATGAGTTAATAAATGTTCAAGATATTATTCTTTTAATAAATCTAATTTTATAATAAATATATTTACCAAAAATCTTCATCATCAACAAGTCTCCATAAATAACAACAAGCAATTGTTCTATATGGTTCCCAAGGCTTTGATTTTTTTAACATATACTCATCATCTGGTAAATCTTTTAGATTAAATAATTTTTTAAATCCCTTTTTTATTCCTAAATCACCAGTAGGTAAAATATTTGGTCTTAACATTGTAAACATTAAAAACATATCTATAGTCCAATGTCCTATTCCTTTAATTAATATTAATTCATTTCTTATTTCATCATCATTCATTAATTTAAAATCAATAGAGTTTTTCTTTTTTAAAAAATATAAAGACAGGTCTTTGATATAGCTAGTTTTTTGTTTTGATAAACCAATATTTTTAAGTTCTTTTTCACTCATATTTATAATAATCTTAGGATCGAGTTTTCTGTTTTGAAAGGTATTTAGAAATCTATTATAAATTATATTTGCAACTTTTCCACTTAGTTGTTGATAAATGATTGATTTAGCTAATGAATTATAATAATCATTATTTTTTTTAAAATTAGGTTTGCTATGATTATCAATTATTGTTTTTAATTTTGAATCATTACTTAAATGTGTAATAGCAAGATTTATTGTTTTTTGATTCATTTATAAAATTAATATTTAAATTCAATTTAATAGTATATAAAATATTATGTTAATTTGTAACTTATTACATTATAGGGGAGAAAATTTATGGATAAAAAAAATGTTATAGATAAGTTAAGCGAAATTTTTATTTTAGAATTATCAGGAGTTATTAGGTATACACATTATTCATTAATGATATTTGGGTATAATAGATTACCATTAATTGATTTTTTTAAAGCTCAAGCATCAGAATCTTTGACTCATGCAAATATGGCTGGTGAATATATAACTGGTTTAGGTGGACATCCTCCACTTGGTATTGATAATCTTGAAGAAACAGATAAACATAATATAAAAGATATATTACAAGAAACTTTGGAACATGAAAAAAAAGCAATTAAAATTTATTATGAATTGTTAGATATTGTTAATGATCAATCTGTTTATTTAGAAGAGTATGCGAGAACTATGATAGGTCAGGAAGAATTACATGTACTTGAAGTTGAAAAAATGTTGAAAGAAAATAATTAAAATTGTTGAAAATATTATTGATGAAAAAAAATGTTCTAATAATACTATTAATAAATTTTTCAATTCTCTTTTGCCATCCTGTTGTTAAAAATATAGATTTAGATAAGTTTATGGGTAGATGGTATGTTTTTGCTCTTATTCCAAATTGGATAGAAGAAGGTGGTACTAATTCTTATGATGATTATGTATTAAACGAAGATGGAACTATAGGAATTACATATAAAACGATTAAAAACGGTAAAGAAAAAATGATAAAGCAAAAGGGTATTGTGGTTGATGAAAATATTCCAGGAAGGTGGGATATTCAGTTTATCAAACCATGGTTTCCATTTTACAAAGCCCCATATGAAGTGATTATGCTAGATGAAAATTATGATTATATGGTTGTGGGCTATCCTGACAATACATTTGGTTGGATAATGTCTCGTTCAACAATGATGGATTCATTATTGTATATTAATATTTTAGATACTTTGGAGAAAGATTTTAAGTATAATAAAAATGATTTTGAAAAAGTATTACATATTAATAATTAACTGTTACAATCTTTAATAAAAATTCTTAGCATTAAAGATATTTATTTGCCTTAAAATTGTCTGTCTTAATTAATAAAAAAATATAATTAAAATGAAAAATTTATTTAGAAGTCTAGTCTTATTAAGTTTTATATATTCAGATTGCCCTGATTTAACTACAGAATCTGAATGCAATGAATGGCCCACATATTGTGAGTGGAATTATGATACCAATGAATGTCAAAATATAGGTGGTGGAAGTACTGGTGGAGGTACTGGTGGGGGTGGTTCAGGAGATGGGCCTTATGATTATTCTACAATAACTGAATCACAAGGACTTAGGAATGGTCCTGATTATAGAGATGGTGTTTTATATTATCCTATTGATGGTAATCCTCCTTATAAATCTATAGTTTTAACTCCTGGATTTGGTGGCGGGAGTTCTGAAATGTCAAGTTGGACAGAGTTTTATGCTTCACATGGTTTTATTGCAATGAGGATAGGACCTAATGATGAAATTAATGATTCTCATTACCAAAGAGGTGAGGGACTTATTGATGCGATTGAATCAATTAAGCAAGAAAATAATCGAGTTGATTCTCCACTTTATGGACTTATTGATGAAAATAGTTTTTCAGTTTCAGGATATTCAATGGGAGGTGGAGCATCTCATGATGCAGCAATGATGGATAGTTCATTAAAAGCAGTTATCTCATTAAATCCAACAGTTATTTTTGAAGACTGTGATTTATGTCCTGCTGATACTTATGAAGGAGAAACTTATTGTATATGCTTAGTTCCAGAATTTGTTGATCACCCAGTTCCATCATTAATATTTGCTGGAGAAGTAGAAGTGAATGAATTAACTGCGTATGAAGGAATGTTAGGACAAGATATATATGCTAATATGCCTGAATCTACTGATAAAATCATGTTTGAAGGTGCAAATAGTGGTCACGGCTTTGCTGCATATCCATATGGAGAAGTTCAAGATTATGCTTTGAACTGGCTTCGTTATCATGTATTAGATGATGACTCTGTGTGTGAGTCTTTACTTCAGATACCATCCTCTGCATCAGAGTATTTAACTAATTTAGAGTGTGAACAAAGTTTATTAGGTGATTTAAATTCTGATTTAGTTATAAACATTCAAGATGTTGTATTGGCTGTTAATTTAGTTTTAACATCAAGTGGATATAATAGCTCTGCAGATTTAAATTTAGATAATATAGTGAATGTTCAAGATATAATACTTTTAATTAATATTATTTTAAATTAATTATTCAAATCTAGATACTTCTTTATATATAAGATCTTCAGGAAATGGATTGAAGAAACTTTGATCCATTAGATACTCATTTTCAAATCTATAAATCCATGAGTGCAGTATATTATTAACTGATGATATAGGAATTTTTCTTTTTCTATAAAGTTCTAACTTATCTAAAAAATGTTTTTTTTCTTTAGATGTTAATAGATTTTTAAAATATCCTAAAACATGCATTTGAGTATTAATATTTGATTTATATCTGGACTTTTTTGATAATAGAATAAGCAATGATTTGAAATATTTATTTTTAATTAAATTAAAATTTTCATTTTTTTCATTAGCTGCAATATTACCCATTTTTGACATAAGCGTTTGATTATATGACATGAATAAATATTTATGTTTAGCATGATATCTATAAAGTGTATTGAAATTATTGACTGTCTTAAAATCTGCAACAGTGAAAATACAGGTTAAAAAATGTTCTCTTATATAAATATTATTTAATCTTTTTTCTTCTTCAATAGGATGATTTGGAAACTTTGATAAGATGTTTCTTGTAAATATTCCATCTCCTTTTTTAAGAGCTGAAGCGTTGTTTTTTTTTGGATAGATTTTAGCTGATTTATATCCACAGGATGGAGATTGTGATTTTAAAATGAATCCATCGATATTTTCTACATTATTTAAATATTTTTTTGAAAATGAATTCATTTTATCATTGAAATCTTTTTTTGTTGCAGATTGATAGAGTAATGTTTCATTTTTATTTTCAACAATTTTTATAGTTTCTCTAGGTGTTCCCATACCAATTTCAACTTCTGGACATACAGGAATAAAATCAATAAATGGTTTTAGTTTATTAATGTGATTATTATTTATTAATTGACCATCATATCTGCACGCATCAAATTCTAAGCATTTACTAATAATTATTTTTGGTTTTAAGAATTTCATTTTTTATAAAATTATATTAATTTTCACAGGTAGTAATTTAAAAAAAAATATTTTTGTTTATGATAGAAAAGAAACAGTGTGTTGTTTGCAAAACAGAAGTTATTGTAATTAATTGTCATTATTCATGTAAAAATTGTGGATTTAGTGAAAATTGTCATGATATTCCTCATTTGATAGATGATGATGAATAATTTTTTATCTTTTGTATATATATTAATTAATTGTATTTTCTAATATTAATATAGTTAATTAAAGGAATATAAGAATGAGTGATGTAAAGCAAGGTACAGTTAAGTGGTTTAATAATTCAAAAGGGTTTGGTTTTATAGAGCCTGAAGATGGAGGGAAAGATCTTTTCGTCCATATGAGTGAAATACAAATGGAAGGTTATAAAACTTTAAAAGATGGTCAGAGTGTAGAATTTACTGAATCATCTGGAGAAAAAGGGCCTTGCGCAACTAAAGTAGTACCTAAATAATTTTTTGTAAATATTATAGTTTACATTAATAAAAAAGCCTCTTTTAGAGGCTTTTTTATTATGTTCTATTAATTTTATAACAATTATTACAAAATTTTACTAAAATTTTATATATCAATATCATATAATTTGATATGAATAAAAGGAATATTTATATGAATAAATTTAAGTTAGCCGTAACTATTTTTATTTTGACTAATGTGGCATTTCTCCAGGACTGCTGTGATCAACAATCAGCTGCTATTGATGATTGTGATGGAATGGTAGGTTGCTTTATACCACAATGTACTGATGATTGTAATTGGGAACCTATGCAATGTTGGGGTTCAACTGGATATTGCTGGTGTGTTAATGAAAATGGAAATGAAATCCCTGGAACAAGTTTACCATCATGGCAAGGTATGCCTGAATGTGATGAATTTGATATAGAGAATTGTGATGAAGGTTATGTGGAAATCAATGGAGCCTGTTTCCATAATGGAGATTTAAGTATTATTCAAAAAATGATTGATAATAGTTATGAGAGTGAAATTGATTTAGGCTGTGAGGATTGGGATAACTATTGTGGTTCCCCAAACCCATTCATGGATTCTAGTGACTCATGGATGTCACTTTTAGTAGATGGAGAAAATTATTCATGGAATTCAAATGAAAATGGTATAGTTGAGCCATTAGAACTTGGAATACAGGAATGGGAGAATGGACGATTAACAAGTTTGATGTGTGGAGCATATATATATTGTCAATTATCTGGTCCTATACCAGAGGAGATTAATGAATTAACAAGTCTTACAACTCTTAGATTAGAGGGTAATTATTTATCTGGATTTATTCCAGAAACAATATGTGAATTAGATTCCAATCATAATGACTATCTTGAATTTGATATATCTTGGAATAAACTATGTCCTCCTTATCCTGAATGTATTGGAATGTCAGATTTTTGGGATCAAGATACTTCAGAATGTACAGTAACAGGAGATGTTAATTATGATTTTATATTAAATGTTCAAGATATTGTATTAATAGTTTCATTTATACTTGATGATATACAATTAGATTTTCAAGAATTAAGTATCTCAGATATGAATTATGATGAGGTAGTTAATGTCTTAGATATTACAGAAATTATAAATATAATTTTAGAGGATTAATGTTAAAGAAATATTTTATAGAAATTTTAAGATGGAGCCTTAGGTTCCATGGTTTGTTTCATATAGGTCACGTATATTCAGATTTCATTGTTCAAAATTGGGTAGGTTTTAGCATAGGTTGTTATATCATATCTGTTGAGTTTTTATCAAGTTTTCTTATCCCTAATGAACATGTTCATTTTAAACCTTTTAAAACTGAAGTACATGAAGATTGTGACTAAAATAGCTTTCTTATTTTTATTATTTTCCATAGATATTAGTGCGCAAAATTCTATGAATTTTGTCGGTGATATAATGCTTGGGAGGAGATACTATTGTACTAATGCAAACAGTTATAGTAATAATAATCAAGAATTAGAAGATAATCTATGTTTAATGCCGAATGATTTTTGTGATGGTTTTGGTTCTCCCGGAATTATTCCAGAATGTGGAACAGGCGTTTTGTTTGATGGAGTTGAATCTTATTTCCAAAATTCAAATTTTATTAATGTTGGGAACTTAGAATCTGTAATTACATTAGATACTTCAACTCCTCATCTTGGTTATGAAAGTTGTAAAATTGTTTTTCATTCATGCCCTGAAATAGTACCTGAGCTTATCAATGTGAGTTTTGATTTTTTAAATTTAGGTAATAATCATGTATTAGATTATATGTCAAATGGTATTATATCAACAAACTTATATTTAAATGATGCTGGGATTTCTTATGGTGGTTCAGGTCTTGATAGTCTTTCAGCATGTGCCCCTTCATCATTAGTAAATGATGAAGGTATAGAAATAATTTTCCTTAGTTCTAGTAGTGTAAACGGTGAAGATGAAGGTGATTCTTGTGAACCTCTTAATACAGCTGGAGAAAATTCACCAGGATTCTGTCCAATGACAGAACAATCTATAGATAATCAGATGAATTATTTAGATTCTGATCTTGATAGTTCTATTGTTGTCTATCAAATGCATACTGGTTATGAGTATAGCTTTGAACCAAGTAATCGTATGGATTCAGTTTATGAATACAATCCTTTTTATAACTCATTAACTGATAGAACAATTGAAATGGCGCATTATGCTGTTGATGCTGGAGCTGATATTGTTGTTCAGCATCATCCTCATGTTATTCAAGGTTTTGAATTATATAATAATAAACTTATTGCTCACTCTCTTGGGAATTTTATATTTGATCAAAATTTTCCTGAAACGTGGTCTTCATTAATTTTAAATACAAGTTTTAATGAAAATGGTTTTATTGAATATAAAGCAATTCCAATTTATTTAAATTATTATTTACCAAATTTAGCAACAGGTAAAATAGGAAATTATATTCTTGATTTCTTATCTATGAAATCTAGAAAGCTAAATACTTTCATGAAAGTTGATAGAGAAAATAATTTTGCGAAGCTAGTATATGGAGAACCATATTATTCTTTTTCTAAAGATACAACTTTAGTCCTTGACCAAGATGATAGTGGAGGTTTCATTTCTAAACCAATTAAATTAGATAAAAATTTTCATATTGAAGATATTATTTCTTCACAAGATATAGAATTTAGATTAGGAAGAGAAATTATTTGGATGGGTGATTTTGATTTTAATCCAGTCGTTGATTCTTGCGTAAATAAAAATACTTATTATTGGAATATGAGGACTTCTTTTTTAGATACTTTAACTTATTGGAATGGCAATTCTTCAATTAAAATGATTAGGACACCGGATAATACTGATAATGCATTAGTTGATAATTATTACTGCTATCCATTAGTTTCAGATCCCAATGAGATTTCAGTAAGAGGCTATATAAAAACAGAAAATGCAAATGACGCTAAAATTGGTGTAAGATTCTATGAATCTAGATGTAGTGGTACTATCGATACACGATATACTAATGATATTGATGGTACTTCAGATTGGTTAGAGTATTATGAAAATATTATTGTTCCTGAAAATTCTAAATATGTTGATTTGAGAATGGTATCATTCCCTACAGATTCTGTAGAGTCTATTGTATATTTTGATAATGTTGGTATTGTAGAGTGGGAGGATTGGTCTTTAAATGAAATTTTATATCCCAATGATTATTATTATTATCAAATTAAATCTGATTCAGAAGAAGTCCAAATTACTCTAAAAGAGAAATCTTATTATTATAGTGAACAATTTAGTATTGGTGACAATAACTTTGACGGTTCAATTGATGTTATTGATATTGTATTAATTATTAATATTTCTATTGATACATATGTCCCAAATAATGAAGAATTTGCTGCTTCAGATGTAAATCAAGATGGTTCAATAAATGTATTAGATATTATTGAGTTAATTAATATTATTCTAAGTAGCTAAAAAGTTATTATATTTATTCTATGAATAAACAGTTTTACATATTGATTTTAATGTTTTGTTTCCAAGTTTTTCCTCAAGAAAGATATCTAGATGAAATTTTCACAGACTATGATAAAACAGAAAATGTCATATATGGTAATGCTCCTGATTTACCTTTTATATTTTTGTTTGAATGGAATACTATTGATATTGATTTAGATATGGATATATATGAACCTTCTGGAGATACAGAGCTTGCAAGGCCTGCAATTATATTCCTTCATCCTGGCTCGTTTTTTTCAGGTAGTAATGAATCAGATGATATGACCACCTTAGCGGCTGATGCAGCAAAAAGAGGCTATGTAGGTATAAGTGCAAACTATAGACTTGGATTAAATATAGTAAGTACTTATAGTGGTGAAAGGGCAGTTTATAGGGGGGTACAAGATGCTAGTGCTCTTATTAGATATTTAAGAGAATTTCATGAAGAGTTAAGAATTGATCCTGAAAAAATATTTTTATGGGGCAGTAGTGCCGGTAGTTTTATATCTTTACATTTAGCATATTATGATGATAGTGATAGACCTGAATCTACGTATGGGAGTGGAAATGATCCAGATTTAGGTTGTATTGATTGTTCGGGTAATAATTATAATCATAGTAGTAGACCTACAGCGATTGTAAGCTGTTGGGGTGCTATTGCTGAATTAGATTATATAAATGAAGATGACAATGTGCCTGCTATTATGTTTCATGGTTCATTAGATATTGTTGTTCCATCAGATTCTGGATTACCCTTTACTATAAATATTACGCTTCCTATTGTTTATGGCTCAAGCCAAATTCATAATAAAATGAATATAATGGGAATAGAAAATGAAATTTTTATTGAAGAAGGCGAAGGACATGAATATTGGGGATCATTAAATGGAAATTGGATATCAGGACAGCCTAATGATTATTATTATCAGATATTAAATGATTCATTTAATTTTTTATATCAGTTTTTAGATATTGGTTCAAATGAACTACTTGGAGATATAAATAATGATCAAATAGTAAATATTTTAGATATTATAGTGATAGTTGATTATGTAATAAATAATGAATATATATCAATAGCTGATATAAATACTGATAATATTCTTAATATTTTAGATATTATTTTGGTTGTTAATATCATAATTGGAGATAATATTTAATGAGTTTTTATATAAAATCATTATTTGTAGCTATTCCTCTATTTATGATTTTAATTGCAATAGAGGAAGTGTTTGCTAGATATAAAGGGATAGTGGTAAATAGACATGCTGATATGATATCTAGCTTAAGTTCTGGGATGACAAATATAATAAAAAATATTTTAAAGATAAGTATTATTATTGTTAGTTATTCCTGGTTAGTTGAAAATATTTCTATATATAAAATAGAGCAATTATGGATAGTTGTTTTATGTGCATTAGTAGTCCAGGATTTTACAGGGTATTGGTTGCATAGATTGAATCATAGAGTTAATATTTTTTGGAATAGACATGTTATACATCATTCAAGTGAAGAGTTTAATTTGTCTTGTGCTCTTAGACAGTCAATCTCACAAACATTTAATTATGCAGCTATATTAATGATTCCAGCTGCATTGCTTGGTATCCCAGCATATGTTTTTGCTATTTTAGGGCCTATACATTTGTTTATGCAATTTTGGTATCACACAAGGCTTATTAATAAAATGGGCATTCTAGAATATATCTTAGTAACTCCATCACATCATAGAGTCCATCATGCTATAAATCCAGAATATATTGATAAGAACTATAGTCAAATATTTATTGTTTGGGATAAACTATTTGGAACGTTTCAAGAGGAGTTGTCTGAAGTAAAGCCTGTATATGGAACATTGACACCTGCCTCTACATGGAATCCTGTGATTATTAATTTTAAACATTTATGGCAATTGTTAAAAGATTCTTGGAGAACTAAGAATATTTTAGATAAAATTAGAATTTGGTTTATGCCAACAGGGTGGAGGCCTGTTGATGTTAAATTTAAATATCCTATTAAAAAAATCTTAAATCCTTATGATCAAAAAAAATACAATCCTTATAATCCAAGGAATTTCGTTATATTTTCTTGGATAGAATATTTTTTTGCATCTATTATGATGTTCCATCTATTTATTTTATTTGATAATCAATCTTTAAATTTAAATTATTTATATGCAGGTTATATTTTTGTATATATTTTTATTTATTCTTCAATTTTGGATAACAAAAAATCATTCAAGATTTACGGATTAATAAAATTGTTTTTATTTTCTAGTATATTGTTTTATCAAAATGCAAGTTGGTTTGGTCTAAGTTTTGAGATGACAATTTTGTTTGGTTCCTACATATTGCTTTCTTCTTTAATTCCAATTTTTATTAATAAATAATTATTAATAACTGAAAATCAATTTAAGAGCAATAATAAACAAAGTTGTTTTAAATAATCTAACAAATAGTTTTTCAGGAATCATATTCAATATTTTTTTACCAAAATTTGTACCTATAAATACTGCTAATATTAATGGAAAAAGTAATTTATATTCTCCAATATAATTGACATTAAAGAAAAATATAAATAATGGAATTTTTGTTAAATGAGTAATCATTTGGCATGCAGCTTTATTTGCTATTATATTTTCTTTACTTAGATTGCTGTTTAAAAAAAATGGTGCAATCAGTGGACCCGTTGCTCCGACAAAAATTGAGGCTAGACCACTAATGCCACCTACTTTAATAAATGATTTAGATTCTTTTTCTTTTTTTGGTCCTTTTAAAAAAAGATACCAAATAATAAAAATCCCAATTATAGGTTTTAAAAAATCAACCTTTATTTCACTTGCTGAGCTAACTTCAAAAAATTTTATTAGTAAAAATATTATTGTAGCTGAAAGACCAGCACCTATTATAGCACCTATTAAAAATTCCTTAATTAATTTCATTTTGAGATGTTTTCTGAAAACAAAAGTACGTGTAGTATTACTAATTAGCTGTATTATGCCGTGTAAAGCAATTACCATATATCCATTTGGAATTATAATTGCCATAATTCCAAGTAAAATTATTCCTCCACCCATTCCAAGCACAGCAGATATAGATGATGTTATGAAAGCTGAGATTATTAATATGATTAGTTCCATATAGTAATTTACAATGTATTAATAAAAATTAAAGGCTCAAAATGAGTCTTTTTTTTAATAAATTATTGGGTGAATAATATGTATATAAAATCAAAATTAATATATTGTTTTCAAATATTAATATTCCTTTCAACAATTTTTGCTAATCCTAATTGGGATCAAGTTCAGATAGAATCTGTTAGTCTATTACAAAAATATATTCAAATTGATACGAGCAATCCTCCTGGAGATGTAACTAAAGCAATTAATTGGCTTGCTGAGTTATGTGAGAAAAATGAGATATCATATCAGACATTTACTGTTGATAAAGATCCAAGAAGAATGCACCTATTAGCTGAAATTAAAGGAAGAAATTCTAATCTTAAACCATTGCTATTATTAAATCATGTTGATGTAGTTCCTGCTGACTTAGATGCTTGGAGTACTGACCCATTTGGGGCAGAAATTAAAGATGGTATTATCTATGGTAGAGGTGCATTAGATATGAAATCTCTTGGAATGATGCAATTAATAAGTTTGATTTTATTAAATAGAGAAGGTTGGGTACCCGATAGAACAGTTAAATTTTTAGCTGTTGCTGATGAAGAAATTTTAGGAGAGTATGGAGTTCAGTGGATGATTGAGAATCATTGGGATTTATTAGATCCAGAATGGGTATGGGATGAAGGAGGTATTGGTTCAACTGATTCATTCCCGGGTATGGATGTTTTTGCTATTGCTGTGGCTCAAAAAAAATCATTTTGGGTAGAAGTTGAAGTCAATGGACTTTCAGGACATGGCTCTAGACCTTTTGATGGCTATTCAAATCAGGTTTTAGCAACTGCATTATCAAAAATTGTAAATTGGGAAACTCCAATAGAAATTAATCCAGTTATAGAAGAGATGTTTTATAGAATAGGTGATAATAAAGGTGGTACGGAAGGATTTGTTATGAAAAATATTAATAATCCTATTATACATTATTTATTTTCAAACAAAGTTTCTGAAAAATCAACAACTGTTAATGCAATGCTTAGAAATACAATTTCATTAACTCAAATTAATTCAGGATATAAAACAAATATTATTCCTGAAAAAGCAAATGCAACACTAGATATTAGATTATTACCTGATACTAATCCTGAAGATTTTTTATTAGATTTGGAAAGGATTGTTAAAGATAAGAGAGTTAATTTTACTCCCAAAAGAATACCAAGTAATAATTTTATATCAGAATGGGATAATAGATTTTTTAATGTAGTATCAAAAGAGTTGTATAGTAGAAAACCAAATGCAGTTGTTATTCCTTTTATGACTATTGGGGGGACAGATTCTCAGTTTTTCCAAGAAAAAGGAGTTGATTGTTATGGTATAATACCTGTGCTTGTTGATGAATCAGATATTCAAACAATGCATGGAATTGATGAGAGAATTTCTATTGAAAATTATATGTTTGGTTTACAAGTTGTTTATAATAGTATAAAAAAAGTATGTGGAAAGGAATAAAGTAATGCCAAAGACTGCTGCTGCTAGATATAGGTTGTTAATTTCAAGAATATTTTTATTAATAATGATTGTAGTATTATTGTTTTCAGATAATAAAGTAAGTGATTGGAGCCCAACCTATAATTGGTTAGAATTTTTTGGATATCTTTTTGGTTTAATAGGTGTTTTTGGAAGAATTTGGTCTTCATTATTTATTGAAGGAAATAAAACTCAAAAGTTGATTGTTAAAGGTCCATATTCGTTAATGAGAAATCCTCTTTATTTCTTTAGTTTTATATTGTTAATGGGTTTTTGTTTTTTTATTAAATCAATTTTAGTTTTTAGTGTATTCTTTTTATTGTGGATTTTTATATATAGAAATACAATGTTAAGTGAAGAGAAAAATTTGATAAGTAATCATAATAAAGAATACATGAATTATTATAATAGGACTCCTAAAATATTTCCGAATTTTAATATTTATAGATCTTTTGATTTAAATGAGAAAATGAATATTGATATAAAAAAAATAGAAAGAGTATTAACTGAATCTTTTGGTTTTTTATTTTTATTTGGAATTATTAAAGTCATAGAGTATTTACATTTAAATGATATTCTCCCAGTTTATTTTGAACTAATGTAATTCAATAATAAAAATGAATAATAAATTCAAATTCATGAAATTTTATTGTAATTACTTTATTTATATAATCTTTTTATCTTTTATTTTTAGTTACTCTTATAAAGGGCAACTTTGGGTGGATACGAATTTTATAAATGACTCTGAAAATTTATCATATTTTGGATATATTGCAGAACTTTCATTAAAAGCAAATGATAATTTAGATTTTGAATGGAGTAGAAAATTAACTTCTGAATATTTTGGTTCTGATACTTATAATACAAATCAGAATTATAGATTGTGGGTGCGACATTCTAATCCTAAATATGATTTTAGAATAGGACTGCAAAAAATATCTTTTGGTACAGCATCTCTCTTTAGGCCATTGAATTGGTTTGATACAATTGATTTTACTTCTACTACTGGACAAACAGATGGTGTTAAGGCTATTAGAACACAATTTTTTCCATCTGAAAGTTCAATTTTTTGGATGTGGTGCATTGATGATAAAACACTTTCTTGTGGTAGCCGTATTGAATTTTTAAATAACCTCGGAAGCTTCGGTTTGAGTTATCATAATGATAGAGATAATACAAATCATGAAGTTTTCAAAGCACCTCAAATTATTGATAATCAACCATCTATAGAGTTCCCAGGAAAAAATCATCGAATTGGAATAGATTATAGATATGATGGTTTAATGGGATTATGGTTTGAAGGTGCAAGTGTTTTGTCATCATCAAAGGATATAAATTTAAATCGCTTTGATATGATTACACTAGGAGCAGATTATACATTCCCTCTTTTAAATGGTCTTTTAATCTCTTCTGAATCAATGTATTTTTCAATTATTTCTGAAGAGAGTACAGCGGATACTGACCAAAATCCTTGGATTTTGCATCAAACATCCTCTTCATTAATAGCAAGTATGCCTATAGGAATGTTAAATGATCTAATGTTTGTTACAATCAAAGATTGGGAGACCGATGATTCTTATAATCTTTTAAGGTGGTCAACTATGTTTGATTATTTTAGTATTAATTGTATGCTATCAATTAATCCTTCAGAATTTCAAGATAATTTTAAAATAATGTTTATTTATAATCATTAGAAAGGTTTTATGAAAAAAGATGTTATTATAAAAATAAAATCATTAATAAAAAAATTCCCTATAGGGGGAGATTTTTTTACAGCTTTAAATGATATTAATTTAACGGTTAGAAAAGGTGAATTCTCTGGTTTAGTTGGACCGTCAGGCTCAGGAAAAACAACACTATTAAATATAATAGGTGGTTTAGATTCACCAACATCTGGAGAGGTGAGTGTTTTAAATAATTTAATTAATGAAACTTCTCATAAAGACCGTGCTTTGATCAGAAGAAAGCATATGGGATTTATTTTTCAAAATTATAATCTTTTACCAGTTTATACTGTTTATGAAAATGTGGAATTACCTTTAATCTTAAATAAAATAGATAAAAATAAAAGAAAAGATATGGTTTATAGTGCTGTAGAATCCGTAGGGTTAATTGATAAAATAGATTCAAAGCCAAATCAGCTAAGTGGAGGCCAATGTCAACGGACAGCTATTGCAAGAGCAATTGTCCATAAACCAACTATTGTTTTAGCTGATGAACCAACAGCTAATCTTGATTCTGAAAATTCTTTTCATATTATGGAAATAATGAGAAAATTAAATAAGGATTTCAAAACATCTTTTATTTTTTCAACACATGATGAAAAGATAATGAGCTATTTAAAAAGGATAATTTCTTTAGAAGATGGTCAAATATCAGAAGATAAAAATAATAAGTGATTATATGTTATTTAAGATAGCTATAAAAAATTTGTTAGGGGCTGGTATAAGGACTTGGTTAAATGTATTTGTAACATCTGTTTCAATTTTTATGATTATATTTTCTTCAGGCATGTACTCAGGAATGATGGAGCATGCTATGAATGTATCAATTGATACAGAGATTTCTGGAGGAGCATATTGGCACCCTAAATATGATCCTTATGATCCTATAACCTTTGAAGATTCACACTCTAAAACACCTCAAGTATTAAAATCTATAGTTGAAGATGAAAAAGCTTTAGAAGTTTTAGTAAGTCAGGCAGCTATTTATCCAAACGGTAGAATTGTTCCTGTAATTATGAAAGGAATTACATTGGATCAATCAATTTTAAATATCCCTACAAAAGAATTAATAAAATATAATGGCCCTAATATTCCAATAATGATAGGCAAAGGAATGGCCGCATATTCAAAATTAGAATTAGGAGACACTTTTACAATTAGATGGATGGATGCGTCTAGAACTTACGATGCAGCTGAAGGTGAGATTATACATATTATGGATTCTGGGAACTTCAAAATAGATATAGGGCATATTTGGATTCCTCTTAATATTGCTAGAGATATTTTATCTATGCCAAATGAGTCAACATATGTAGTTTATAAAGAAGGGATAAAAGAGCTTCATAGTTCTGAAGACTGGATTAAGAGAGATGTTGAATATTTAGTTAGAGATATGAAAGCTATTATTGAGCAAGATAGACCTAATGCAATTATGATTTATATTATTTTACTTGCACTTGCAGCAATGGGAATATTTAATGCTCAAACATTATCAATATTTAGAAGAAAGAAAGAAATTGGAACTTTAATGGCTCTTGGAATGCAAAAGGGACGAGTCGTTCTATTATTTACTTTAGAAGGTGCATTAAATGCAATACTTGCGATTTTTTTAACAGCAGTATTGTTTGGCCCCATTCTATATTATTTTAATATAAATGGAATTCCTTTACCGATTGATTATTCTGATATGGGTTTAATTATTTCAAAAACTCTTATGCCAGTATATTCTCCATTACTTTTAATTGCAACAGCGATTATAGTTTTTATTATTTTGCTTATAGTAAGCTATATTCCATCAAGAAGAATATCCAGGATGAATCCTGTGGATGCAATAAGAGGGAAAACAGTGTTATGATAAACTTTTTATTTAAAGGATTGATAAGAGATAGATCCCGTAGTTTTTTCCCATTAATAATTATAACATCTATTGTTGCAATAATAATTTTTTTTAGTGGTTTTTTAAATGGTATTTATAACTCCTTATTTTTTAATACAGCATTAGTTAATTCAGGTCATATTAAAGTTGTAACACATGCATATAATTTAGAATATCAATTATTACCAAATGATTTAGCATTATTAGAATCAGATAAATTAATTAATGATTTAGAAGAAAAATATCAAGATTATATGTGGACTAGACGAATTACTTTTGCAGGATTGTTAGATGTTCCTGATAGTAATGGAGAGACATTAATGCAAAGTCCAGTTTTTGGATTAGGAATAGATTTTTTATCAAATAATTCAAAGCAGTTTAAAGTTTGGGGTATTGATGATAAAATTACAAAAGGTGAAATTTTTTCTAATAAAAATGAAATTTTATTAAGTGAAAGATTGGCTGAACGCTTAAATGTGAATCCTGGAAATATTGTTACCTTTATTGGTTCTACAATGGATGGTGCATTTTCAACTTATAATTTTTTAGTTTCAGGAATATTCAACTTAAATCTAGGACCTATAGACAAAGATATGATGATTGTAGATATTAAAGGAGCAGAAATTGCCTTAGATATGGAAAATGCATCATCAGAAATATTAGGCTATGAAAAAAATTTATTTTTTGATGATAAAGAAACTGTTTTTATGAGGAATGAATATAATATTCAATTTTCTGATACTACTGATGTTTATAGACCTTTCATGCTTGCTTTAAGAGACTCTAACCAAATGTCAACAATAGTTGATTTTAGTAATGTTATAATGTTTATTATTATGGCATTGTTTCTAATAGTGGTTACTCTTGTATTATGGAATATGGGAATAATGAATGGCCTTAGGAGATATGGTGAAATTGGAATGCGTTTAGCTATTGGAGAGACAAAAAGCCATGTTTTTAAATCAATGATAGTTGAGTCATTGATGATTGGATTTTTAGGGAGCTTATTTGGAACAATGATTGGGATATCAATTACTTCTTATTTAGAAAGGGTAGGCCTTGATTATTCTAAAGCAATTGATAGTTTGAATTCATCAAATTTTGCTATGCCCAATGTTTTTTATCCTCAAGTAACGTCTGAATTATTTTATATCGGATTTATTCCTGGTATTTTAGCAACAGTATTTGGAACTATGCTTGCAGGACGTGCAATTTACAGCAGAGAAATGGCTCAATTATTTAAGGAATTGGAAGCATGAAATATAAAATTATACTTATTTTATTAAGTACCATCATATCAAGTGATCTAAATGTTAATGAAATTATAAATAAAATTGACTTTAATTTAAATTCAAAAAATAGAGTTATAACAAGTGAGATGATTGTGCATGGAAGAAGAGCAAGTAGAACTATTGTTTCACAAAGTTGGATAGTTGGCACAGATAAAGCGTTTACAGAATATCTTTCTCCTCCAAGAGAGCAAGGAAGTAAAATGCTGAAGCTAGATGACATTTTACTTACTTATTCCCCTCAAACAGATAGAATTATTCAAATATCAGGTCATATGTTAAGACAATCAATTATGGGCTCAGATATGTCATATAATGATGTCATGGAAGATAAGCCACTTGACCAATTATATTCAGCTATTTTAGAAGGCGAAGAGTATATTAACAATCGAAAATGTTATATTATATTTTTAGAAGCAAAAACTGAAGGTATTTCCTATCCAAAAAGACGTGAATGGGTAGATGCAGAATATTTTTTACCTATAAAAGAGGAGTTATATGCAAAGAGTGGAAAGTTATTAAAGTCAACTTCAATGGATGGTATAAAAAAAATAGGAGATAGATGGTTTCCTACGAGATTTATTTTTAAGGATGAACTTAAAAAAAATAGTAAAGGTACAGAATGGATTATAAAAGATATCCAGTTTGATCAAGAAATTTCAGATATTATTTTTTCAAAATCAAATTTGAGGAAATAATTATTTTATATTTTTTAATTTTTTAATAAATTTAACTAAATGAATTTTCAAAAAATAAAACAAGTATTAATCATCATTTTAATTGGATTTTCTTTTTCTCAAGATTATGATTATTCCCTTCAAGATACTAATACAAATAGTGATTTAAATGGTACTTTTATTGGACCTTCATATTTTGAAGGTAAAATTACAATTAATTATTTTGGTTGGGAATCTTGAGGTGGATGACGTCAAATTTTCACACAGTTGTGTGATTTAAATGATAGTGGAGCATGGGATACAGATAAAGTTGTATTAATTGGTATAGGTATTGGTGCAGGTTCAGTAAACTCATGGAATGTAACTGGTCCTTGGGTTCAAGACTTTACTATGGGTGTGTGGAACCAGTTTTTAGAAGGTACTGATGGAGCAAGAAAAAAAATTGCATTGGTAGACCCAAGTCTTGAAAGAAGATATATTGGCGATTATTCAGGTTCGTCTATATCTAATTCTCAGTTAAATGAACTATATGCCCAAATTCAAATTTTAATTGATGAAATGGTATCTTCTGTTCCAGGTGATATTAATGCTGATGGTGAATTAAATGTTGTAGATGTTATTAGTGTAGTTAATCTTATATTAGCTGGAGAATATAATCAAGTAGCTGATATAAATAATGATAATGCCTTGAATGTTACAGATGTTATTTCAATGGTAAATTTAATTTTAAGTAATTAAAGACTAGTTTCCTTAATTTATACCCCTATTTATTAGATTAATTAAAAATTAGTGAAAAGCATATGTGTGGAATTTTTTCATATAAAGGTAAAAGTAAAACATTAGATAATCTTAAAGATTCTATTGATTTAATTCAATATAGAGGTCCAGATAATTCAAAATATAAAAATTTTGAAGATAGTATATTATTTGGTTTTCATAGATTATCTATTGTTGGTATTTCTGAAAGTGGAAATCAACCCTTATCTCATCCAGATGATGATAGTTTATCTTTAATATGTAATGGAGAGATATATAATTTTAAAAATTTAGCTAATAAATATAACTTTCATTTAAGAACCGGTTCAGATTGTGAAATTATCTTACACCTTTATAAGGAATTTGGAATTGAGCAAACAGTTAAAGAGCTAGATGGTGTTTTTATGTTTGTTTTATATAATGAGAAAAAAAATATTTTATACTCAGCTAGAGATCCATTTGGTGTTAGACCTGGCTTTGTAGGTTATAAAGATAATGATATTTATATAGCTTCTGAAGCTAAGCCTCTTGTAGAAAATTGTGATAAAATAATCCCATTTAAACCTGGAACTTGGTTTTCTTCAGATAGTATTCACAAATTTAATCCTTTCTATAAATTAAATTTTGAAAATATTACAGATGAATCTGATATTATTAAGAATATAAAAACAACATTAACTGAATCTGTTAAAAAAAGATTAATGTCTGAAAGAAAAATTGGGTGTTTGCTATCTGGTGGATTAGACTCAAGTTTAATCGCTGCTTTAGTAGCAAAATATGGGGATAATAAAAATCTAGATACTTTTTCAATAGGAATGCCTGGAAGTGTTGACCTTCATTATGCCAATATAGTAGCCAAGCATATTGGATCTAATCATCATCATGTAGAAATATCTGCTGATGAATTTTTAGATGCTATTGAGGAAGTTATATATAAAATTGAATCTTATGATATAACTACCGTAAGAGCAAGTGTTGGAAATTATCTTGTGTCAAAGTATATTAAAAATAATTCAGACTGTAAGGTCATATTTAATGGAGATGGAAGTGATGAGGTTTGTTGTGGGTATTTTTATTTAAAAAATGCTCCTGACCTTTTATCATTACAAAATGAAAGTGAAAAACTTATTAAAGAAATTCATTTTTTTGATGTGCTTAGATCAGATAGGAGTATCAGTTCGAATGGNNTAGAACCAAGNACACCATTCCTAGATAAAAAATTTGTTCAATATTATTTTTCAATTTCTCCANAATTAAAGAAATTTGATGGTGTTAATAAAATTGAAAAGTTTTTATTAAGANAAGCATTTNCNAATGATAATTTATTGCCAGAAGAAATTTTATGGCGTAATAAATGTGCTTTTTCTGATGGAGTAAGTAGTCAAAATAATTCATGGCATACTATTATAAAATCATATTTTGATCAAAAAGTAAGTGATGATGAATATAGTAAATATTTAAAAAAATATAAACATTGCACTCCTAATTCNAAAGAAAGTTATTACTATAGAAAAATATTTGANAAGTATTTCTCNTCTCATGNGGAATTGATTCCNCATTATTGGATGCCAAATTGGTCTNATGTAAAAGATCCCTCAGCAAGAGAATTAGGNGAATATAAAGAAAATTAAAAAAAGTATAGATTTTTAATAATAATACATTAATTTATGCGGTTGTAAATAAATGTTATAAGGAATACGATTAATGAGTGANGTAAAAACAGGTACTGTTAAATGGTTTAACGATAAAAAAGGNTTTGGATTTATAGATCCAGGCGATGGTTCTAAAGACTTATTTGTACATATGAGTGTTATCCAAATGGATGGATTTAAAACNCTTAGAGATGGGCAAACTGTTGACTATGAAGTTGGCGAAAGTGATAGAGGTCCAGCTGCAAAGAATGTAGTTCCTAAATAAATCTTAGTTNAGACTATAGTACAAAAAACTAAAATAATTTTTAGTTAAAATAAAAAAAGCCTCTTTTGAGGCTTTTTTTATAAATATGCAATTAAAATGAAAAAGTATATATTAATAAATATTTTATTATCNAGTATTTTTGCCAATAGATTATGTATTGCACCTATTATATATNCAAACTATGAATCAAATGGTGGTACTTGGANCNCTATNGANAAATCTATTGGAGTTGGAGGATGGGGCTTGACAATGGAAGGCTCTATTGATAATTTTAATATTTNAATGGATGCATATAATAGCAGATTTTTTGGACTTACAGATAANCCNAATNATTTTTCACATGAGCAAGGNTTATCATGGGTTGGAAATGATCCTGANGGTGAACAATTTGATTTTGATGTAACAAATATAAANTTATCATATAATTATNAATCCATTGTTTTTGAAATGGGNAAATATAGTAGACATTGGGGNCCTGGTAATTCTTCATTAATTTTATCATCTAAGGNTCCTAGTTTTGCTCAATTTGGTTTTACTTGGGATATTNGTTCNACAATAAATTTTGAATATTTTCATGGTTCTTTAAGAAGCTTGATNGAAGATGATATTAATAGTGGTATTTATGAAGGAATAGGNGCTGAAGTTCCNGAGTATAATCGTTATGTAGTAGGGCATAGAATTAATTGGNATTTATCTGANAATTTAACAATTGGAGCTACTGAAACAATTGTATATGGAGTAAGNAATATTGATTTATTATATTTACTTCCATTTGCTCCATTNCTTTCATTGCAACAATATAAAGGTGATTTAGATAATATTCAGTGGGAATTTGATATANATTGGNATATTAATGATAATCATAATTTATATTTTTCATTTTTGATGGATGAATGGGATCCNAGTATGACTTTTGATAAGCCTAATAGGAATTGGTTNGGATATCAAATTGGAACTAAGATAAAAAANACANTTATTGATAATGATAATTTTATTTTAGAATATAATTGGACGGATCATAGNTTATATAGACATCAAAATTCTATTAATGATTACTACAGTCATGGATATCCATTAGGGTTTTGGGCTGGTCCTCATTCTCAAGAATTATATTTNAACTATACATTTAATAAATTTAATTCAACATTTTCTATTTCTTATTCTAATGCTAAGCGTGGTGAATTGACAANTCAGATGCTTGAAAATCAATANGATAATATTGNATATGAAAGATTTTCAAATNTNAGTGAATCATTNGAGACATTCAAAATATTAGTTACTAAAGAATTGAGNAATGGATTTGAAATTCATTTTGGNATTANAAATATTGATTGGCATAATGCAAATTTCAATCCTTTNNTTGATGAACAAGAAGGATTNATTGATTCTAGGAAGAATTCATTTAGCTTAGGATTTAGTTATAATTTTAATCCTTTNACACAATCNTCAAAAATTAATGATAATTCAATGAGNAAAATCATTTCANTTTNATATGTATTCAATTATTATTCCAACATTAAATGANCAGGATAATATTGTTAATTCAATTCAACAATTTNATAATTATAAAGATAAATATAANTTAGAAATCATTGTTTCTGATTCAAGNAGTATTGATAATACTGTNTCCTTATCAGANGNAATTGCTGATAAAGTTATTATTTATAANAAAAANGATAAATGTAATATATCTAAGGCAAGAAATTTTGGAGCAAAGTTTTCATCAAATNCATTTTTAATTTTTTTAGATGCAGATATTNTAATACCTGATATTGATTTNTTTTTCAATATTTTATCGTCTGATTTNAAAAAAAATGATTTAATTGCNGCTTCTCCATCTATAACNGTTNATCCTNNAAGTGAAAANCTTATTGATAAAATTGTTCATTTTATTATCTNGTTAATTAGTAGAATAATGAACGTTTTAGGATTTGGATANGCAAGAGGTGGTTGTCAGATTATAAATGCAAAATATTTNAATCTAATTAATGGTTATAATGAAAATTATGTTGCTGGAGAAGATGTNGATATATTTAGAAGAATTAGAAAGNATGGNAAAACATCAATTATAAATAATCTTAATGTCTATGAGTCTCCTAGGAGATATAGNAGGNTAGGNTATTTAAATGTTTTNTTTTCATGGTTTATGAATTGGCTNTTTATTNTACTATTTAAAAAAACATTTTCATCTAANTGGTAATGTTACATTNTTTTTCGTTTAATATGTTTTTATTAAANTAAAAATTATATAAATTTTATAAATATATTTTATAACAAGGGAGTGTTAATGAACTTATCTAATAAATTATTCTTATTTGTAATTATCTCATTTAGCTTTTTATTAAGTACTGAACGAGTATTTTTACAAATAAATTTAAATAGAAATTGTCAAGAATTATCTCAGGATGAGTGTTTTGAAACTGAAGGTTGCTATTGGAGATATGGAGAATGCGTATCGTATGAATGGGAAGATGATTGTCAATTTATTGATAATGAAGAAGAATGTGATTTGTTAGGTTGTATATGGAACCAAGAAGGTTGTTATAGGCCGGATGATAATGGTGTCCCTGAGTGCCTTCAAGATTGTCCAGGTGTTAATGAAATAAATCCTCAAGAAAACCCAGATGAAACATGTGATTGGGTCATATCAACATTAGGTATTGTAGATCCAGGATTTAGTTCATGTTTTAACAATTGCGATGAAGATACTATCTCTGATATAAATGAGATACTTGAAGCTTGTTATGAGTGTTTAGAAAATGAAGATATAAATTGTTCAGATTTATTTGAAGGTGAAGATGAAGATGATTGGGATGATGGAGGAAATGAGATAGATTGTGAAACATTGGAAGAAGATGATTGTAGGGAGTTTGAATATTGTGTTTGGGAAGAATCAGAATGTTTATTTGTAGATGATAATGATGATGACGAAGATTTTGAAGGTTGTGCTGAATTAACCCAAGATGAATGTTCTGATACNGAAGATTGTATATGGATATTTAATGATTTTGCAGGTAGTTTTGGTATTTGTATTGAAGCTAATGGTAATGATGGTGGTTGGAATGATGATGGTGGTTGGAATGATGATGGTGGAGATTTTGANGACTGTTCAGAATTAACNCAAGATGAGTGCACTGAAAGTGANCATTGTGATTGGACNATTGTTACAACTCCTAATGGTGTTTTTGAAATGTGTATTGAATCTAATGATTGGAATGATGATGGAGGNTGGGATGATGGAGGCTGGGATGATGGAGGCAATAATTTGTGCTCTGATATAGATAATCCTTTTGAATGTTATGGTAGTGGATGTGATTGGGTCCAAGATAATATGTCAGGTTCCGGGTATTGTATTGAATTAGATGATAATGATTGTGATCCTGATTTAATCTGTGGTGAAGCTGTAACATGTTTTGATGGACTGCTGTATCCAACAACTTGTGGTCCAGAAAATTGTGATTTACCTATTGGTGTATGTGATGATAATGGTGAAGATGATGGAGGAAATAATATTATATGTTCTGATATAAATAATCCTTTTGAGTGTATAGGTAGTGGATGTGATTGGGTAGGTGGCAATATACCAGGGGAAGGATATTGTGTTGAAGAAAGTAATGAAGATTGTAACCCTGATTTGATGTGTGGCGGAGCTATAACATGTGTAGATGGTTTATTATATCCAACAACTTGTGGTCCTGATAACTGTGATGAGCCCATTGGTGAATGTGAAGAAGATGAATGTGAAAATGGAGAAGTTAATAATGAAAATCCATGTAATCCTTTTGAATGTTTTGATGGTCAATGGTATGAGATTGTAATTGATTGTGCCGAAGAAATGGGTGTTCCGTGTGAGAATGGTGAATATGTTGATCCTCCTGAAGGTGAATGTTGCTCTATATGTATTGAGTATGATAATGCAGATGCTATTTTATTCTTAGATAATGTGGCTGCTGTTTCAAATTCAGAGGTTTCTATTCCATTGTATATAAATTCAAACGAATCTATTGGAGGGTTGCAATTTGAAATTTATTCACCTCTAAATAGTGGTGGAAATGGTGGATTTGTAAACCCAGGTTCAATTGAGTCTATGTTTGATTGTTTTAATACTGAATATAATGTTATAGATAATACTTTAATTGTAATTATGTTTAGTCTTGAAGCTTGTGTGATTCCTAATGGAGAAAACCATATAGCCAATATAAATTATTATATTCCACAATCAGTTGATTTAGGTCAAAATATTCCATTAGAGTTTGGTAATACAATAGTATCAGATCAATTTGGAAATGAAATTCCTTCATATGGAGAATCTGGCTCCATTCTTGTTGGTATGCAAGGTGATATTAATGGTGATAGTCAGGTAAATGTATCTGATATAGTATTGGCAGTTAGTTTCGCAATATCTTCTCAAACTCCGAGTCCATATCAATTATGGGCTGGTGATGTAAATGATGATGGCATGGTTAATGTATTAGATATTGTAACAATAGTTAATATGATTCTTAATTAAATTTTATGTTTAAAGTTTTTGTTTTACTGGTTGCCTTGTATAGCACTAAAACAGTGGTCGATTCAGGCCATTTAAAAGAAATTGATCCTCATTTTAATGGAATTTGTAAGGAAATAGAAGATATCCCGGGACCCGAAGATATTACTATACTTGATAATGGACTTGCAATTATATCCTCAGATTTTAGAAGAAAGATTGAAAAAACTAGTTATTTGTATCCTATCGAGAATAAAGATTTAAATTCCTTACAAGGGAATATCTATTTTTATGATTTAAATAAGATTAATTCTTCACCCATAAATATGACAGAAAATTTAAATTTTGAATTTCATCCACATGGCATATCTACCTATCTTGATGGTGAAAACAATTTATATCTGTCAGTTGTTAATCATACATCTAATGGAGATTTTGTAGAGATTTTTTATTATGATAATATTAAATTAAAACATTTAAAAACTATTTCAAGCCCTTTGCTTGTAAGTCCTAATGATATTGTTTTAATTAATGAAAGCCAATTTTACGTGACCAATGATCATGGCTTTAGTAAGCCATTTTTTAAATTATTTGAAGATTATCTTCAAATGTCAAAATCTAATATATTATTTTATGATGGTTTAGCTTTTATTGAAGTAGCTAAAGATTTGCAAATGGCAAATGGTATTAATATTAGTAGAGATAAAAAAATTGTTTATTGCGCTGAAACTATTGGTCAAAAGTTGAATATATATAGAAGAAATCAATTAGACAATTCATTATCATTATTAGAGTCTTTAGATATAGACAGTGGACTTGATAATATCGAGATAGATTTTGATGGTAATTTATATATTGGTTCTCACCCGAAGTTATTTGATTTTATTAAGCACGCAAAAGATAAAACTCATTTTTCTCCATCACAAGTTTTTAGAATTTCATCGGATTATACTTTAATTGAAGAAATTTTCTTAAGTGAAGGAGATGATCTTTCAGCTTCAACTGTTGGTGCATTTTATAACAACATATTATTAATAGGAGCTGTGTTTGATAATCATTTTTTACATTGCGAACTAGAAGATGATGCAATATATTAGAATTGACATTAATAATAAAATATTATATAAATAATGATTAATAAAAAATACACATATTTATTGTGCTTGCTTTTTAATTTAGTTTTTTTAGAAGAAAAAATTATTTTTGAAAGTGCTAATCCATTTACATTTAAAGATATTATAGTATCTCTAGATGATTTAGATGCTCAAGAAGTTTATGGAATTTTAAAATTTCCTAAAGATTTTAATCCTAATGATAAATACCCTTTAGTTTTAGGAGTTGCAGGAAGCCTAGGATGGAATGAACATAATTATGAATATATGCAAATGTATAGAGATATGGGAATTGCAACTTTTGAATTGAAAAGTTTTTCTAGTAGAGATGTTACTTCAACAGTTGGCTCTCAAGTTGAGGTTACAATGGCTACAATGATTCTAGATAGCTATCAAGCTTTAGATGTATTATCAAATCATACAAATATTGATAAAAATAATATAGCTATCACTGGTTGGAGCCTAGGAGGAGGGGTTGCCTTGTTTTCTGGTTGGAATAATTTAATAAATGCAATTAATCCATATAATAGCTTTGCTGCGCATTTACCTATTTATCCACCTTGTTTTGTAAGATCAGATTCTATGGATTTTACTAAAGCTCCGATACATATTTTAATTGGAGAGAAAGATGATTGGACTCCTTCATTAGCATGTGAAGAATTAGTTGATTCATTAAATGATAAAAAAGAAAATATTAATATTACTGTTTATGAAAATTCTTATCATGGATTTGATTCTGATAGGCCCTATACTTTTGTTGAACATGGATATAGTTTTACTGAATGTAGATTCACTGTTCGAGATGATGGAACGCCATTAATGAATTTTTTAAATATCCCTATGACTTCTCCTACACTACAAAAAATAGGATTATCATTTTGTGTTTCTAGGGGTGTAACAATTGAAGGAAATAATTCTAGTAAATTAAAAGCTCATATGTTTTCTACTTCTTTTATGAAAAAACATTTAATGGATTAGGTTTCTTATGGGATATATAAAATTTATATATGTATTTTTAATAAGCATCAATTTCATAGTTTGCGCTTACCTTGAAAATATACCTGTCAAGTTAAATCAACCAGATGGAACATTAATTAATTGTTTAACTTCAGGAGATGAATATTATCATTATTTACATGATAATTTGGGGTATACAATTTTACAAAATCAAGAAGATGGATTTTATTATTATGCTATTAAAAATAATGACAATTTAAGNCCATCAATTTATTTAGTTAATTCAATAAACCCTGAAAATGTTGGGTTAGAAAAAAAAGTTATGATATCTCGTGATGAATATAAATTGCGAAGAAATTCATATTGGGAAGATGTTGAATATCGAGATGCTCCAACATTAGGNACNGTNAATAATTTNAATGTGTTTATNCGNTTTGANGGNGAGGAAGANTTNCCAAATTCACGTTCATATTATGATATNCCTTTTAATGATTCTGATGGNCCNTCAATGCTTCATTATTTTGAAGAAGTTTCTTATAATCTTTTGACNGTTAATACATTNCATTATCCTNATTGTGANCCATCAATAAATATTTCNTANCAAGATGAATANCCTAGAGATTATTACAAACCATATAATCAANAAACAAANCCCATAGGTTATGAAAATGATAATCAAGCAAGAAGTAGNGAACATNTTTTATTAAAAAATGCNATTGANTTTATATCTGGGGATGTTCCNGANGATTTAGATATAGANTCAAANAATGATGGTTATGTAGATAATGTTACATTTCTAGTAAGAGGNATTCCTGGTGCATGGGCNGATTTGTTNTGGCCTCATAGATGGGCNCTCTATAGTGAAGAAGCTTATATAAATGGTTCTAGNGTCTATGATTATAATTTAAACTTAGAACANGGTGGTTATTTTACTGTNGGAACATTATGNCATGANTTTTTTCANTCTTTAGGTGCTCCAGATCTNTATCATTATTGGGATGATGTTGCTCCAGTTGCTGTTGGAGGATGGGATGTTATGGATGCTTCATCTGATACACCTCAATCNATGACAGCATATATGAAATATAAGTATACAGATTGGATTACAGATTTGCCAATTTTAACTGATGGNGGTACTTATGAAATAAATCCTTTATCTAGTCCAATTAATAATATATATAGAATTAATTCACCGTCATCTAATGAATATTTTGTAGTTGAGTATAGAGTAAAAGAAGGAATATATGAAGTCAATACTCCTGGAGGAGATAATGGGATATTGATTTATAGAGTCAATGATAGTTTAAATGGAAATGCTGATGGCCCTCCAGATGAACTCTATTTATATAGACCTAATGGAACTTTAAATTCAAGCGGTAGTTTTGCTGGTGCTCCATTTAGTAGTTCTTTAGAAAGAACTGAATTCAATGATGGAACAAATCCGAACTGTTTTTTATCTGATGGTTCTCCAGGAGGAATTAATATTTCTAATATAAGTGATTCTAATGAAATAATGACTTTTGATTTAGTGAATTTAATTTTATTAGCAGAATTTGAAGGGTTAACATTTGATTTAGATCAAGATGGAGTAGCAAATCCAGGAGAAGAAGTGCTATATGATTTTTCGATATCAAATTTATCAAATGGTATTAATGCACAAAGCATTATCGCAACTATCGCAACTAGTACAGAAAATGTTTCTATAGTAAATCCAGTAATTGATTTTGGTAATATAAATTTTAATAATCAAGAGGTTACTTCTTTAATTATTAATCTAGACCAAGATACTTTTGGTGAAGTTGATTTTAATGTATCTATTGATGCTGAATATTCTGAAGGTATCCAGGATTTATTTTATAATGAGGAATTTAATTTTAATATTGAAGTTTCATTAAATCAAAGTGGTTTCCCATATTCAACATTAAATGAAGTTAGATCCTCACCCATTATTTCTGATTTAGATTTAAATGGGGAATATGAATTGATCTTTGGAGATCATTTTGGTTTGATTCATGCAATAAATGAAACTGGGAATCCTGTGTTAACAGATGTTTTTCCAATTGATACAGGGGGNCAAGTNTGGGGNTCTCCAGCAATGGCAGATATTGATAATGATGGTTTTGATGATATNGTTTTTTCATCAAAAAGTAANAGTATTTTTGGTATAGATAAGGATGGAATAAAATTTATAACTGAAACAAATTCTCAGCTTATAGGAACTCCTTCAATTTGTAATTTGGATAGTGATTCAGAGCTTGAAATTCTTATTGCTGGATATACAAACAATCAACAAAATTTATGGGTATTAAATCATGATGGCACATCTTCTATGAATTTTAATTTTGTTTCAAATGAAAAAAATAAAAGTGGTTTTTCGGTAGCAGACTTTAATAATAATAATTTAGATGATTTAGTTTTTGGTACAGATTCTAAAAATTTATATCTTGTATATGATGATGGGACTATTGCCGATGGTTTCCCATTTGAATCTGATGGTAGGTTTAGAGTGTCTCCAATAATAGTAGATTATTTAGACCAGAAAATTATTATAGCACCTTCAGAAAATAATACAGTTTATGCAATTTCTAGTGAAGGATCAGTTGTTTTTGATATNCCCTTTTCAAGCAGAGTGACAACTTCGCCTAGTGTATTAAATTATAATAATATGCTTATTATATTTGTAGGACTTAATGATGGTAGTATTTATGGCTTTGATTTATCCGGAAATATTTTATATGAGTTTGATATTGATGGCGGGGTTGTTGGTTCTATTGTTTTCTCTGATATGAATTATGACTCATATCCTGATATCATTGCTAGTAGTGATCTTGGTAAAGTTTATTTATTTAATATTGATGGTCAAATATTTCAAAATTTTCCAATTACTTATGAGTTTCCAAATTCATCTTCACCTTTAATTTATGATATTAATCAAGATTTTGATTTAGAAATTATTGGTGGAAGTAGCAATTCAGTTTATGCGATTGATTATAAATCAAATGGAAATAATAATGAATATTGGTATTTGTATAAAGGAGATAATCTAAGAACGGGGTATTATAAGTTTGATTGTTATGCTGGTGACTTGGACCAAAACAATATTATTAATATTTTAGATGTTATATCTATTGTTAATATAATTTTAGATGAATCAAATTTAGATGATTATGAATTATGTCAGGTTGATTTAAATAGTGATGGAAGTATAAACGTTCTAGATGTGATTACCATGACAAATATTATTTTAGATTTTTAATTATGAAGTATATATTTTTTTGTTTTATTTTTTTGATTAGTTGTACAGATAAGCACTTTATTATTTATTCAATACATGGTGAAAAATTGAATAATAATGAAGTGTATGATTCTGCTGGAGATAATTTTAATAACTTCAATCTTTATTTTTCAAAAAATGATATTAAGAAAGAATTTGAAGAAGTAAATATTATAGCGACTGATTATTTTCATTATGGTCAATTTTTTTTTGATAAAAATTTTATGGCGATGTTAGAAAATAGGACTTACAATATCGGAGCTGATGCATTAATTTTTGAAAAAGATAAAATAGATTTTCCTGATTATAGGGAGTCCTATTTGTATTTTACGGCTATAAAATATAAAAATTAATTTTAAAGGAATTTTAATATCATTAAATTAGAATTAAATAAAGGTGAAAAATATAGTATTTGTACGTGTGGGTTAACAAAAAAAATGCCTTTTTGTGACAATCAACATAGAGCTTTTAATAAGAAAAATAATTGCTCTTATAAATCATTAAAGATTACAAAGATAGATAGTGATTCTGTATTAATAAATTGTAGTAATTGGAATAGTGAGAAGAAAACAAAATAATATTAAAGTTTTAATTAAAGGAGAGTTTGTTCCTGAGTTATCTAATACAAAGGATTCTTTGTATTATTTTTCATATAAAGTGAATATCCATAATTGTGGTCAAAATAAAGTTCAATTATTAAGTAGGCACTGGAATATAAAAGATGCATTAGGNAGAGATAAAATTGTTGATGGAGAAGGTGTAGTTGGAGAAAAACCATTTATAAGTCCAGGGTCAAATTTTGAATATGAAAGTTATTGTCCACTTGAAACCTCATTTGGTTATATGAATGGTTTTTATACGATGAAAGACGAGATTGGAAATTGTTTTAAAATATCTATTCCAAATTTAGGATTAGTTTCACCAGATCAAATTAATTAATAAGTTTATGGCAAAAAAAACATATTATTCAATGAATGATGTTCCTTTAGGAACAGAAATGATAGTTAAAAAAAATAATAAAAAAGTAGTTTTAGTTAAAATTCATAATTTTCCAACTACTTTTAAAACTAAAGATGAAAATGGGGTTGAGGAAAAATATTATACTTATGAAGTTGATATAGTTAATTGGCCCCCTGAATAAAGGAATGGTGGCTGTAGTTCAGCTGGTTAGAGCACCTGATTGTGGTTCAGGATGTCGTGGGTTCGAGTCCCATCAGCCACCCAACAATAACTGCCTCTGTAGCTCAATTGGATAGAGCACTGGATTTCGGTTCCAGGTGTTGGGGGTTCAAGTCCTCCCGGGGGCACTAGAATAAGGAAAATATATGTCAAAAAATATATCAAAAACGCATTTAAAATCATTTGAAAAAGAATTTGATTCATGCAATCATTGCAAAACAACGATGAATACATTGACTCGATCTAAATTAGAAGATGTAACTATGGATTGGGAAACTTATAGGAAGCTTAACCATAATTACTCTGATGTTGTTAAAAATGAAATGTCTAAAGTTACTAATCAAAAGGCTAGTGGAAGATGTTGGGGCTTTGCTGCATTGAATCTTATGAGAATAGATTTTTCAAAAAAATATAATTTATCTAATTTTGAATTTTCTCAAAGTTATTTTATGTTTTTTGATAAANTAGAAAAGTCAAATTATTTTTTAGAAAATATATTATCNACNTTNGATGAANNTTTTGATAGTAGNATTNTTATGTANNTNTTAGATAGTCCTATNCAAGATGGTGGGCAATGGGATATGTTNGTTAATTTAATGGANAAGTATGGTATTGTACCACAAAGTGCTATGCCAGAATCATTGCATACAAGTTCATCTAGATCAATGAATGTTTTAATAACTAGAACACTNAGAAAATTTGCTAGTATATTAAGAGANGANTATNATAGTGGTNNNTCTTTNAAAGAATTAAGAAAATTNAAANTTGAAATGATGTCAACCATTTATAAATTNCTTTGTGAATTTATTGGTAAACCNCCAGANAAATTTGATTGGCAGNTTAGAGATAAAAAGAAAAAATTTATTAGCCATAAAAANATTANNCCAGTTGACTTTTATAATAANATGGTACCTATTGATTTAAATGATAANGTTTGTTTAATNCATTGTCCNATGTCTAATAANAAATTTAATAANTTATATACTGTTAAGTATTTAGGNAATGTTGNTGAAGGTCANATTATAAAATATTTAAATGTATCAATTGATGAAATGAAAAAAGCAGCAATTAAATCTATTAAANANAATGANGCTGTCTGGTTTGGTTGTGATGTAGGAAAAATGTTCCATAGAGATTTNGGTGTTATGGATAATAAATTGTATGATTATGAGTTATTTTTNGGTGTAGATTCAAATATGGATAAAGCAACACGTTTAGAATACGGAGATAGTCAAATGACCCATGCGATGTTATTCACTGGTGTTGATTTGAAAAAAAACAAATCAACTAAATGGAGAGTAGAAAATAGCTGGGGAAATAAAAGCGGAGACAAGGGTTATTTCTTGATGTCTGATGAATGGTTCGATGAATATAATTATGAAGTTGTTGTTGATAAAAAATATTTAACAAAAGATATTTTGAAACTTTTTAATCAAAAGCCTATTTCTTTAAATCCTTGGGATCCTATGGGGGCGTTGGCAAAATAATTGTTTATTTAATTATTTTATTCATTAAGCTATCATAGTTTTTAGCAATTGAAGACCAATCATATTCTTTTGAGTATTTCTTCAATGATTTTTTATGTTTATTCTTTATATATTCTTTTAATTTTATAAATAGCTCACTAGAATTTAAATAAAAGTTTTCTGGATTTTTTTTATTATCAAATAATTCAGGATATGTTAATCTATTTGGTAATAATGGATATACATCGCAATATATAGCTTCTATAACGCTAACACCAAAAAATTCTTGATTTGTTGTTACTGGAATAATATCAGCTTTATTTAGAAAAGCAGCATATTCAGAGAATGATTCACAATAACCCATGTGAATTATTTCATCGAAAAAATAATCCCTAGCTTCAGTAAACACCTGCATTTCTGTCTGAAATTCTTCTCCTAGTATAATGAGCTTAAATTTAATTTTTTCTTTTTTTAATTTTTTTAAACAATTAAAAAAATCATCAGGATTCTTATCATATTCCCATCTATGATTCCAGAGTATTATTGGAATTTTATTTTGTGAATTATTTTTATATGCATCAAATTTTTTTAAATCTAACCCAAGGTAAGATACAATTGATTTATCTTCGATTTCATCAACATTATATAAATCATTATGATCAGGGAATTGTTTTAAAAATTTTTTTAGTTCTTTAATGAAAATATTTTTATGAAATTTAGAGTTAAACATAATCAAATCACTTCTTAATGCTGTTGTATAATTTATAAATCCATAATGATGATCTCTATTTTTCTCTTTATCTCTATCCTGGGTTGACCATGGATATGTTATTTGATTCTCATGAAAAAAAGATACAATAGGTACTTCTGAAACATCTGAAAATGATGTGAAAACTGGGAGGTTTAACATGTCTGTTACTAATATTAAATCAGGTTTTCCATTTTTTTTTACATAATTATTAAATTTTTTTGAAAGTGTGATTGCTCCGCCATGCATTCTCCATTTCCAATATATCCCTTTTAAACAAATAATCTCTATATTGTGTTGACTGTGATTTTTATAACCTTCAGCCCACTGCTTATGAGAGCCAGTGAAGAATGGTTCGATTAATAGGATGTTCATTTTAAATTTTATTTGATTAATTTATTAATATCTTCTTCTGTTGGAAATCTATATGTCTTTAATTTAGAGTATACAATTTTTCCATCGACTTCAATTTCAAATGAACCAGATCTTGGATAGTCTCTATTGCTTGATATTTTAGAATTAGAAGAAATTTTTTTTATCATTTTTGACACACGGTCAAATTCAGGTTCATAATTTCATTTTATGCAGTATTCTATATGTATATTCATTTTATTTAATAATTTTTAAAGTTTCAAGGACAATATATATTGATGGTATAAATAAAATTAATCCAATGATTTTCATAAACATATCAGTATCATGGTTCCCTGTTTTTAATAAGATTAATTTAATTCCAGCTAAACTAAAAAAAGCAGACAACATAAATAAGAAGAATTCTACCATCACTCTAATATATTATTGATTTTTTATTAAACAAAATGATATTCATTTAGGAACAAAATACAATCTTGCAAGTATATATTTATAGTTAACCTCAATTAAAAAAGGAGAATAAATCATGAAAGATAAATTAATTGCTTTTTCAACTCTTGGATTAGTTTTCGGATTATTTTTTTACTATAAAGTTGTTAGTCCTGTAGATACTATCGCTGATAATAAGAATCTAATAGAAGATGTTGTTGTAATTGAGCAGCCAATCGAGGAATCAATCAATCAAGATGTTATTATATCAATTGAAGATATTAGCTCAAATAAAGATTCTGAATGCAATCTATCTGAAGATGAAACTAATGTATTAGATTTTTCTAGTGCATTTAAGTATTACAGGATTTGTAATGCTTCTGGTGAGAATTTTACTTGGAAGGGTAGTTTGTATAGTACTCTATTAAAGGTAGAAGTTAAGGGTAATAATAATATTGTTGATAATACTTCTATTAATAATGAATCAGCTGATAAGGATCATTTAAAACTTCAAAATCAGTTGATAGGTATGGATATAAAATAAACTATCTTATTTTTTAAGCTTAGGGCCCAAGCTTAAAAAGTTTATTAAAACTACGTTGTAATTTTAAACTCGTTGATTTAAATTTAAGAGTATATAAATTTCAAATATATATAGACAATGTCAAATAATGATATAAATATAAACGATTTTATAAAAAATTCACCTATTAAGAATATGAGGGGCTTTTTAGTACCTTTTATTGTTGCGTTTTTATTATTAGGTTCAATATATACTGTTGATGCTAATGAAAATGCAGTTATATTAAGATTAGGAAAGTATAATAGTACAAAAGGACCTGGTCTGCATTTAAAGATTCCTTTTTTAGATGTAGTTGAAAAAGTTAAAGTTGATTATCAGTACAAACAAGAATTTGGCTTTAGAACTTTGCGCCCTGGAGTTAAGACTCAATACTCTACAAGAGGTTATGAAGGGGAATCATGGATGCTTACAGGAGATTTGAAAATTGCTGAAGTTAAGTGGGTTGTCCAGTATAAAATTAAAGATGCAAAAGATTATTTATTTAATGTTAAAAATGTAGAAAATACAATTTTTGATGCTTCAGAAGCAGCTGTTAGATTAATGATAGGTGATCGTTCATTTATAGAGGTGTTGCAAGCTGAGAGAGAAGCCGTTGCAATCGAAGCTAGAAAATATATGCAAGATTTATTAGATAGTTATAAGTGTGGTGTTTCAATACAGCTTGTTCAATTACAGGGTGTTGTTCCACCTGAACCAGTTGCTGATTCTTTCAATGAAGTAAATAGAGCAAAGCAAGAGCAAGAAACATTAATTAATGAAGCAAAACAAGCTTATAATCAAAAAATATTTCTTGTTGAAGGACAAGCTGAAAAAATAATTACTGAAGCAAATGGTTATGCTATAGAAAGAACGAATCAAGCTCAAGGAGATGTTGCTTTATTTGAATCGATTTTATTGGAATATAATAAAGCTCCACAAATTACCAAAGATAGACTTTATTTGGAAACAATGGAGCATGTACTTAGTAATAATAAAAATAAAATTATAGTAGATAAAGATATTGAGAACCTTGTTCCTTTCCTTAATCAAAAATTAAATGGAATAAAATAATTGAATAAGAATTATTTAAATATCATAGGAGTTGCATTAATTATAGTTGTAATGAATTCATTCTTTGTAGTTACTGAAAAAGAGCAGGCTATTAAAATTGAATTTGGAAAGCCTGTAGGTGGTCCAATAATAGATTCAGGTTTATATTTTAAAATACCATTGATTCAGACTATAATTAAGTTTGATAAAAGAATTTTGGAATGGGATGGAATTGCCAATGAAATACCAACAAAAGATAATAAATATATTTTGATTGATACTTTTGCAAGGTGGAAAATTTCAAATGCTTTAGAGTTTTATAAATCAGCAAAGAATGAAATGTTGGCTCAATCACGATTAGATGATATAATTGATGGGGCAGTTAGAGATGAAATTTCGAATAGGAGTATGGGAGAAATAGTGCGTTCAACTGATAGGAAAATGGAAATATATATATCAGATGTGAAAGGTTCAGATGAAGCCTCTGATGAGGAATTGGCAAAATCTGGAGCAAGAAAAGATATTATTAAATCCATATTAGATAAAGTTGGCTCTAAACTTGAAGAATTAAATATGGGTATAGAAATTGTTGATGTCCAAATTAAAAGAGTCTCTTATAATAAGCAAGTTCAAACAAAATTATTTAATAGAATGGTATCTGAGCAAAATATGATTGCAGAAAAATATAGAGCTCAAGGTGAAGGTAAGAAACAAGAAATTTTAGGAAAACAAATTCAGAAAGAAAAAGAGATTGTATCAGGAGCTTATTTAAAATCACAAACAATAAAAGGTACGGCTGATGCTAAAGCTACTGAGATATATGCAAAGGCATATAGTAAATCTCCTGAGCTATATAACTATTATAAAACACTTGAAACTTATAAGAAAACACTAGATCCTTCAACTTATTTTATATTATCTACAGATAATAAATACTTAAATTTCTTAGAAAAATAAGTTTTTTTTAAAAAAATCAGAAAAAGTTAACTAAATCACATTAATTTCTATTAATTTATCTTTATATTCTACGAGATAAAACAGGTTAAATGTGATAGCGCGTATTTACATATCATTATTCTTAGCTATTTTAGCAATTGTAACTAGTATAAATCCTATATATGCTAGTGAGACTTCTTTTAATACATCATTAACGAGAGATATTCCATCAGAATGGGACCAAGATGGAGACGGTTTGTTCGATAATATATCTAATTATCAAAATAGTGGTTCTATAACTGCAAGAATTTATTTAAATACTGATGATATAACATCAGGTGGCGATGCTTTAGCTGCATTTGTCGATGGAGAACAAAGAGGCTTAGCTTTTGCATCAGAAGTTCCTCCTTTCTTGGGAGGTGGATTTAGTTTTTTAATTTTAGTTTATAGTAATGTTGGTTCTGGTGAAGTGATAACTTTCCAATTTTATGATGATAGCGAAAATACGGTATACAGTATTTTAGAATCTTATGATTTTACATCTGATATGATAGTTGGTAGTGTTACATCTGCTGAAGTCTTTACACTAGGAGATCCTCTTTCTGGAAACAATACTTGTGAAAGTGGCATTTATGATTGCGCTGGTGTTTGTGACGGTGAATCTGTTGAAGATGAATGTGGTGTTTGCAATGGTTCTGGAATAGCTGATGGAGAGTGCGACTGTGATGGTAATATTATAGATGAATGCGGGGTATGTGGGGGTAATGGAATTACCGAAGATTTTTGTGACTGTGATAATAATGTGTATGATTGTCTAGGGGTTTGCGGTGGTTTTGCTGTTGAAGATTGCTCTGGAGTTTGTGAGGGAGAAAATTATTTTGATGAATGCGGTATATGTGGAGGAGATAGTTCTTCCTGTGATGCAAGTACTCAAGGTTATATAAATCAAGAGACTGGCTGGTCCTTCTATCAATCTCCTCTACAAGCATTTTATGGATTTGAAGATATCCAAATTAATGGTTTGGCATCTGTAGGTTCAGATGAGAATTGGGCACCTGGTTCTGATCCTGGAAACTGTATTGAAAATCCTTATTCTTGTGATGTTGTTGGAGCATTTTTAAATGGAACATGTGTGGGTTGGAATTATGTGGATTCATCTGGTATTACCCAAACAACTATCCAAGTTCAAGGTTATTATAATTCTCCTAATTTTCAAGAGTTAACCCAAGATTATTGTCAGGAAGGAGATATCCCTAGTTTTTATATTTTTGATTCATCATCTCAGGAAATTTATCTTCTTGCTAATGAACAATTATTTAATCCTTGGAGTAATTTAGAATTCTATTATTTGCTAGGTAGTACTAATGCTATTTATGAGGCTGGTGGCTGTATTGAACAGTTTGCAGTTAATTATGATGATTCAGCTGAGATTTATGATCCATTTGATCCCTGTTATTATTATCAGGATGTTGATTTGCAAACAGGTTGGAATATCTTTTCATTAAGTGTATTGCCAAATGAAAATGATATTACTCTGTTTAATATTTTATCTCCTATTTCTAGTGATTTCTCGCTTGTTTTAGATGAAACAGGAAGTGGTATTTTTAAAGATCAAAGTAATCAATGGATTGATAATATAGGGGAATGGAAAAGCAGTGAAGGATATTTAATTAAAGTTGATTCAGATCAAACTTTAGAATTAACAACAAATAAATTGATTAGTTTACCATTATCTATTGATTTAGATACTGGATGGAATATTATTTCCTATCCTGTACAATCAGAAAATGGTGATTTGATTGAAAATGTATTAAGTGATATAATTATATCTGGAGATTTATATACAGTATTTAGTGAAACAGGAGATATTTATGTTCCTTCTTATGTTACAGGATCTGATCCTATAAACTCTATTGGTTCTATGTTTAAGGATGAGGGTTATTATGTTAAAGTTCTTAATGATGTAAGTTTAGATATTATTGAGCCGGGTAGTAATGATCTGCTTGTTAATGAGCAAAGTAATAATATGTATAGGACTGGTCATTTTAATCCTGTTTGGGATGGCAATCCATCCAATCCAATGACGATAACAGTTGATAGTTTTTTATGGGATGGTATTACTTTAGAGGAAGGTGATGAAATAGGTGTTTTTGATGGAGATTTATGTGTGGGTGCTGGAGTTGTCACTTCTAATGGAAATATTAATGATTCAAATAATCAAATAAAAGTTTCTAAGGATGATGGATCAGGTAATGGGTATACAGAATTTAATGCTATATCATTTAGAGTGTGGAAGGAATCTTTGCAAATTGATATAGATGTTACTATTGATAGTTGGACAGATATATCTGGAAATACAACCGGTCAAATATTTGAAGCATTAACAACGCCAAGATTAGAGCTTCAAGTTTATTCGCCATCTATTATTAGTAGTGTTTCTCTTGATCCTGGGCAAACAACTATGAATATTTCATGGAATAGGCCACAAATTGGAGATTACAATGTATATGATTTAAATAATAATCCATCTAATGCAGTTGTTTTTTCTGTTTATAGAGATGATGTTAATATAGCTTCAAATCTAGACTCTCAAAACTTTGTAGATTCTAACTTAGATTATAATACTAGTTACTCATATTTTATTGAAGCTATATCAGCAGTAGGTACAAGCAATAGTCTAGATTATAATTCAGTTACAATTCCAGGTATTGCTGATTTAGCTATTAATCCATTTAGGAACCAAAATAATTTAACATGGGAAAATCCAGTTAATACGGGTAGTGATGATTTAATTAGTTATAAAATAGAAAGATTTTGGTCAGTTGATGATAATCAGTATTATGATATAATCGCTGATGATTATTCTGATCAGAATTATAATGATGTTGGGTTATTAAATTCTTCATTTTTTTCTTATAGAATCAAATCGTTTAATAGTTCAGGGTCTTCTGATTGGTCAAGCTATGTAGAAAGTCAAACTTTAGCTGGTGATTCTGACTTAAACCAAGTAGATAATATTACAGCTCAAGCTGAACAAGTATTAGATCCTCCTAATAATATCATAACATTACAATGGGATTTAGTTAACAGTTCTGATGGATATAATATATATGATAAACATTTATTGATTAATTCTACAACTGATACATTTTTTATTGATTCAGATTTATTGACTAGTGAATTTAAACAGTATGTTATTACAGCAACTGCACTGAATCAAGAATCCTTGCCTTCAAACATTTTTGAAATAACTACATTACCTGAGTTGTTTCCATCTGCTCCTGATAATTTTAACATTCAAGATGGTCAAAATCAATTGAGTTTGGGTTGGGATAGTGTTCCTGGATATGGCGATCCAATAGGTGGTGCAGCTGTTTCATATAATATATATAAAGAAAAATTAGAAGATTTTAATGATACAGAATCTATGTCATTATTTGATAATACAGGTGAAAATTATTATATAGACTTTAATTTAGATGATAACATTTATTATTGTTATAGTGTAGCAGGTGTAAACAGTGAAGGATCAGAAGGAGAAAAATCTAATGTTATTTGTAGTGGAACATTACCTCAATTATCGGCCTCTATACCATCTAATATCATTGCGACTGGACAAAATCAGCAAGTATTGTTAAATTGGACTGCATCAGAAGGTTCTCCACCTATTACCTATCAAATTTATAGATTTGGAGAGTATGTAAGCCAAACTACTTCTACTTCTTTTTCAGATGTAGGATTGCAAAAAAACACAACATATTCTTATCATATTGTTGCATCAAATGAGATTGGTTCATCAGATAATTCAGAAAGTGTTGAGGCTACAACAACAGAACAATCCAATTTATTATCTGCAAATATTCCAGAAAATTTATTGGCTGATTTGCCTGATGGTTTAAGAGCGAGTGAATTTTTAGATACTGAGGCAAGTATAAATTGGACATCAAAAGTATTTACAGAAAATGAAGCAAATGAAGAATTTGAGTTGGTATATCAAGGTAACCCATATCAACCTATGACAATAGTTGTTAATGAAATTCTATATAATGATTCTAGTGTTCCTGATGGATCGATTATTGCTGTTTTCGATGGTGAGAAATGTGTAGGAAAAGGACAAATGCCATTGCCTGGAGGAGCTTTAACTGTAAGTAAAGATGATGGAAGTGATAATGGTTTTTCTGAAGGGAATTATGCATATATAAAAGTTTGGAATTATGATACCAATACGATTTTAGCTACTACATCTTCATCTAGTTTGATTTTTGAAGGCTTGGGTTTAGAATTTGTTGATTTGAATGTCAATGATGATACTTATAGGTTGTATAGGAATGGTTCATTGCTAGAAGATAATATATTATCAACTTCATATATTGATGATGAGTTGGAAAGTGAAATGGAATATTCGTATCAAGTTTCAGCTATAAACATACTTGGAAGCTGGACTGAATCTAACCCATCAGAATCTGTGACTATAAATACATTTACTTATTCGGGTAATGCTCCAGAATTTACTATTGAATTTGAATCTCAGATTCTTTCAAATGCAAATATTGATGAGGACGGTATATTTACATTTGATTTATCAGAAGCTGCAATTGATTTGGATGGAGATGTTATTAATTATTTTGCTGAACCTGTTCTTAACAATTCTCCTGTTTCATGCAGCATTGTTGATAATCAATTAACTGTAATTCCAGATGATAATTATTTTGGAGTTTATGGGATAAATTTAATCGCTTATGATGATATAGAATTATATGAAACGAATACGTTAACTGATACTGTTTTGTTTGATTTGCAAGTTAATTCAGTTAATGACGCACCTATTTTATTAAATGAAATTGATGATATTGATTTTGATGAAGATTTATATTTTAATCAGGATTATAATCTTGTTGATTTAAATGACTATATATTGGATGTCGATCAGTTAATAATGTCTGAAGAGTTTTTAACATATAATGCTTTTTCTTCAAATGAAGATTTTGTGGTGTTTGTGTCAGAAATTACAGGTAGCCCAATATTAAGTTTTTATATTAACCAAACAATAACTGATTATGAAACAACTCAAATTACAATTCAAGCTATAGATCAAAATGATTTACAAGTAGAAGATATTTTTAATGTAATAATTAGTGATATAATAACTTGTGTTCCAGAGAATGATACTGATGGTGATGGAGTTTGTGATAACGCGGATATATGTCCATTTGATAATCCAAATGATACTGATGGAGATGGCTCATGTGATAGTGATGATATTTGTCCTAGTCAGGATGATTTTTTAGATACTGACAATGACCAAATTGTTGATTGTCTAGATGCTTGTCCAAATGATTTTGATAATGATTTAGATGGTGATGGTGTTTGTGGTGATGTAGATGTGTGTCCTAATGATTTTAATGATGATTCTGATGGTGATGGTTCTTGTGATAGTGATGATATTTGTCTAGGTGAGGATGATTTTATTGATACTGACAATGATGAAATTCCTGATTGTCTAGATATATGTGTAAATGATCCGGATAATGATAGTGATAACGATGGTGTATGTGGTGATGTAGATGTGTGTCCAGGTTTTGATGATAATCAAGATACAGATTTAGATGGGACGGCAGATGGTTGTGATGCATGTCCAAATGATTATGATAATGATTTAGATGGTGATGGTGTTTGTGGTGATATAGATGTGTGCCCTAATGATTTTAATGATGATTCTGATGATGATGGTTCTTGTGATAGTGATGATATTTGTCCTGGTGAGAATGATTTTATTGATACTGATAATGATGAAGTTGTAGATTGTTTAGATGCTTGTCCTCAAGACTTCCTAGATGATTCAGATGGTGACGGTATTTGTGATAGTGATGATGTGTGTCCAGGGTTTAGTGATAATATTGATAATGATTTAGATGGAGTTGCAGATGGATGTGATGTTTGTCCAAATGACTTTGATAATGACCTTGATGACGATGGTGTTTGTGGAGATGTAGATGCTTGTCCAGGTTTTGACGATAATCAAGATGCAGACTTGGATGGAATAGCTGATGGGTGTGATACCTGTCCATTTGATTATGATAACGATTTAGATAATGATGGAGTGTGCGGTAATCTTGATATATGTCCTGGTTTTGATGATAATGAGGATTCAGATGTAGATGGAATAGCTGATGGATGTGATACTTGTCCAAATGATATTGATAATGATATAGATGCTGATGGCATATGTGGTGATGTAGATGTATGTCCAAATGATGCTGATAATGATTTGGATGCTGATGGCATATGTGGTGATGTAGATGTGTGTCCAAATGATGCTGATAATGATTTAGATGATGATGGTATATGTGGTGATGTAGATGTGTGTCCAAATGATGCTGATAATGATCTTGATGGTGATGGCATATGTGGTGATGTAGATGTGTGTCCAAATGATGCTGATAATGATAGTGATAAT
>PAJD01000029.1 GCA_002705605.1 Fidelibacterota bacterium | reverse complement strand
TAACAGGTCAGTTAGTTGATGTTATTGCTGAAGGTAACTTTAGTCCTAGTTCTTATAACTGGACATGGAAAGCTGAGAATCTAGCTAGTGGTGTTTACTTTATAAAAGCACAAGTAGGTTCAGAGGTTAGTACTCAAAAAGTAATGTTGTTAAAATAATTACTTTTTAATTTAATTGAAAAAGCCCTCTTTTTATTAAGAGGGCTTTTTTTTTATTTTCATTTAATGCATAATGTCCCTTAGATTTACACCTGTATTTCAATGTATTTAAAAAATAAATATATTATTTTTGTACTTCTTATTTTTAACAGTCTTTTTTCTGAGTCTATCATAAAAGGGATCGTTAAGGATAGTCAAACAAACAACCCTTTAATTGGTGCTAATGTTTTTATTGCTAACACTGATATGGGAAGCCCTTCAGATGTAAATGGTGCATATTTAATTAGTAATGTTCCTTCATGTAAATCATGTAATTATACTCTAAAAGTTCTTTATATAGGATATCAAGAGTATGATATGAATATATTAGTAGATCAAGATAAAGAATATACAATTGATTTATATATAGATCCATCATCATTAGAAGTTGAGACGACAACAGTAACAGCAAAAAAAAGAGTTGATAAAATAACCGATGCTCCTGCTTCAATTGAACTTGTAAGTGCAAAAGATATTAAAAGAGAAGAATCAACAAACCTGGGAGGATATTTAAAAGGTCTAAAGGGAGTTGATTTTACAGCTAGCGGTGTAAATAACTATAGTATATCAGTTAGAGGTTTTAATAGTAGTTTTTCATCTAGATTGCTAACACTTACTGATGGTAGAGTTGCAAGTATCCCAGCATTAAGAGTTGTTAATTATAGTACAGTGCCTCAATCAAGCAAAGATATAGAAAGTATTGAGGTTGTTATTGGGCCTGCAACAGCGCTTTATGGTGCAAATGCGCATAGTGGGGTTGTAAATATTACATCTAAATCACCCGCTGTTTCTGAAGGTATCGATATTAGTGCTTCATCATCAATAAATGATGATAGAGATTTATATAAATTTTCTACTAGATGGGCACATAAAATATCTGATAAGTTAAGTTTTAAATTATCAGGAATGTATTTAGAAGCATATGAATGGGAATTTATATCTGATGAAGAATACAAAAGACACAAATATCCATGGAGCGGGCACCCCTCAAGAACTATAGATAAAAAAGATAATAATCCTTGGGGATTAACTACTCACTATTGGGATTTAGTTGCAAAAGATTCTACTTATCACAATTATTATACTGGAGATGCAGATATTGAGTATGATGAATATGTTGATAGTGAAGCTGACTGTAGAACAATTGAAGGATATGAGTGTGAATTAGTAGAAAAGTATATCGGAGATGGTGAACCAAACGACACTGGTGATCCAGATAATGATGGAGTGATGGGTGAAGATTGGTATAATGGGTATGATGATGATGGTGATGGCTTAATTGATGAAGATTATTTTTATGCAGATGGTATAGATAATGATGGAGACTGCCCTGGTGATACCAATGGAGATGGGATTGTATGTGGTCCTGGCGATGATAATGTTGATGAATTAATTGATTGGTCTGCTGACACCTGGATTGATGGTGCTGATAACAATAATAATGGTGAAATAGATGAAGGAGAAGAAATGTATACTGGTGATTTTGACCGTTACAATCTTCCTAATTGGCATTATGATATAGAATTTGATAATATTATTGTTAATAATGGTAGAGCTCAGTCAATATTTACAGATCAATATGGTAATGAAACAACCAATATTTGGTATAATGAAAATGACCCTGATATAAGGGGAAATTATATTTATGATGAAGAAGATGTTACATTATTGTTTGATATATTCATATATGATTTTGGAAAGGATGGCATTCCAGGAGATGGTGCTTTCAATGACTCTTTCGGAGATAATCAATTTACTCCTTCTGAAGGAAATAATATCTTAAATGGAAATTTAATTCCAACCGAAAGTTGCTATGAAAATCCTCTTTTTGGCAATGGCATATGCACAGAAGCTGAGTGGAGCACTTACTTTGATTGTGGAATGGATGGTCTTTGCGAATCTGCTCCCAATTATCCTGGCCCTGATTTAGGTGAAGGAAATGGTGTTTTTGATTCTTTTGATTGGGACCAAAACGGAACATATACCTATGGAGATGAATGGGATTCTGGTTCATGGACAGATAATGGGAATTCTATTCCTGATATAGAGGATAATCTAACTTGGAATGATGTTTATCCATTTGCAAATAATGAGTGGGATGAAGGAGAAGAAATCCTTGATTATGGACAAGATGGTCTCCCTAATACAAATGACCCTGGTGAAAATGATGGAAATTTAATTTATCTTGATAGTTTTGAATTAGATGGACTCTTGGATACTGGAGATAACTGTTTTGGATGTTTTGATGCTGAATCATTTATTGATATAAATGAAAATGGAAGATATGATAATAATGAACCTTTTACAGATTCAAATAATGATGGTATATATACTCCTGCAGATTATGAAGATAATTTTAGAGATACGTATGATATAGATGGAGATGGTTATGATGATTATCCTGATTTCGAAGTAAAAAATTCTAAAACTGAAATACGATTTGATTATGATCCAAATGATGATATTAATTTAACTTATCAAAGTGGATATTCTATAAGCAAAACAAATCAGGTGTCAGGTGTCGGAAGATATTTAGCTGACAATTATGAATACACCTATTATCAATTAAGAGGAAGATATAAAAATTGGTTTTCTCAATTATATGTTAACCAAGGAAATTCTGGAGATACAAGAGGATATATGCTTGGTGATATGATTAGAGATGAATCTAGAAATATAGCCTTTCAATTGCAAAACAATTTTAAGTTTAAAAACACTAAAGTTGTTTGGGGAATGGATTATTTCAGAACTGAAGCAAATACTAATGGTACCGTTTTAAATGATGGCCCAAATGGATATGATAATGATGGAGATTCTTGGTTTACAGGTAATGATAATATAGATAATGATAGAGATAGTGACGATTTTTCAGATTGGGGCGCAGATGGTATTGGTCCTTATGAAGTAGATGATTTTGGACTATTAATAATTGATAATTGTTCAGACTGTGAAGTTATAGTTAATAGTCAAGCGAACAATGCTTCTTATGATAGTGAGTACGATTTATGGTTTATTGATGAAAATAATGATGGTGTTTGGACAACGAACAACCCCTATTACCCTTTTTTAGAAAACCCTGATTATACAGGGCCAGATCAAGGAGAAGGAAATGGTATTCCAGATCCTGGAGAACCAGGGGTAAATTATGCGGGATTTGTTATCGTAGATTCAATTGATAATGACTGCGATGGCTGTGATTATGATAATGATGGTTATCCTAATTTTCAAGAACTACAACTAAATACCAATATATATGATCCTACTGATTTTCCATCAGCCGTTGATCCTCTATCAGAATTTATAGCATATGATGAACTTATAGATGAACAACATTGTGGTTCTATGCAATACACACCATACATAGATCCAAGTGATGAATCAGGCCTTAAAAAAGGCAGATTATGGAAATGTGAAGAAGGTGTTGATGAAAGTGATGAATATGAACAAATTATTTCAAATGAATTTGGATTATATTTTCAAACAAAAACAATCCCTAAGAAAAATAAAAAATTTGAAATTATTACCGCTGCAAGGTTTGACCAACATGATATGCTAAATGAGGGAATACAGTTTTCACCTAAATTTGGATTATTTTATAAACCTAATAATTTTCAGACATTTAGATTTACGTATGGTAAAGCATTCAATACCCCTACAGCTATTAATTTAGCAACTGATTTATTCATTGGTAAAAGAGGATTTGTAGATTATTATTTAAGAGGAAATACAGATGGAACTCCATATCTTAGAGTTGGAGATGAGTTTATTGCCTCAACCCCATCAGTAAAAATTGATAATGAGTTATATAATTTAATTAACATTACAGGTGGACAAAATGCAAACTACTGGGATGACTATACTGATAGAATAGATGGAGCAGTATATTTTTTAGGATTTAACACAGACTTTAGTGATGTTCCAGAGTTCATGCCCTTAGACACTGCTTTATATACTATTTGGGTTCCAGAATTAGCTGACTCTGGAAGGATATATACCCCAATAGAGGCATTAAATATTCAGGATGTTGCTCCGATTCAAACTGAGAAAATTCAAACCTTAGAAATTGGATTTAAAGGATTTTTATCAGAAAGAATTCATGCTTCAGTTGATTATTATGTTAGTCTTTATGAAGATTTTTTTAGTGCTCCAACAGTTATTACCCCTTTAATAATAAAAAGACAGTTTCAAGATAATATTGATATTACAAATTTTGACAACATGGAAGTTGTCGGATTGCTTCCAGCAAATTATAATGGAGGGAATGCACCATTTGCAACGCAATGGGATGGCAGAGATAATGATAATGATTGGCATTGTGGTCAAGATTCAGACTGTGCATACAGAAATTATGGATATTTTGAAAATGATGATGATACAACTCCTGAGTATGGTTTAGATTGGTATGACTTATTTAATTGGCAAGGAATTGAAGAACCATATACTGATAGCAATTCAAATGGAATGTGGGATTCTAATGAACAATATGAGGACCTGGATAATAGTGGCTATTGGAATTGCATAAACTGCTCTGGAGAATGGGGCTATATAGATTGGAGAACAACAAATGGTGGAGCTGATACATTAGGATATAGTATTATCCGTCCAGAAGATGTAATTAATACTGCTTTAGCAATAGAATCTGGAGCAATAAATTTTGGTGATGCTGGTCCTGAGGCTCAATATTGGACCCCTGTTGGAGTAGATGAATATAGCGCTGTTAGCGGATTATCTGAGGCTGAGTATATAGAATCACCACTAATTGGTGTAGATGGGAAACCTATAGTTGCTCCGGGGTTTGCTTATACTCCCCTACATTCAGTATTAGCTCCTATGAATTATGGAGAGGTAACAATGCAAGGAATTGATTTGGGTTTAACATATTTAATTCCAGAGTCTAATATGGCTATCGATGCAAACTTCTCCTTTTATAACACGACTGAATATTTCAATACACTAACTTTGAAAAATGACCCAATAAATGCTCCAAAATTTAAAATGAATGCATCTGTGAATTGGGAATCTCCAATTGGTAATTTTTCATTTAAATATAGGCATGTAGATCAATTCCAATGGCAAGATGGAATATGGGAAGGCGTTATTGGACCTTATGATTTATTTGATATCTATTATAATTATAGAATTAATAAACATTTAGAATTGAATATGACTGGCTTAAATGTATTTGATGATAGACATAAAGAGATGATTGGTGGTGCTGTAATGGGCAGACAAATCATCATGAGACTTTCTGCTTCTATCTAATTGGGGAGTTTGTCTTTTGGTACTTTAAAAGCTGGTGATAATTTTTGGTTTGAAATTTTAATCTCACCGTATTTTTTTTCAAATTTTTTTATATTATCTTGAAGTGCATTAGCAAAAGTTTTAGCATGCACTGGAGATATAATTATTCTAGATTTCACTTTATGTTTCATTGCACCTGGTAAAACTCTAATAAAGTCTAAAATAAATTCAGCCAAGGAATGAGTTACAACTGCAAAATTTGCATAACTACCCTCTCCAACCTTCTCATCAATTTCAATTTTAAGTTTTTGCGGGTTATCTTTATTTTTATCCATTATTTTTTATTCTTTTTATTAAATTCTTCCCAATCTTCATCTACACCTTCCCAAACTCTAAAACTTTCTTCATCTGTTGTTACTTCTTTTAAATCTACCGATTCATCATAATTTTTTAATTTTTCTGATTTATCTTCATAATCTTCAGGATTAGTAAAATCTTCTAATTCTTTTTCTTCTATTGTCTTATGTTCAATTTCATCACCATATAAAGTCTCATCAAAAAAATCTAAATCTGATACAATACCAACCATCATTAAATATTCTAAAAAAGCTAAAAATTTCTTTTGTTTTAAATTTGTTTTACAGTGGGGACAAATTAATTCTTTTTTCAATCCTTCTTCTTCTAATTCACCTGCACAAGCAGGACAAATCAATCCTTCAAACGCCATTTTTATCTCCTTATTAGGGTAGAAATATACTTGATGTTAATATTTTGAGCAAGAAATTATATCAAAAATTTTCATATAAATATTTTAATAAATTTTCTTCAGTTTCATGTAAAAGAGTGTCTCTTCTTTTTAGCATTAATCTGCATGTATTTATAAATTTATCAAAATCTACTTTTTGATCATCTCCCCATGAAAAAGACTTAATAAATTTATTATTAAAGTTATGATTAAAAATATTAGATCCAATGCCTATATAAGTCCCGGTATTAATACTTGTTGCTATAGAGATTCTTGAAAAATCACCTATCATGGTACCTAAAAAAGTTTTGTTTGAATTAACTATATTATCTCCAAAGCTAAATTTAACATCACTATAATTATTTTTTAAATTACTATTATTTGTACCTGCTCCTATATTAACCCATTCGCCTATATAACTATGACCGATAAAACCATCATGAACTTTATTAGAAAAACCATGAAAAATAGAGTTTGTGACCTCCCCTCCCACCTTGCAATTTGGTCCAATTAATGTTCCACCTCTTATCTTTGAACCTGGAGAAATATATGAATCTTTGTCAATAAATACTGGTCCTTGAATTAATGCNCCAATATCAATTTNAACGTTATTATTAATATAAACCGGACCATTTGTTGCATCTATTATTACNCCAGGCTTAATATTAACATTATTATTAATTGAAATAAAATTTTTATTAATTAAGCAAACNTTATCAATATNTGATANATCTGTATTTTTTANTTTTAAAAAATCTTTCTTTATTATTGAACTAAACAAATAAATAGAATCCCAAATATAATTTATATTAGAAATTGAATCATTATTTTTTAGTTTTCTTATTTTTAAATTNAATTCTTCTAAAGAAATTTCTGAGTTATTACGAAATAATAATAAATTTTCATTATTAAATAATTNNATATAGTCTNTATCCCAAACNACTTTAGCATTAATACATTCNCCGCNAGGTANAACACTAGGATTTACATCATATTNAGGNAATCTGAATTTTATTATATCTTTAATCTCATCTCTTACNATAAGATAAANTTNATGNTTAGGNAAAGAATCAANNAANCTATCTANATTTGAAAANAAACCTGTNTTAATTTCAAATGNAGCATGATTTAAGCTAAANGGCTCTAAATTCTTNGTTAAATGGTCTTCAAATATTATTAATTTCATAAAATTATTTTAAGAGTGTATTTATTTGNTTATATCCNTCNTCTAATATATCAAAACTATCTAAATCAAATTGAATATTATAAAAATAATCNGAATAACTATTTTTAAATCCTACNTTATAATAACTTGACATTTTATTAATTAAATATGATATATCAAAAACAAATTCATTATTTANATCNATAATAAAATCAAAATTATTTTTCNTTGCTATTTCATTACTAAAGTAGCTATCAAANTCAACNTTATCTTTCTTTATATTATGATATAAATCATAAATATGTCCATTTAAATGAAAATTATTTTTATAAATAGAATTAATTAAATAATAATAATTAACATCTTCTTTTTTAACTAAATTTCTNAATGANTAAAGAGCAACNCTAAANTCCTCNTCTTTTATTGGGAAAATTATTAATACATTTTTTATTTTNTTTTNATTATTTTGATTAACTTCTATTGAATTATCAATCATTTTAATTTTTCCTAATAATTTCAGGTAAAATAATTTAAATTTCAATAGGTATACTTTAATTTTTTTCATTAAGTATAATTTACAAATTGATTAAAATTTTAAAAATATAAAGATTTAATATTTTGAGACATAAAATAATTACANTTTTTTTACTTNTATCATATGTATTATCAGAAGATNCTACATCAAATTATTTGTGGCCCACNAATACCTCNAAGACTATAACAACTCTTTTTGGTGAAAAAAGAAGNAGAAGATTTCATGCAGGTATAGATGTAAGNACATATGGTAAAATTGGTAATAAAATTTATGCAATTGAATCTGGATATATAAGTAGAATNAAAATAANNCCTGATGGATATGGNAAAGCANTNTATTTAACCNTAGANGATGGAAATATTGTTCTATATGCCCATTTAGATAAGTACAATTCAGAAATTGAATTNATNATTAATAATATTAGANAAAATAAAAAAGATAGNTTCATAAATCATTANTTAAAAAANAATGAGTTNAGAGTTAANAAGGGCGATATACTTGGNTATTGTGGAGATACTGGNAGTTTATCTGGACCTCANCTTCATTTTGAAATAAGAGATCCAAATGGACTNCCTNTAAATCCNTTAAAAGGATANTATTCNATAANTGATACCTTANGACCTGTTGCAAAATCATTGGCTTTAATNCCTCTNGANAATAATTGTTANATAAATGGNAAACAAGAATANAGNTTATTTAATATTGAACCTCTTGTTTATANCAATAATGAAAATACATATAAATATTTTATAAANGATACNATATCTGTTGTTGGAAAATTTGGAGTAGGNCTTGAAGTATTTGANCAAATCAATTCATCTCCATTTAATTTTGGTNTATATGAAATAGAAATGCTTATAGATAATAANTTGCAATANAAAATNAATTTTGATAAATACAATTTCAAACATGACCATTTAATTTATAAAGAGATGGATTATTANATTTTAGAAAAAGAATCAAGNAATTTNCANAGACTATTTATAAATGATAATACTGACTTAGATTTTATTGATAAAAAATCNAANAAAGGAATAACTNTANATAATGANTATCANAATTTAATTATAAATGTTACAGATAATTTTAATAATAGTATTCAAATTCAAGGAGTAATTAAAGGTGATATAAGCTTACCACCAGATATAATCTATGATAATAATAATTTTATTTTAAAGACAACGTATCCAAATAATGATTTAAAATTTATACTATCAACTAGATATGAAAATTCAAGAGGAATTACACCTAACTATACTCAAATAGATTCTACTACGTATGTTTTTGAAAAGCCTTTAAAACCCTATGAAGTTTTAACACTTTATAATAAAATAAATGGGATAACTTCAATGCCTAAATTCATCTCATTTAATAATCTGGATCCATATAAAATAAGTGGAAATTTTGCAATAGAGCACTTTAATAATTATATTAAGATAAATTTTATTGAGGATATATTTAGCGGTTATGATGCAAAATTAATTTTAAAAAATGACAAAGATAGAGAAATCATTTTAAATCGTTCAAATAAAAATATTCTAACAACTAATTTAATTGATATTAATGAATTAAAAGACGTTAATGAAATTATTATTGTATACGATACAAGCCCTGAAATTATATTCTCTAAAAAATTATATGGAAAAATCTTTACTAAAAATGAAATGTCATCATTAGTTTTCAATCATTTTGAATTAGTAAATAATGAAAACTCTTTTTATTACGATACATTTATTGGCATCGATAATGAGCAAATCAAAATATCTACAGATTTTGAAAAGATTTCAGATCCGATAATTGTATTTCCAAATACAAATCCATTTAAAAATCACGCTATTTTAAGATATAATAATACCCAGATTAAAAAAGGTGGTATTTATCAATATAATAAAATAAATGAAGAATGGATTTTCAAAGAAAGATTAAATAAGAATGGATACGCTGAAGTTAAAATTTATTCTGGGGGTATATTTTGTATCTTAAATGAGAATACTAATCCTATCATTAAGAATGTATTCCCAAATAATAATTCATATTATAATGCTAATGATTTAAATACAATATCTTTTAATCTAATAGATTCACAATCAAATATTGATTACAATTCTATTAATATTTTATTAAATAATAGACCCATATATTTTGATTATATTCCATATAGAGATTATGTTAGAGCAACTTTATTTGATGTTTTAGACAAAGGTGAAAATATTTTACAAATTTCTATCAATGATAATATTGGTAATAAATCAGAAAAAGAAATAAAGTTTTTTATTAAATAAATATAATGAAAAATATCATAATAGGCATTACAGGTGGTTCAGGGTCAGGAAAAACATACTTATCAAATAAGCTAATTGATATATTTGGAGAAAAAAATATCAATCTAATTCAAATGGATTCATACTATAATGATTTAAAGCATTTATCAATGGAAGAAAGAGAAAAAAATAATTTTGATGAACCCAATGCCTTTGACTTCAATCTTCTTTTAGATCATCTAAAAACGCTAGACAATATAGGAAATGTTGAAATTCCAGTTTATGATTATAAAACTCATACAAGAAAAAATAAAACTAGTGAAATAATTTATAAACCAATTTTAATTATAGAAGGAATATTTTCCATATATAATAAAAAAATAAGAGATCTGATGAATTTAGCTGTATATATAGATATAGAAAATCATATAAGAAAAGAACGCCGAATTAAAAGGGATATGATCCAAAGAGAGAGAACTGAGGATTCTATTATTTATCAATATGAAAATGTTGTAGAGCCAATGTATAAAAAATATATTTCTCCAATGAAAAAGAAATCTAATCTAATCTTAAAAGAAATCAGTGAAAAAAGTAATGAATTTAATAAATTAGTTAACTATATAAATAAAATTATTATTGAAAATGAATAAAAATAGAACAGGAACTATAGAAGTAATTTGTGGACCTATGTTTAGTGGAAAAACCGAGGAGCTAATAAGGAGATTAGTTAGAGGACAAATTGCAAAAAAAAATGTTTCTATTTTTAAAAATGCTGTTGATAATAGATATAGTGATGAGTATGTTGTTTCTCATAATAAAAATAAAATTAAATGTCAATCAATTAAAGAAGCAGAAGAAATCTTTAATTACAGTAATGAAATTGATATAATTGGTATTGATGAAACTCAATTTTTTGATTTATCAATTATAGATGTTTGTCATAAATTAGCCAATGATGGAAAAAGAATTATTATTGCTGGACTAGATAGAGATTATAAATCAATTCCATTTGAATCAATGGCATATTTATTAGCACATGCTGAAAAAATTACAAAGCTATCATCTATATGCATGTCATGTGGTGATTATGCTTATTTTAGTCAAAGACTAACAGATGATGAATCACAAATACTTGTTGGTGAATCTGAAGAATATGAGGCAAGATGTAGAAAATGTTTTAAACCATAATTAATAAAGGAAAATTATGAATAAATTAATAGGTATTATTGGAGTTTTTGCAATTTTAGGGTTAGCATATCTTTTATCTAATAATAAAAATAAAATTGATAAACGATTAATTCTTTGGGGAATATCTTTACAAATATTTTTTGCTATTTTAATTCTAAAAGTTCCTGGTGGAAAGTTGGTATTCAATAGTATTGATACTATTATTAAGAAAATTCTAGACTTTTCTGTTGAAGGGAGTAAATTTTTATTTGGGAATTTAGCTGATGATAGTTTGTATTTTCCTGCAGATGGAACATGGCCTGGGTTTGGTTTTCAATTTGCATTTCTTGTTTTACCTACAGTAATATTTTTTTCTAGTTTAATGTCAGTATTATACCATATTGGAATTATGCAAAAAATAATAAAAGTCATCACAAAGATTATGCAAAAGACTATGGGCACTAGTGGAGCTGAGACAACTAGTATCTCAGCAAATATTTTTGTAGGACAAACTGAAGCTCCACTTGTTATTAAACCTTTTATAAATAAAATGACAAATTCAGAATTAATAGCAATAATGACTGGAGGATTTGCAACCGTAGCTGGTGGTGTTATGGCAGCTTATGTATTAATGTTAAGTAATGCTATTCCAGGAATAGCTGGGCATTTAATGGCCGCATCAATAATGAGTGCTCCTGCTGCACTAGTTATTGCAAAAATTATTTATCCAGAAACATCTAAACCTGAAACTGCCTATGAGGATGTAGAACTATCAAAAGTTTCAGATGAAGCTAATTTTCTTGAAGCAATAGGAAATGGTGCAACAGAGGGTATGAAATTAGCACTAAATATTGCAGCTATGTTAATTGCATTTATATCAGTTATAACATTATTGAATTGGTTACTAAGCTTAATTTCTTTTGGAGAAACAATTTTGTCTATTGAATTAATTCTTGGTTATGTCTTTATGCCTCTAGCCTTTCTTATGGGTGCACCGTGGTCTGAAGCTCAAATTTTAGGAAGTTTAATGGGACAAAAACTAGTTTTGACAGAATTTATTGCATATGGAAATTTAGCTTCGTTAGGAGATACTATATCACCTAGAACAGCAACGATAGCTGCATATGCATTATGCGGTTTTGCTAATTTTGCATCAATAGGAATTCAATTAGGTGGCATTGGTTCTATTGCACCTGAACGAAAGAAAGATCTAGCAAAATTAGTTACAAAAGCAATGCTTGGGGGGGCACTCGCTTCATGGTTAACAGCTACAATTGCAGGAATTTTAATCTAAGGTAATATAATTTATGAAAATTTTATTAATAGGTCCTCCAGGTGGAGGAAAAGGTACACAAGCAAAAAAAATATCATCAAAATTTAATATCCCTCAAATATCAACAGGTGATATGCTTAGGGAACATGTAAAAAAAATGTCTCCTTTAGGTATAAAAGCAAAAGAATTTATGGATTCTGGAGAGCTAGTTCCTGATAATTTAATACTTGAAATGATGAAAAAAAAATTATCTGATAATGAATGTCAAAATGGCTATATATTAGATGGCTTCCCTAGGACCTTACCTCAAGCGGAAGGTCTAGATAGAATATTAAATGAAATAAATAGTAAACTTAACAACGTCATAATCATTGAAGTAAATGATAATGCAATTATTGATAGAATGAGTGGCAGAAGAGTCCACAAGAATTCAGGAAGAATTTACCATATTAAATTTAATCCCCCAAAAAATGATGGTTTAGATGATATTACAAATGAACCACTATCAATAAGATCAGATGATAAAAAAGAAACCGTAAAAAATCGTTTAGAGATTTANCATGATATAACTAAACCTCTTATTAATTACTATAGCAAAAAANATATTTTATCTANAGTAAATGGTGAAGATNAAATTGATAATGTATTTTCAAATATAATTAAAAATTTATAATCTAATGTTNAAAATAGGAGTAACTGGAGGAATATCATCAGGNAAAACTACAGTATGNNAATATTTTAATAAAAAAAATAATNTTTTTATATTTAATGCAGATAAAGAATCAAAAAGACATCTCAANAATTCNATTATANTACAAAAAAAGTTGNTTCATGTTTTTACAGAAAAAATNNTNGAAAATAAAAAAATAAANTTTGATTTATTAGCAAAAGAAGCATTCTCAAATTCTACAAATCANAAAATATTAAACGGNATTTTATGGCCTGAAATTTATATTTTAATTAATAATGCATATGAAANAGCTAAAAAAAANCANTACNAACTATTTATTGTTGATGCAGCATTAATATTTGAAGCAAATTTTANAANTTTTTTTGATAAAACANTANTAATAGTAACTAATAAAGAAAAAAGAATTAAAAGAGCNATAACAAGAAATAATTTATCTCTAGAAAGTNTCCAAAACAGNATGAANTTACANATGTCTGATAATAANAAAAANNAACTNTCAGATATNATTNTTTATAATAATGGAGATATAAAATCTTTATATAAAAAAATCGATAAGCTNTACAATAACTTATTATTTTAGTANTGTTACTTTTTTAACAAAACTCTTATTGTCAATATTAAATTTAACAAAATATATTCCACTTGAAAATTCAGAAGCATTCCATGTTAAATTATAATATCCTCTATCNAAAAATTTATTCGAAACTAAATTATCAACTAACTGACCTTTAATATTATAAACATTAACATTTAATATTGACTGACTTGCTACTTCAATATCAATATTTACAATTGGATTNAAAGGATTAGGATAGGCATCTTTAACNGAGAATGAATCTGGAAGTTCAACCTCATCAATNTCATTATGAATAACAAAATTATTTAAATTAGACCAATTTGGAACAGTGGCATNTATATCAATAATATTATTTGTTGTNTNTTGATAAACTTTNAAGGAAACTTTTGAATCATTGTCACAATAATTTTGNGTCTCATCAAATTCATCTACACCCATAATTGGNACTTCNGTATATTCACCNAACCATTTTCTTGCACCTACTAATTCTTCATTACAATANCCTAATATCCAATCATCATTAGTAATTTCTATATTATTAATTTTAATATTTTTAAAGAAGTAAAAAGCTTGATTTTGTGATTGATTATAGTAAAATTCCTGTGGCAAATCTAATCTATCAGTATTTATTATTTCATTATTATTTCTAGCAAGGTTATCTGAAAAAATATAATTAAAATCAACGTCCTCAGTTACATTAAACCAATAACCTCTTAAAGGTTGCAAACCATTATTTGCAAGTGATCCTACCCACTCTCCATTAATTCTTGTAGCGGAAGTATTTTCACCAATAACATCAGTAAATAATTCTTCTATATCATCTGGTAAAACATCATCGATATCACTATAAACATCTTCACTTATATAAGATAATAAATTATTACCATAGTGTAGGCTATATTCAATTTCATCATCCTGATCAATAAACCTATATGTCTCAATTTCAAAAGAATCCTCATTTTCTAACCTTAACCAATATCCTCTTTGAGATTCCAAAGTATCTAAACTACCAAACCACGAACCATTATTATAATCATCTAAGAATATAGAAGCATAGTTTTCAGTAAATATATGTGTTAAACTTTCAAGAGGGTTAAATATTGATTGAATTGAATTATCATTACTATCTAAACCAATAAAACTAATTAAGTTATTACCCTGAGAAAGGAAATCAAATTGCTGCAATACCTTAATATCTAAGTTAAATATTTGTTCATCAAATTCAGCAAACAATTGAGAATCAGAAATTTTAATTGAAATTTCTTCATATAGGCCAGTTTTATTTGGGGTCCAAGTAATCAATCCTTCTTGGCTAATTTGCATTCCATCAGGATTGTTAGACAAACTATAATAAAACACATCACTATCAGGATCATCTATCTGAAGCTGATAATAATATTCAGAATTTACATATGAGTTTTCAACAGGTAATGATGTAATAATAGGTAAATCATTTACTGGCTCTACAAAAATTTCAAAAGTTTGGAATTCAATATTTCCATTTCCATCATCAATAGTAATAGTTATTTCATCTGAGGTTAATATTCCCTCAGTTGGAGTCCATGTAATCAACCCTGTATTTAGCAATACCATATCATCTGGAGCATTGTTAGATAAAGTATAAATTAATACATCATTATCAGGGTCATCAACTTCTATTTGATATTGATATTCGATATCTTCAACAGCATCAATAATTGGTGAACTTGTAATACTAAAAGGATCATCAACATTTAATATCTCAATATAAATTGTTCCATTATCTGAAAGCTCTCCATCATCAACAATGAAAAACAATTCATCTAAACCGTAGTAATCCTGATCAGGTACGTAGGTTATAAATCCAGAATTTATTTGATATGTTCCATGTTGAGGTAATTGCTCAATAGTATAGTTCAAATTAAAATTATCAACATCAGAAGCATTAAAACTAAATGTGTTAGATGTATCTTCATTTAAAATAACTGAAATATCATCAGATTGAGGAGGGTCATTAACAGGCAATACATCTAAAATAAATTCAGAAAAAGTATTTAAAACATTATCAGAGACTATAACATTTATTGTTAATTGACCATAATAATTTTCATTTGGAATGATATTTAGATTATTATCCTCATAATATAAAATAGCATTCTCCTCTGATTCAAAATCATAAATCAATTCATCACCATCAATATCTGTTGCTATAACTTCTATAGTAAATACATCATCTTCATTTATAGAAGTATCTGATATGCTTTCAATTTGCGGATAATCATTTACATTATTAATATTCAAAGTAACTACAGATTCCTCAGAGTCTAATAATCCATCTGTAGCAATAAAGGTAAAAGAATCTTCACCAACAAAGTTTAAATTGGGAATATATGTAACAATTGAACCTTCAATAGATACTATACTTCCACTAGGATTACTTATAACACTATAAACTAAAGGATCACCATCTACATCAGAAGCCTGTAAAACTATAGAAGTTGTTTCATCTTCATTCATATCTATACTAAAATTATTTGATATTGGCGGATCATTAACAGATAATACAGAGACAATAACAATTTGAACATCAGTTAATTCCCCATCAGAAACAGTTATAACAAAACTTTCAATACCGTAGAAATTATCATTAGGACTAAAGAAAACTGTATTATCAACAATAGATGTTAATATTAAATTACCACCTGAAACTTCATAACTTAAAGGATCTCCATCATAATCAATTGCATCTAACACCAAACTATATACATTATCTTCATCAAATGAAATATCTTCAACTGAAGATAAAACAGGAGCATCATTCACTGCATTTATTTGCAATATTACAACTGCATTATCAGTTAACTCTCCATCAGATACCTGGAATGTGAACTCATCTAAACCGTTGTAATTAAGATTAGGTAAATATGTAGCCAGCTGACCTTCAATAGTAACACTACCATTTGTAGCATCAGATAATAACGTATATGTTAAATTATCTCCATCAACATCAAATGAAAGTAAATTGATTAAGATACTTTCTTCCTCATTTGTTTCCCCTGTTATTCCAGTACTTGCAACAGGAGCATCATTCACCGCATTTATTGTGACAGTTAAAACCTGTGAATCAGTTAACTCACCAT
>PAJD01000028.1 GCA_002705605.1 Fidelibacterota bacterium | reverse complement strand
TGCTATCAGGTCGACATAGTGACCGAGATGTACATTGAAGAACGACAACAGTTCTTGGCCCAATAAACCGGGCAATACCGTCAATGTGTCCTTTGGTTAGATCTCCATCTGGGATTCCCTCGATAAAGATAACTTGTTTTACACCAAAGTACTCCTTCAAATCATGTTCTGCCTGCTTTTTATTATAGTTCAAGTTTCGATTTGGATCCCCAATGGTACTCCAATTCAATATGACTGTATCTGATCCATTAAACTCCAAGTTACCTCGTTCATGAACTATATCTATGTGATCAACAGGTATATCAAGTATCGTGCCAACTTTGTCTGGGACTGAATTATCTAAATTAAAGGGTATATCTGGACCAAAAGCACCACCCCATGCATTAAAATTCCAATTTTGAATCCTTATTTCATCGTCATTCAAAACATAAACAGGTCCATTGTCTCTCATCCAAGAATTATCATAAGGTACTGCATGCCAACGGATATTTTTACCTTGTGGGTCTACCCCAATATCATTTAATGCTTTATGTGCATCCACATAAATTTGATCTGAATGGAATAGAATATGAAGTTTTTGGTAGCGTGAAATAATGTCAGCCATCTTTGCAAATGCTATTTCATTATCTTTTTCCCAATAACCCGGCCATTGCATCCAAGTCGCCTCTTGTGGCTCCCATTCAGCTGGAACACGCTTAGTTTTATGATTAAATTCATTTGCTTGATTAACACTCATTAATGAAATAAAAAGTATTATAAAAATAACCCAGATTTTACTTTTCATTTATTCCCACTCAATAGTGTATGCCAATGAAGCAACTCAGTGTGTCAAAGACTAAAATATTATTCCCACTCAATAGTGTATACCAATGAAACTCAGTCACACGGTGGTTTTCTAGTCTACCCTAAAACTTGAAGTAAAATTTAACAGGGAAATATCAGGGAATTTACCCGCATCAACATATATATTAACGCATAAGGATTTGCCTTCCGTGCTTTAATCAGATTAGGTTTTGCAGCCTACAATAATCCTTTTCAATCTTTTAGCCTGGGCACTACTTCGCTGGCGAATTTGTGCATATCTTCAATGGAGTTGATGCCGTGAATAATCACTTCTTCAAATTCCTCGCCTGCAATCTCTTGAAGTTCGTCTGCGATTTCTGCAGGCGTACCTATGACGTGACGCTCAGTTATTCTTGAGTAGATGGAATGCAGTTCATGTTCATCTGCAGCTTTTACCCGTGCAAACTGTTCATCGAGAGTGGCTGTAACCTCTCGAGATAACTCTTCGGGCGTGCCGATGACATGGGGGATTGATCCATCAATCACAGTTCGATAGGTGTTTACGTCAAATGTGCCATCGGTCATGATGACATTCACACTGCGAGACTTGGGGATTGAGCGGTAGTCTCTACCAATTTCCTCGCAGGTCTCTCTAACAAGAGCCAGCAGCTCTTGGGTGGCTCGGTCACTGGCGTTATAGATGTTGATTCCATCCGCCTGCCTGGCAGCAAGTTTGGGCATGAGTTTACGGCCCATGACTAGTCCGACCCAAACAGGAATGTGCGGTTTTTGCTTTGGCTTCGGGTCGGCCGTTGCTTTACTCAGCGTGTAGTATTCTCCTTCAAAATCAACCTCTTTCTCGGTCCAAATTCTCTTAATAATTTCAATTTCTTCGCTCAAGTATTTCACTCTATTCGGGGCCGTAGGGTAGTCCTGGCCCCAGGGAACGAAGTACATCGGGTCATCACCTGTGCCGATGCCAAGATCCAGCCGACCACCACTGATCAGATCAATACAGGCCGCTTGTTTGGCAAGCAGGCAGGGATTTCTGCGACGGCATGGGGTGACCATCGGGCCTATTCTAATGTTGTCGGTAATTTCCGCGAGGATCGATAGTACAGTCCATGTTTCCCATACCGGCAGCATATCGCCAGTTTGTAAATCCTCGTAGACGACATTATCCATCATCCAGCCGGAGTAGAAGCCCAGTTTATCTGCTTCAAGCCAATAATCCCTTACTTTTCCCCAGTCCCAGTTCATGCCATGTTGATAGAGACCAATTTTCATCGTGTACCTCTCCAATTCTTATGTGATATTCGCAGTTGATAATGCATTCTACTAATTATTATAGTCTTATAGTTGACATTAATATACTATTTAGGTTGAATAATTATAATACTACAACTAATATAGTTTTTATGCTTATGATTGCTCGTGGTAATCCTATGACGTGTACCCAACGCCATCTTCGCAAGTCAATAAGCTGCTTGGTATGAAGTTACTGATAGTCACCGTGACATAATTTTTGATCACTACCAGAACAGCTGAATGTTTTTTTATGAAAGTCTGACACTATGATATTGAAAATAGAATATGAAAGTTAGTACAGAAAATGCACTGAAAATTATGGATCAAATGCACACTGCCAAGACCCTTGAAGAGGGTTTTAAAGACGTTGCAGAAGATGTTCTGTCCTATGACTGGACAAAAGTCGGAGTGGTCAAAGGAAAAGAAGCGTTGCTGGAGGAAATCATACGCCCATCAGACCAGGCATTCCGTAACGAACATTTTGCTTTCAACCATATAGTGGTGAGTGAAGAAACAGGCATAGTAACGGTGGATGCTGTTTTCAGTGCGGATTTTCTAGGCGATTACAAAGGAATACCTGCTCATGGCAAACGAGTATCATGGAGAATAAGAGATATGCATCTCATTGAAAATAATATAATTACTTGCATGTGGTTTGCCAGTGATACACTTGAAATGTTGCAGTCAATGGAAGCGCTGGATTTCAAATTTCCTTAATCCGACTCGGGAACAACCCCCGCGTCTTTTATCGATTTCATTGATATTCGGCAAGCACGTGGGCTAACATGAACGCGGTCAAAACACATCACACAGGTACCCTCTATGACTTCTAATATCGACGAACTGATTTCTCCGGCTGTACAAAATGTAATTCGTCAACCTATCGAGAAAGCACGGACTCTGCCTAGTCATGCTTTTACCTGTCGAGAGATCCACGCGCTGGAAGTGGAGCGTATCTATCGCAGGCAGTGGGTAGCGGCTACTTACACCTTTGATGTCGACCAACCCGGTGACGTGAAGCCATTTGAAATTTGCGGAATGCCATTTATTGCCATTCGCGGCACAGACAATGCACTCCGGACTTTTCATAATATTTGTCCTTATGATGCTTGCCCGCTTGTATTGGATTCAAAAAAAGCGCTTGAAAAATTAGTTACTCCCTACCATGGCTGGGAATATAGCCTGGGTGGAAAGCTCCTTGCGATGCCCTACTGGAATGGACACGAAAACTGTACACCGGATGCACTGGGGTCAATGGAAGGTGATCTTAAAGAAGTCAAATCAACTGTCTGGCAAGGCATACTATTCGTTAACCTGTCAGAAAATGCTGAACCATTTAACGACTACATTGAACCTGTAGTCAACTTACTTGAGGAATATGACCTGGAAAACCTGGACATTGCACGAGACCAAGAAGGAAAGCCATTTCTCATGGAAGACAGCGTCAATACTAACTGGAAAACCTACTGCGAGAATGCGTGTTTGAATGTATTACACGAGTCCTTCACCCATAGAATGTACAATCAATCTTCAGATGTGCCACGCGTGGATGGAGAAGGAAACAAAACCTTTCAGACAGTTCATGATGGTGCACTTTTAGGGTTTAGTTATGATGACTCTAAATTGACTGATACCTATCCAGAGCTACCCTGCCCACCAATAAATCGAAAAGACGAACCAGCGCCAACGACCGGCTATTTTCTTACCTTGTATCCCAACCTGTATTTTGGCGTCATGCCAAATATTATTGAAATTGGGATAGCACTGCCTGACGGACCGGACAAAACAATCGAGATGCGCGGTTATTATTGTCATCAATCCGCCGCCAATGATCCTGGACTGGTTGAAGCTTTCGATGCATTAGCGGATATGTTTGAGGAGGCGGCTAAAGAAGACAATACTATTACTGAAGCAATTCAGAAAGCACGGCGTTCACCCGAGAGTACACAGCAGTTCTTCTCGCCCTTCTGGGATGAGTCGCATTACAATTTCACTCAACTGGTTCTGTATGATCTTACTAGTAGTGATTAGTACTGGTACATTATTGTTCTTTAATTGTTGATGGCTTAATTGCCCGCTATTTAATAGTGGGATTGATACGGCCAATGCCAGAACTGAATACCGTCAACTTCATAAACCAGATTGGGCTCGCCGACAAAAAATTCTACCTCGTAAGGCTTTACCTCATTTTTGCGCACTTTCTCAAAGGCTTTGAGAGCTTTAGACCTGGCGTTTAAATCACTAAGCTGGTAAGCACCATGTGTGTTGTAATGGTAGGCCACATCCAGACTGTCCAGCAAAACCAGGTCTTTGTAAAGGTCATCACCATTATTTTCAATAAAACCAAGAATAGCGGGAGAAAAAACATCCCCCGTAAAGAGCAATTTGTTATCAGCATCATATAGAACAACAGAATCTTCCGTATGGCTCTTGGACAGAATGGCAGTAAATTTTCGATTACCCAGGTCAATAATATCCCTGTCATTTATAAACTTGATTTTGTCTTTTCTGACCGGCGGTACGCTCATTGTAGACGGGGAGTAATTCTCTGGTGGCTTGGGCGTTTCATTCAGGCTGGCATAGTAGTCGATCCACTTCTTATTACCCGCTGGGATACCTTCAGTGATTTTGCGAATTCTCCACTCACTATTAAATCCATACAATTCATCGAACTCATGATTGTCGCCAATGTGATCAAGATGAGCATGACTGTTGACCACCACGATTTTGCGTTCCGGCAAACCCTCTATCTTCCTGACTTCGGCGATTGCATTTTTTATGCTGGCTATACCCATCCCTGTGTCATAGAGCAAATCGAAGGATTCACCGAGTATTAAAAAAGAATTAACTAGCTCCACATGGCCGGGTTCCCAAAAAGCATAAATATTATTAGGCATCTTGATGACTTCAAACCAGCCATCGGAAGTATGAATTCGTTTTGCATTGCTCATTACCTCTTTAAATTCTTTCTGCTCGGGATCGTGTATCAATACATCCGTGGCGCAGACTGAGCCTGCCATAACAACTATTGCGAGAGTCAAAAGTGACCTAAAAGATTTTATGTTCATAATACTATTCTCCGATTGTAAATGATCATGTCATATCGTANCTGTACCAGACGTGAGGTTCNGCATATCTTCCGCTATTGTTCTCACAATTGATAACCAGTGGTGCATGCCCGCCACTGATAATGTATTCACCACTTTCGGGAAAACGCATATCGGTCCAAACTTCCCAGTCAGCTACAGAACCGGTGATAACCGTTGAGTCAAGGGTAATCTCGACAAAATTTGCACCGGTTCGTTCCTGCATTCGGATCCAGGGATCAAAGCTTGAGCCGTCATCACGCAGCCAATGGATATAACGCTCAATAGATGCCAAAGGATATTGGGATTTAAGTATCGGTCTCACGGGAACNTTAACTGCATTGAAGCCTTTGGACTGTGCCAAATCTTTGTAGGCTAGAATGATTTGTTTCGATATGCCGCTGCCCCTGGCATCATTGACCACCATGGCCTGAATTGGGCAAAGAACATTTGGCAGGACATGCTGGGCATGTTGTTCGGGTGCGGCAGTCAGTAATTGCTGAAATTTTGGTAGTAGCTCGCCGGGAGATTGAAAATAAGGCACGGCATTGGCTGCCCCCAGCAGTTTTCCATTGTCCTCGTCACAAAAGTAAAGTTGATACTCGGCAAATTCGTTCAGCAAATGAGGCCGGCATTCATCAAAACCATCATGCAGCAGGAATGTAGGGAAGGACTCACCTTCGAGTTCATCGAGTCTGCTCGAAAATTCCGGGCGGTCACGATGCGAATAAAACTGGATAGTCATTCATCATCTCTTTTAACAATACTTTGGATTATATTTTTTAATTAATACCACCACAAAGACAACCACCGGAAATACTGTTCGAATTGCTCAAATTACTATCTTATAAAGAATTAATCATAGCTGTAAGTAAAAGCCAGACCAACGGTCCTTGGACGAGTCACATATCTGTATTGACTATGTGCGCCGACTAGGGCGGCAGGTGAGCCACCTGTTATGCCTTCTTCACTGAACAGATTCCTGGCATAAATTCCCGCGGTCCACTTGTCTGCAACCAGGGTNAGCGATGCATTCCAGATGGAGAAAGAATCTATTTCAAAAAATATTTTGCCCTCGCCGACAGATTCATTGAAGGTCGATTGCGCCTTGCTGCGAAAACTGGTATCGATATGCCAATTCAGTAGCCAACCATTGGATTTGAGGGGCTGCTCGAAATCCAGGCCGCCTGAAAATGAATGTTCGGGGACGCCAGGCATGTTATCACCGTCATTAAAGACGATATTATCTATAATGACAGTACATGCGCTAAAGGCTGCACAATCTTGAATCACAAAGTCTTTGGTTACCTGGGAATCTGTGTAGTTGTAACCAAAGTTGAATCGTAGTTGCTCCGTTATTCTACCTTTGGCTTCAAGTTCCACGCCAGTTGTGCGGGCGTCTGATCCATTGAACACAGCAACCTGTGCCGAGGGTGTGTTTTCATCGAATTGAAAATTTTTCCAGTCAATGTTGTAGCCCGCCAGGGAGTAAGTCATCCTCTCCCCTAAACGACCTTTGACCCCGATTTCGTAATTGGTCACCTCGTCCGGTTCATAGGTAATAAAATCAGGCAGTGATGCTACAAAACCGCCTGTTGGAAGCGGGTTCGACCCGCCGCGACGGAACCCTTCCGCCCAGGTAAAGTAAGCCATGGTATCGTCATTGATATCGTAAGAGGTGTTGAATTTAAACAACTGGTCCGACACGTCAGACTTGATAGGCGCCACAGCCGTCGTACCCAAGAGATCGAGGCCGTCATTGGCACAATATGGACCGCAGAATGGCAAGGTCTGAACGNNCTGGGCTGTGAACTCCTGCCGGAATGCGCGAATACCGCCGGTGACTTGCCATTTGTCGCTTATGTTATAGGTAAGTTCACCAAATAAAGCGATGTCTTCAAACGCGGTATCGAAATCAACCGTAAATACATCATCTGGCAATTGTGGATTAAAACCATAACCACCTAAAATTGCCTGATCCCACTCATTCAAGCCGGGGATTTCCGCATGTAGAGACCAGTTGGTATCTTCTTCATGATAGTAGGCGCCGACAACATAATTATATGACTTGTCCCAGTCCGTGGCTAGACGTATCTCCTGAGTAAAACCATCTTTACTGAGAGTATCCTGATCAACGCCTATTATTCTGGGATAGAAACCATACAGATAGGCAAGATTGATATTGAAGGGACTCGGGGTAACATTATAAAATCCGGCTTCCGCACGAAGGTACTTCGTGCTTAAATCAAAATAGGAACTGGCCGAAGTAAATGTCGCAAAGCCAAGCTCGATGTTTACGTCCAGGGAGACCACATCTGTCTCTGCCTCATAAGCGGCTTTGGCAAGCCTGTTATGTTCATAATCTCCGTCATTGGCCGGAAATGTGGTTGCCCCGTTAGGATAAACCCCACCTGGTACGCCCACTACATTGTCGTATAAACTCCCTGGATAGCGCACAACACTGTTATCAAAATCACCACCGGCAAAGCCGATGTTACTGCCGTGCAGATCATCCTCTTTACTCTCCTGATGATGAAAAGACAACAGTGCTTCAGCGCTGTCTGTTACCTGCCAAAGGGCGGATGCTCGCACATACCGATCATCGTAATCGTTGGTATCCTCTTCAGAACNGAGAACATAGCCACTGGTGAGATCACCAGGTACGCGCGGTATAGGTCTGCCGACTAAATCGCTCGGACTGTTTGCAAGAGAATCGGTCACAGCCAGGCTATTAGCATCGATAAAACCACCTAATTCCTCATACCCCGCAGCTACACGCAGAGCCAGGCGATCGTCAATAACGGGAATGTTAACGACACCATCAAATGCGTAGTTCACTTCGTCTGATTCATCAGTAAAAGAAACCTCGGTCGATGCATCAAAGGTGTAAGCTTCTAAATCGGGGAGTTTCGGGATAAAGCGAATCGTCCCACCCGTTGAACCGGATCCGTATAATGTTCCCTGCGGCCCGCGCAGCACTTCCACACGTTCGATATCCTTGATGGTTAATGGAAAGAACACCGGTGTTTCCCCAATATAGGTGGAGACAGTGGGTGAGGAGAATTGCGGAAATTCTGAGTTGTTTGTGCCTGCCTGTGCATTCAGCCCGCGAAGAGAAAAGTTATTATTTCCGCCTCGTATTGCCGGCCCTTGATCGATGGAAAACAACCCCGGTACCAGACGCGTGAGGTCGGCCAGTTTTGTCGTGCCGGCTTTTTTCAGGTCGTCAGTCGTAAACGCCGAAATATTATACGGGATATCCAACACCGTCGCTGCCCGGCGGGTTGCCGTTACGGTAATCTCTTCGATTTCCTGAGCAGGCGCTTGAGTCGCCATTAGTATACCGGCAGCCAGGGGCGTCAGGTTTAATGGCAGTTTCTTATTTTGATTTCTTGATTTTGCTGGAGCAAAAGATTTTTCGGATTTAGTCACGATTAACCCCCCCTTGGGTTAGGTGTACAACATTTACCATGCAACACATTAACAAATAATACTACATTAGTAGAGTAATACATATTTAATTACTAATATAGTAAACTAAAATTAGAATAATTACTAATANAGTATACTGAAATTGGAAATCAACTAAAAACAACGTTTTATATCCAGAAAAAAATCTAATTATATTGGCTAGTCCAGCCTATTCTTGATGGATGTTTAACCGATAGCGCTTGTGCTAAGGGCCAATCAACAGAGACAATCNCAAAGTTGAGTCCAGACAGCCGGGGGGCTGAATCTACAATGAAGTGGTTTACATGATATATTAGAAAATAAAGAAGAGGTTTATTAGAAAATAAAGAAGAGGTTTATTAGAAAATAAAGAAGAGGTTTGAATGCCGAAAAAGAATACTCGTAAAAACAAATCAACTGACAACCTCAGTGGATTGCTCGATGAGCATGATATCGCCATTATTGCTCAACTACGTAAAGACGGTCGCATGGCTTACCGGGCGATCGCTGAAATCGTCGGCCTGTCTGAAGCGGCAGTGAGACAGCGGGTGAATCGCCTGGTGAATAAGGACATTTGCCAGATCACGGCAGTGATGGATCCCAAAGCACTGGGCCTTAATGCAGTGGCCTCCGTCGGTATGAAGGTCAATGGCGATCTTGACAAAATCGCTGAAAAGATCGCGACCATCAAACAGGTTGAATATATTATCCTGACTGCAGGCATGTTTGATTTAATGGCTGAGCTGGTGTGCAAGGACCACGAGGAACTGCTGTCTGTATTACGAGAACTTAGATCCTTACCGGATATTCAGACGACAGAGCTAAACCTTATCCTGGAAACACGCAAGCTGGTGTATAACAGGGCCTCGTCATAATTTATCAGTTCTTAAAGCTGAAATTCTTTCATCTCCGGCATCACTTCTTTTGCAAAGATGCGCAATCCCTCCATGGTACGTTCATAACTGTTTTGCCCAACCGTATCCGGACAGATAACAATCTCAGATACTCCTATGTCAATCGTGCGTTTGCGTAACGCCTTTGCACAGCTGGCCACCGGGCCAACGTAGGACAACACGAAATCCTTGTGTTCGCTTTTTAGCTCATCCACATCGTAATCAATTTGCGCGGCTCTTTCTTCAAGCACACTGTCAAGGTCCTCAGGTCGAACTTCCTTGTCGGTAAACAATATCGCTGACAAGCGGCCTTTTTTTATTTCATCGTAATTCCGATTCAAATCTTCACAGTGTTGCCTCAAGGTATCTAATACTGCCACAACTTTATCGTCCTCATTACCCAACAAGTTGACACGATCAGCGAATTCAGCCGCGAGGCGGGTGAGAAATTTCTTGCTCTTGAATGCGATTTGCAGTTCCGGTCGGTGCTTGGGACAATTAACAAGGTCTTGCACGGTATAATACTGACCTTTAAAACTAGTCCTTGTTTTGCTCCATAATGAATCCAGAATTTTGATTTCTTCTTCCAGTTTTGTGACACGTTCGCTGCTTTTCAAATAGGGTTCCCCCATCGCTTTTGTCTGATCTGGAGAATTACCCGCACCCATGCCGACCGACAGCCTGCCCTGACTGACGATATCTACAATAGATGTCATCTTCGCAAATAAGCCCGGGTGTCGACGCCCGCAAGGCGTGACCAGTGAGCCGATGCGCATGCGCTGTGTCAATTCTGCCATTAGCGGCAGCACCGTCCACGGATCGTATACTTCAACTTCGGGTTGTGCGTTGGCAGGATCATCATCAAAATAATGCGGAAACAGATCGTCACCCATATAACAGGCGTCATAGCCGAGTGCCTCAATTTCGAGCCACCCAGCCTTGAGTTGATCATAGGACCAGCCCCAGCCCACCAATAACGTTGATATTTCCATGCTGCTAACCTCTCTAGTAAAGAATATATAGATATTTATTTAGTGTTGAAAAAACGAATCGCAGAGTACAGATTAAAAAAACAGTTTTGATAATTGCTGTGTGCATGCGTCCTTTACTTTGCCACTACCTGAGCCTCTTCCAGGCCCTGAGTTTTCTTCATTGCACGCGTAACAAAGACCATGATAATTAGTGCAAGCATACTACAGCTAAATGCAAACCAGCCGACGATGTAATAGCTGCCGTGTGTGGCAATCAGGCCGGTAAATAGCGGGGCTATGGCCATAGCAAAAGCCATGACGCTACCGGATAGGTTTGTCCATGACCCCTTTTCGTCAAGACTGGCCAACGCACCGAGAAAATAGGGGTACAGGAATCCTATGCAACAGACGAGCGTTATCATTCCAGCGCTATAAGTCCCGGCGTTGGTGGCATACACTGACATGAGACCACCACTACTCAACAACAATAAGCCCACAGTAACCGGTAGCAATCTTCCAAAGCGATTCGAAATAATGGCAGCAAGTAAGGGGCCCACCATACCGATAAATGTCGTTGCGCCCAGGATTGTTGAGATGATCTCTATATTCAGCCCGGCCTTGAGGCCTATCTGTTCACTGAACACCCAGACTCCCATATCACTGAAGTTGAGCAATATAAAGGCGCTCAAGATAGCTATCCCTAGAGCAGGATAAGGAAAGTGCCTCTTCTCATCAGAACCTTCGTGCTCAATGACACGGTTTCCNGGAAGCATGGCAACGAGTGGGATCGAAATAATGAGTACCAGTAACATGGCGCCAATTGCCGTTCGGTACCCGTATGTAGCACTGAGATGTGGCACAGTAAAAATTAATATAACCACGCAAACCGCCACACATAATTGTGCCAGGGCAAAGCTGCGCTCAGGATTTTTATGTGCGGCCCCTGCGGTATTCGCTGCGACCAGTGCCATGCCTTCTCCTATTCCNGCAAGACCACGGCAAAGAGNGAATATCCAGAAGGTATCAGTAAAAAGAGATAAGCCATGTCCGGTCAGAGCCAGTATNAAACCCGTATAGGCGAGCTTCTTTAAGCTTTGGATGCTAACCTGNTAGGCAAAGTACAGAGAAACAAGGGCGATACCACCTGCCTCTAGGGCATATAACAGGCCAATTTTATCCTCGGAAATGCTGAAGGCCTGCATGAATTCACCCACATAGATAGTCATTACCCACAGACTCAGCAAGCCAATGATGTAGCCGCCAAATATGCCTGACATTCGAACAGGGATCATGAGATGTNAGCTGTCGTCATTTGATGTTGTCCCGCCACGACTCCAGGTATTTTATGGCTATTTCATTAAGCCGTGAACGATCGAAGCTTTGCTCATGGCCTCCATGCACAATTTTTACTGGCAAAGTCATCAATCGCTCCAGAGTATTAATGTAGTCATCAATATTCGCACCGGGAAGGGTCGCCAGCAAGGGGCCATCGTAAATTGCATCGCCTGCGAACAGAATTCCTGAATCCGCTTCCCACANACCGATACTACCGGGTGTGTGGCCGGGTAGATGCAGCACTTCAAAAGCACGGTTGCCGAGATCAATAATATCACCCTCTTCCAGCACCCAGGTTGGCGTCGCCGCCTGAGTGTGGTAATTGTGCGGGTCAAAACCAGCGAAGGGTAATGCCTTGATCAAGTCTTCGCCGGCCGTATAACCGGATTCTATAATGTGGTCGGCTTCATCTCCGAACTCGGATAGAAACAAGGGTGCTGGCTGAGGTTCATTCATGAGATCAACCTCCGCCTTATGTACAGCACGTACCTCGAACTCGTGGTGACAACCTATGTGGTCGTAGTGATTATGCGTAGCAACGGCAACAATTTGTGCTTCCAGTAAATCCCGGGCAGCCTCGCGTAAACTACAAAGACCCAATCCTGTATCAATAAGGAGATCACGTTCGCGGCCACGGATGTGCCAGATGTTGCACCTTATCAAAGGATGAACATAGGGTTCACTTATCAAGGTAATGTCATTGTCGACGCTGACACGGCTATACCATTGCTCGGCTACGGGCAGAGCAGAAGCCTTGGATTTGGGATTCATGAGGAGAAATACATTTTTCGCTAAATACGTTGTTTATGGATATCAGTAATACTACTATAGTTTAATTTTTCGCTAATTAATACTATTTCAGTCGATTGATGGTATACTCTAAACTCCGGAGCTGGAGCATAATTTCAGTCACCATAACTCGTGAGAAAAACTAAGTATGGAATGGTTTGATATCGTTGGTGTAACAGGGGCCTTGTTAATAGTAACAGCGTATTTTCTTTTACAGACCGAAAAAATTTCGAATCAAAGCCCATCGTTTTCCATTATTAATGCCCTGGGTGCCCTGCTTATTTTAATTTCTTTGTGCTTCGAATTTAATTTGGCGGCATTTTTCATAGAGTTTTTCTGGTTGTTGATCAGTGTTTATGGTGTGTGGAAATGGATTAGACTGCAGGCTGATCTGGAAAAAACCAACTGAAAATAACTGTGATGACCTCCACCAGTAATCAAGAAACTATAAGTAGCGCTATTGAGCAGGCCCGAAGCGCACTTCGGCAGGGGGAACTACGCNATGCCATTGATATCGCCAATCGATTACTCAAGCAATATCGTAATCACCCCGGGATTTGGTCACTATTTTGTGAAATTAATTCCTCACAAGGCAAGCATGAAGAGGCAATAGAAAACGCGAAGCAGGCAGTCAAAAGTTTGCCAGAACATATCCCCTCACTATTGCAATTGGCGCGATGCTTTGTTGCCGCAGGAAAGACCGTTGATGCAATCCCAGTCATCGAGTCTGCGGCGGCTCTTGAACCGGAAGAGGCTGCATTGAATGACATGATAGGTACGATGTTTTCACTCTGCGATGAAAACAGCAAGGCCTTATTCTACAACCAGAAAGCAGCAGATATTGAACCCGATAATGCTTTTTATCGCGCCAACCTGGCATTAGTCCAACGCATGGTAGGCGATCTGGAAAATGCCGAACGAAACTTTGATCATGTTATCGATCTAGAGTCACATAATTATCAGGCCTATTTTGCACGGGCTGATCTTAAACGATGGACTGCAGAACATAATCACGTCGAGCAGATGAAATCGCTACTGTTATCTGGAATCGATAATTGGCGCGGAGAAGTATCCGTCCGCTATGCGCTTGCCAAGGAATATGAGGATATCGGAAATTATTCCGAGACATTCAAGTATGTTAAATCCGCGGGCGATCTGCAGCGCCGTCATACCCGATACGCTGTCNATACTGATGTAGAGGCAATAAATCAGATAATAAAATCACATACTGCCAATGCGCTCAACAATATAAATACAGGGTATGAGTCCCCGGAACCAATTTTCATTATGGGTTTACCACGCACCGGAACCACACTTGTAGACAGGATCTTAAGTAGCCATAGCGATGTATATTCGGCGGGCGAACTCAATAACTTCAGCACGATGATGGTGAAAATCGTTCAGGAAGATCATGGAAATCGTCGATTGAATATGACTGAATTGATCGATAAATCACTGCAAATGGATGCCGCCTTATTAGGTAAGACCTACATAGATAGTACTCGTCCCAAAACAGGTCAAACCGCTAGTTTTACTGATAAGTTGCCACTGAATTATCTCTATTGTGGACTCATACGAGCAGCCTTACCGAATTCAAAAATCGTACTCTTGAATCGCCATCCAATGGATGCTTGCTTTGCAATCTATAGAACAATGTTCATTGGGATTTATCCTTTTTCCAATGATCTATTGGACCTTGGTAATTATTACCTGGCTTATACAAAGCTGATAAAACATTGGCGTGAGGTTCTCGGGGACTCGTTGTATGTCTTAAATTATGAAGACCTGGTGAGCGATATTGAAGCTCAGGTCAAACAATTACTGAAATACTGTAATCTTGAATGGGACGATAGATGTCTGGCCTTTCACAATAATGAAGCACCATCCACGACAGCCAGCGCCGTTCAGGTACGCCAACCCATTTATAGTTCGTCCGTGGGCAAGTGGAAGCACTACGAAGAAGAACTTAAACCCCTGGCAGATTTATTCCGTGAACATGGTCTGCTGACTGAATAAGCTAAATGCCATATTGAAATAATAAACAGTGATATATTTAAGACATGNCTAATAATAACTTTAACCAGCCACTAGGTGGTAATGAAATGCCTCGGTTTTCCGGCATTGCTTCAATGTTTCGATTACCTACGCAGAAAACGGCTGAAGGTTTGGATATTGCCTTGGTCGGGATCCCACTGGATATTGGCACCAGCAACCGTAGCGGTACACGCTACGGCCCACGGCAGATCCGTACAGAATCAGTGTTGGTGCGACCCTACGGAATGGCGACAAGGGCAGCCCCGTTTGAATCTTTTCAGGTCGCCGATATTGGTGATGTGGCCTTGAATCCTTATGACCTGAAAAAGTGCATTAGCATTATTGAACAATATTATGAGAATTTATTGAAGCATGATGTAAAACCAATTTCTATCGGTGGTGACCATACTATTACCCTGCCGATATTGCGACAGCTTGCGAAAAAACATGGGCCAATGGCACTGGTACATGTGGATGCGCATACCGATATTAACGACACCATGTTTGGTGAAAAAATTGCACATGGCACCATTTTTCGTCGAGCGATTGAAGAAGGACTGGTTGATCCGCACAACATGATACAGATAGGCCCTCGTGCTACCGGTTACTCAGCCGAGGACTTTGACTGGGCAAGAGAACAGGGCGTCCAGGTCGTTACCGGAGAAGAATGCTGGTACAAATCATTGCAACCCTTGATGACTGAATTTAGAGATAAAATTGGATCAGATATACCAACTTATTTGAGTTTCGACATAGATGGGTTGGATCCATCAGTGGCACCCGGGACCGGTACGCCGGAACCCGGTGGCTTAACAGCATCACAGGGGTTGGAAATAATACGCGGTTGCTTTGGTCTTAATATGATGGCTTGTGACCTGGTGGAAGTCTCCCCGCCCTTTGATACCAGTGGAAATACTTCGCTGTTGGCGGCCAATCTGATTTTTGAAATGCTTTGCAGTATGCCCGGTTGTATTCGAAGGAATTAGGCAAATATGAAGAAGGAAATACTGACCTTGACTAGAGAGCACTAATGCCTCATTCCCACTCAATAGTTGCCGGGGGTTTGCTAGAAATATCCAAAGTAACCCTAGAAATCCCTGAGATTTCATTAATAATTCTTGTGGAAACATGATCTAGAAATTCATATGGAAGCTTTGCCCAAGTTGCTGTCATAAAGTCTGTTGTCTCAACTGCTCTCAATGCAATGACATACTCATATTTTCGCCCATCGCCCATTACCCCAACTGACCTCACAGGAAGAAAAACAGCAAAAGCTTGGCTGACCTTGTCGTAAAGATTTTCTTTATGCAATTCCTCTATAAAAATGTCATCAGCAAGTCTC
>PAJD01000027.1 GCA_002705605.1 Fidelibacterota bacterium | reverse complement strand
TTACTAAAGCTAAAGCAGCACCTAAGGCTAAGGCTGTTACTAAAGCTAAAGCAGCACCTAAGGCTAAGGCGGTTACTAAAGCTAAAGCAGCACCTAAGGCTAAGGCTGTTACTAAAGCTAAGCCAGCTAAAGAGGTTGTACATACAGAAGATGTCATTACTGAAAAAGATGAAAAAATGATGTCTGAAAAGAAGACTAAAAGAAAAGTTATAAAAAAACGTAAATCAAAAGTTGATAAAAATATTCAAAAAATTGGAAGCGATGCAAATAGATCGCTAAGTAAATATCTTCAAGAAATTAGTAAATATGAACCTCTATCCCCAGATAGAGAAGTTGAACTTGCAATAAGAGTAAGACAAGGTGATAGAAGAGCTTTAAAAGAACTTACTGAAGCTAATTTAAGATTCGTTGTGAGTGTTGCAAAAGATTATCAAGGCCAAGGATTACCTCTGACAGATTTAATTAATGAAGGAAACTTAGGTCTTATTAAGGCTGCTGAGAGATTTGATGAAACAAGAGGATTTAAATTTATATCTTATGCTGTTTGGTGGATTAGACAATCTGTTTTACAAGCACTTGCTGAGCATTCAAGGATTGTAAGGCTTCCATTAAATAGAGTAGGTACAATCAGTAAAATCAATAAAGCTTCTGAACGATTAGAACAAGAATTTGAAAGAACACCTAGGGCAGATGAATTAGCACATCAATTAGAAATGAAAGTAAATGAAATCAACGATGCTCAGCGTATAGCAAGAAGACATCATTCATTAGATACTCCATTTTCAGATGATGAAAAAAATTCTTTATTAGATGTAATTTCTGATTCAAATACTGAAGATCCAGATTTAGAACTTCAAATGGATTCATTGGAACAAGAAGTAAAAGATGCATTAGAGACTCTTAAAGATAGAGAAAAAGATGTTATTAGAATGTATTTTGGTATTGATAGAGAATATGCTTTAACTCTTAATGAAATAGGTGAAGAATTTGGATTAACTCGTGAAAGAGTTAGACAAATAAAAGAGAAGGCGATTAGAAGACTTAGGCATAGGTCTAGAAGTAAAAAATTAAGAACTTATTTAGGATAATTTAAAATAAAGGAGAACTATATTGGTTAGTATAAAAGTAAAAGAAGGTGAATCAGGAGAAAGAGCTCTTAGAAGATTCAAGAAAAAATGGGAAAAAGCTGGGATTTTAAGAGAATTCAAAAGCAGAGCTTATTATTTAAAGCCTAGTGAAAAAAAGAAAATAGAACGTCAAAAAAGAGGTAAAAGACCCCAAACTAGAAGGTATTAATTTACACTCTCCCTAAAACTTATTTATGGAATTAATTAAAAGTATTTCAGGCATACGTGGAATAGTTAACCAAACCCTAAATAAGACTACTGTTAACATATATTCTAATATATTTACATCATTACAGCCAGCTGGTGATATCCTATTAGCAAGAGATTCAAGGCCTCACGGAAAAGAATTATATAATAGTATCACTAATACATTAACATCAATGGGAAGAAATGTTATTGATTGTGGAATAATTCCCACTCCAACAGCACAATTTATTATCAAAGATAAAAAACTATCTGGTGGTATTGTTGTAACAGCAAGTCATAATCCTATTGAATGGAACGGTCTTAAGTTTTTAGATAGCGATGGGTGTTTTTTAAATGCTGCTAAAATGAAAGAACTTTTATCTAGAGCTCCAAAAGAAACGACTATTAATAAAGGAGAGATAATTGAGTCTAAAAATTCTTACCAAGATCATATTGATAATATTTTAAACCTTGATTGTATTGATGTTGATAAAATAAAATCTAAAAAATTTAAGGTAGTTGTAGATACCGTTAATGGTGCTGCATATAGAGCGCTGCCAGAACTTCTTAATGAATTAAATTGTGATATAGTTAAAATACATTGTAATAATGATGGAACATTTCCAAGAGGAACTGAACCTATCCCCTCTCATCTTGAAGATTTATCAAAAACTGTTATTGATCATAAATCCGATATTGGTTTTGCTACTGATCCTGATGCTGATAGACTTGCAATTGTAGATAATCATGGAAAGCCAATTGGGGAGGAATCTACTCTTGTTATAGCATTAGAATCTTATCTTAAATATTATCAAGGTTCTCAAAAAGTTGTAACAAATCTTTCTACCAGTATGGCAGTAGATGTTATTGCACATCAATACAGCTCTACTGTAGAGCGTTCATCAGTAGGAGAAATTAATGTTGTAGAAAAAATGAAAGAGCTTGGATCTAAAATTGGTGGTGAAGGTAATGGTGGCGTTATACTAGAAGAATCACATCTTGGACGAGATTCACTTGTAGCATCAGCTCTCATTCTTAACCATTTAGCTCAATCAGATATTTCTTTTGATAAAATTTTAGAAAGTATTCCACGCTTTACTATGATTAAAGATAAAATAACACTGCAAGATGATGTTGATTTTAATCATATTAAGGCTCTATTCAAAAATGATGATGTTTCATTTAATGAAGATGATGGTCTTAAAGTAATTTGGAAAGATAAATGGGTTCACATTAGAAAGTCAAATACAGAACCTATCATTAGAATTATTTCTGAAGCTGATAAATATGAAAATGCAAAAAATTTGATTAATAATCTTAAAGAAAATATCAATTCTTAAGCTTATCAATTGGAAAATAAAAAACTAAAACGTGGCCAAGAAATCAATCTTAAAATTTCAGATCTTGCATTTGGAGGGAAAGGAATTTCTAAAAAAGATGATTTAGTCTTTTTTGTTAAAGATGCCATCCCAAATCAAGAGATCATTGCTAAAATAAGTAAAATCAAAAAAAAATATGCAGAAGCATATAGAATAGATACGCTGAAAGATTCAACTGATCAAGTAAAGCCTGTATGTGAACATTTTAAGTGGTGTGGTGGATGTACAACTCAGCAACTTGACTATCAAAAACAACTATACTACAAACAAAAACAGGTGTCTGATATTTTAAATAAAATTGGTGGTGAGAAAAATTTAGACATCAATACAATTATTGGTTGTGAGCATACATTATTTTATAGAAATAAAATGGAATATACATTCTCTGGAGTTCCTTGGTATATTGGGGATGAATCCTATGATGATATTATCATTGGACTTCACGTTCCAAAACGATTTGATAAAATACTAAATATTAACAAATGCCATATCAATCATGAAGTATTTAATGATATCCTTAAAATATCTAAGGAAGTTGCTATTAAAGAAAAAATGATTCCATATCATGTTAGAAAACATACTGGGTTTTTAAGATTTTTAGTTATTAGAATTGGCATACATACAAATGAGGTAATGGTGAACCTCGTAACAGCTGGTTATAAGCCTAAAATTATCAAGCCTCTTGTTGATGCGCTTACCGATAGAATACCTAATATTAAAAGTATTGTTAATACTATTAATAACCAAAAAAGTAATATTGCATCCGGTACATCTAAATTGCTTTATGGCGATGAATTTATCTATGAAAAAATTGGTAATTACATATTTAAAATTTCTGCAAATTCATTTTTTCAAACAAATTCATATCAAGTTAAAACATTATATGATTATATCATTAAAACAGCTAATTTTAAAAAGAGTGATATTGTATATGACTTATATTGTGGAACAGGAACAATTGGAATTTATGTTTCATCGTTTGTTAAAAAAGTATATGGAATTGAAATCGTTAAAGATGCTATTAAAGATGCAAATTTTAATGCAAAGAAAAATAATATAAAAAACATAGCCTTCTATGATAGCGATATAAAGGATTTTTTTACTAATCAAAATACTAAAATAGATAAACCAAATGTTATAATAATTGATCCTCCTAGACCGGGCTTACATCCTGATGTTGTAAAAGATATAATAACATTATCACCATCAAAAATAATTTATGTATCATGCAATCCATCTACTCAAGCAAGAGATGTAAAAATATTTTTAGAAGATAATTATAAAATATCTGATATTCAGCCTATAGATATGTTTCCTCATACTCCACATATTGAGTGTATCATAACCTTAAAAAAATAAAAGATAGTTATCTAAAATAACTTTTCAATTACATTAAATTAATAGTAATGAATGCGATAGAAATTCAATCACTTAAGAAAGTCTATGATACAAAAGTTGAAGCCTTGAAAGGGATTGATCTTATTATTCCTCAGGGTTCTTTTTTTGGGTTACTAGGACCCAATGGAGCTGGAAAAACAACAACTATTGGAATATTAACTGGATTAGTAAATAAAACATCAGGGACAGCTAAAATTTTAGATTATGATATTATAAATGATTATAAGAATGCAAGAAGATCCATTGGCCTCTCTCCTCAAGAAATAAATTTAGATGTATTTTTTACCATAAAAAAAATCTTAGAGTTTCAAGCAGGATATTTTGGTGTTCCATCTAATACTGCTATTAAAAGAACAGATGAAATCTTAAAAAAACTAGGTATCTATGATAAAAAAGATAATACAGCAAGACATCTATCTGGTGGAATGAAAAGAAGAGTTCAAATTGCAAAAGCACTTGTTCATAATCCACCTATTCTTATACTGGATGAGCCAACAGCAGGCGTAGATATAGAACTTAGACATATGCTTTGGGATTATTTAACAGATTTAAATAAAGAAGGAAAAACTATCTTACTTACTACCCATTATATTGAAGAAGCTGAAAGATTATGTAATGAAATTGCAATTATAAACAATGGAGAAATAATTAAACAAGGTGATACTAAATCTATCATAAAAGAAGTGAGTTTAAATTCTATTGAAATAGAATTAAAAGATTCTAAAGAAATTATTTTATCTAATAAATTTGATTATACTCAAAACGGATCTACACTTAAAATTCAATCCAAAGAAGTTAATAAAGATATTATAAAGATTATTGAACAGGTTGAAAAAACTACAAAAATAGAAAATATAAATATAATAAATAGCTCTCTAGAAGATGCATTTATAAAATTAACAAATAAATGAGCATAGAATTTTTAACATTTTTAAAAAGGGAAATACATAGATTTTTAGTTCTATATAAACAAACTATTATACCAGCTCTTGTATCTTCACTGTTATATATTATTGTTTTTGGAACTACTCTTGGTACTAGAATAAGTTCTATAGATGGAGTACCTTATATTAATTATATAGTACCAGGACTTGCAATGATGTCGGTTATTAATCAAGCATATCAAAATAGTGCATCAAGTATAATGCAAGGTAAATATTTAAAATTTATTGAAGATTTCTTAGTAGCTCCATTAAGTGGATTTGAAATAAGCTTAGGATATATAATTGGAGGTGCTATTAGAGGCCTTATTTGTGGTTTAGGNATATTAATTATNTGCTTATTTATGACAGATTTAAAAATAGAAAACTATCTTTTAACNTTTATTTANCTNNCAACTGTATCGTGGACTTTTTCAGCTTTTGGAGTAATCATTGGAATTTATGCAAAATCTTGGGATGANATTGGGACATTTACTAATTTTGTATTTATGCCATTAACTTTTTTAGGTGGAGTNTTTTATTCANTAGATATGCTTCCCGAATTATGGAGAAATATTTCTTATATCAATCCTATTTATTGGATGATTAGCGGATTAAGATATTCTACTTTAGGATTAGAAGANAATGCNAATTTAATATCATTATTTATATGNTTTGGATTTAGTTGNNTNTTCACATTAATAGCAACATGGATGTTTAAAACTGGATATAAAATTAAATCGTAATATTATTATAAAAATCACTATATTCTTGAAATTAAAATATGGGTATTTTGAATAAGATTAAACAAATAAAAGATAAATTAATTTTCAAAGTAATTATATGGATCATATCTGTTTGGTTCCTTGGCTCACTTTTAATATCTTTTATTGAACCTGGGTCTTTCGAAAATATTTGGAATTCTTTATGGTGGACAATTGTAACTATGACAACAGTTGGCTATGGAGATATGGCNCCTACTACTATATCNGGTAGATTGCTTGCAATTATNATCATGTTATCAGGTATTATTTTAGTTGCTCTTATTACTGGTACAATATCATCAATTTTCACAACTAAACGTATAATGGAGGGAAAAGGTTTGGAAAAAGTTTCTAAANAAAATCATATNATAATATGTGGATGGAGTCCTAATATTATAAGCCTAATTAATAAATTCACTAAAACATCAAAAAATAGTGANATTGTACTAATNAATGATGAATCTCAAGATAAAATTGATTCAGTTATGTCAGGNATACAAAATAAAAANGTACACTTTGTTAGNGGAGATTATTCACTTGATTCAATATTAAATAAAGCAAATACTACAAAAGCTGATTATGTACTNATATTGAATGACTCAAGTAACAATCAAGATGAAAAAGTTATTCTTGCAACNCTTACAATTAAAAAAATGTCTCCAAGTATAAGGGTAGTATCTCAAATAAATGATAAAAANAAAATACCTTTTTTAAGAAGAGCTAATGTAGATGCTATATTAAGTAGTGATGATTATAATTTATATATGTCATTATCACATATTCTTGACCCTGGTAGTGCTGAAGCAATCAGCTCTCTTATGAGTGAAAATTCAAATAATAATTTAGAAAGCAAACAAATTCCAGAAGAATTTATTGGAAAATCATTCTCNGAACTTCATAATTATTATTTCAATGAATTTGGTACAATATGTTTAGGTTTATATAATCGAGAAGAAAAAATGGGCATATCAGACNTTTTATCATCAAGCAGTGATACAATAGATAAATTTATTGAAAGAAAACTAAAACAAGCAGGACACTCACTAGATGAGAAGAATAAAGTTCATATAAATTTAAATCCAGACAAAAATGAAATCATACTAAAAGGACAAGGAGCTCTAATCTTAAAATGAAAAACTATTTACATTCTTTTGAAATCTTTAATGATTTATCTAATGAAGAAATTGAACTATTTACTAATAATATTAAAATTGATAACTATAAAAAAGATGAGATAATTATAAATGAAGGTGAAGAAGGTAATTCTTTATTATTTGTCATAGATGGTAAAATTGTAATTACACAAGCATTAACTTTAGCAACAAACAAGCTTGATGAAGGAGATGATCGTGAAAAACAACTTACAAATTTAAACTCTACTGATCATAAAATAATGCTTGGAGAGCTCGCATTATTTAGCCCTGATAAAAAAAGGAATGCTTCAGTTAAAGCTGTTGAAAATTGCNAAATTGCTAGCATAACTTTTAATAATATATTTGAAATATGTAATAAAAATAATGCTGTAGGATATAAANTNATGAAAAACTTATCAGAAATAATTACAAAAAATTTAATTAATTCAAATAATAAAGTATTAAAACTAACAACGGCATTTAGTTTACTTATTGATCAATAAATTACATCAAATGATTGATATCATTGTAAAGTACTAATACAAACAAAGACATAATTAAAATAAATCCTATAGATTGTATTCCATATTTAACTTTNAGAGGCAATTCTTTTCCAATAGCACCTTCAATCAATGCAATAAATACATGTCCACCATCTAATCCTGGNATAGGTAAAATATTGATTAATCCTAAATTAACACTTATCATCGCTGTTAATAATAAAAGTGATTTAAGTCCACCAGTTTCCGTTGTCTCNCCTGCCATTTTAACTAAATACAATGGACCAAAAAAATCTTGAAATGATACTCCACCACTAAATAATGCCTTTAAACTATATAATATTTGCTTTAAAAGACTATATGTTTGTTCAATTCCNTTATTTANAGCTCCAAATAAAGAGATGTCATTAACATTGTAATATGGGCTAATACCAAGTATCCCAATATCTTTAACTTCTCCATCAATAAATTGTTTTATTGGAAATGGTGTTATATTAGATGATAAAATATTTCCTCCTCTATCCCAAACAATATTGATTTCTTTATTTGGATTTTTATGGATAATTTCTGATAATTGATTCCAAGAAGAAATATTTACATTATCAATTTTAACTATTTTATCATCTTTTCTTAAGCCTATAGATGCAGCAGGAGATAATTGAATTTTATTATCTATGTTTAGTTCATTAGAAATCTCATNAANTATTGGTTNATTAATAATTTCTGGATAACCATCATTGAATATAAAAAAAGAAAAAATAAAAGATGACAAAACAAAATTCATTAAAACACCAGCAGATAAAAACCATACTTTTTGCAATGTATTTTTAGAACGAAACTCATAATCCTCTTTTTTTGATGAAACATCAAAACTTTCATCTAGNATACCAGCTACTTTAACATACCCACCCATAGGAAATAATCCAATTCCATATTCAGTGTCTTTATATTTTTTCTTTAATCCTAATCCAAAAAAATTAAANCCAACATAAAATTTTTCAACTTTTATNCCAACAGATCTTGCAGCCAAAAAATGGCCAAGTTCATGTAAAAAAACGGGGAGTCCAATTACTATAAAAAATGATAAAAAATAAATCATAATTCAAATCTTTCGTTTATATACTTTTTAGTCCAGTTTGTTAAAGATAATATATCACTTAATTTTGGCGAATTCATATAACTATGATTATCTATACATTCTTCAATTATATCAGGAATTTGAATAAATGTGATTTTTTTATTTAAGAATAAATCTACAGCAATATCATTTGCTACATTTAATATAACAGGATTTGATCCTCCNTTACTTATTGCATCAAAAGATAGTTTTAAACATTTGAATTTATCTAAATCAATAGGCTCAATATCTAATCTAGAAAACTTTTTNATATCAAATGTCAAGTCATTTAATTCATATCTTTTTGGAAATGAAANGGCATATTGAATAGGTAGTCTCATATCTGGATTTGAAAGCTGTGCTTTAATTGAACCATCAATATATTCAACCATAGAGTGTATAATTGATTGAGGATGAATAACAATTTCAATATTCTTTGGGCTTATATCAAATAACCAGTGAGCCTCTATCATTTCAAAACCTTTATTCATCATAGTTGATGAATCAATCGTTATTTTTTTCCCCATTTCCCAATTAGGATGATTNAGTGCTTGTTCAACTGTAACATTTGAAAAATCATTTTTTGAGAATGTCCTAAATGGACCCCCAGATGCAGTTAAAATTATTTTTCTTATTTTATCTTTTTCTTCACCAACCATACACTGCCANAGAGCACTATGCTCACTATCTACAGGGAAAATATTTACATTTTTAGACTTNGCTAAATTCATTACTAAATGACCAGCTTGAACAATACTTTCTTTATTAGATAAAGCAATATCAGTACCTGAATCGATAATTTTCATCGTTGGTTCTAATCCACTATAACCAGAAATTGCATTTAATATAATATCTACATTGGATAATTCACATAGTTCCATAAGACCTTCATAGCCTGATAAAATTTTAGACTTACTTACATTATTTTTTAATTCAATATATTTAGATTTATCGCAAATACATANAAATTCTGGNTTGAAATTCTTACTCTGTTCAATTAATAAATCTATATTAGAATTTGCAACTAAAAATTTTAAATGAAATTTATTCTTNTGATTANTTATTACGTCAAGAGATTGCTTGCCAACTGAGCCTGTTGAACCTAGGATTCCTATGTTTTTCATAATTTATAATTTACACCTAAAATGCCAATTGTATTTTTAGTATCATCATTATAATCTATACCAAATTGAATATCTATGTTTTTATTTNCTAATTTCAAAAATTTTAATGTTATTGATCTACTTTGATTATCATTATTAAATAAATAATTTAAAGCAAGAAAACTTTTTATCTTTTTTAAATCAAATGATTGTATGATTGATAAATTTGATAAACTCACATTCTCTTCAGAAAATCTTTTTGATGAATAACCTATTGAATATATAACTTCTTTAAAATATTTAAGATTAACATCTGATTTATAACCGATATTTGTTCCATATAATATATTTATTGGAGAACTAAACTGAGAAATATATCCATCTATATAAAAATTATTTGTTATCCAAGATTGATAATTGAAATAATATCTTTTATTATTATCGATTTTGACAATTTGAACTCCTAAATTATTCTTAGATTCTTCATATGGGAAATAATTATTTAAAATAACAAAATCAGATGTTAATGAAAACAAATTACTAAATAGTAATATTAAAAAAATATTTCTAAATAAGGCCTCTATCACTATCTTTCAAAAAAATTAATATTTTATTAATTTCATCTGTTAATTGTAGATTCTCTTTAATAGCCTNTATNGCTTGCTTAACATTTAGATTTGATTTAAAAATAAACTTATATGCTTTTTTAATGTTATTTCTAACTTCTAAACTAAATTTTCTTCTTCTTAATCCTACGGAATTAATACCGGCATACTGAAGAGGCTCTCCAGTAGCTAATATATATGGCGGAACATCTTGCAATGCTATTCTATGTCCGCCAATAAATGCATGCTCTCCAACTTTACAAAACTGATGGACAGGCGACATTCCACCAACAGTTGCATGATATCCTATCTCAACATGTCCGCCTAATTGTACTCCATTTGCTAGAATAACTTTATCATTAACTATACAATCATGAGCGATATGCACATAAGCCATTAATAAACAATCACTACCAATAATAGTTTTATTTGAATGTGAAGTTCCTTTATTCAAGGTGCAATTTTCTCTAATTGTATTATTATCACCAATTTCTAAATAAGTTTTTTCTCCATCGTATTTTAAATCTTGAGGATCTTCACCTAAGACTGAACCTTGAAAAATTCTATTGTTTTTGCCTATTTTTGTTTCAGATTTTATATGAACATATGGATGAATAATTGTATTATCATCAATAAAAACATTTTCTTCAATTATTGAATAAGCACCAACTGTTACGTTATTACCAATTCTAGCATTATCATTAATTATTGCTGTTTTATGAAACTTATTCATTATTTTTATCCACGATTGTTGCCATGAAATTTGCTTTAGCAACAATCTGATTATTTACTGTTGCAACTCCTACCATATTAGCAGTCCCCAATCTTATTTTAATTAATTTAACTCTTAATATCAACTCATCACCAGGAATAACTTTCTTTATAAATTTAGAACTATTTATAACAGATAATAACATCATTTTTTTATTTCTATTTTTCACATTATCAAAAGATAAAAAACAACTTGCTTGAGCCATACTTTCAACAATTAAAACACCTGGCATAATTGGATTATCTGGGAAATGACCTTTGAAAAAATAATCGCTATTAACAACATTTTTTTTAGCTATAACACTAAATCCTCTAATACCACCAATTATTTCATCAATTAATAAAAAAGGCTCTCTATGTGGAATGATTTTTTTTATTTCTTCTTTATTAAATTTAAAATCAGAACTCATTTCTTTAATTAATTTTCCAAACTCCACATTTGATCTATGACCACTTTTATATGAATGAATATGACCTATAATTGGTTTGCCTAATAATGATAAATCTCCAATTAAATCTAGTACCTTGTGTCTAACAGGTTCATCATCATACCTCAATTTAGTATTATTTAATGTATTACTAGAATCATCATAAATTAAATTTTCGCCCAAATATTCCTGAATTTTATCTACATCATTTTTTGTATTTACTTCAGATAAAAAAATAACTGCATTTTTCAAACTTCCACCTTTAATTAGATTATCTTTTTTTAAATAACTTATCTCATCAAGAGAACAAAAAGTTCTTGCTGAAGATATATCCTTACTATATTCAGATAAAGAATTTAAAGTAAATTTTTGCTTCCCTATACCCTTGAAAGGAAAATCTGATTCAAAAGTAACAGAGAATTCTTTTGAAGGTAATATTTTTAATGCAATATCAGAATTATCATCAAAATAATATATTGGTTCAGATACTTTATAATAATCTCTATCAGCTATCTGTTCATTTAAACCACAATTTAGAATAGTATTAAAAAAGATTTCACTACTTCCATCTAAAATAGGTGGTTCAATATTATCAATTTCAATTAATAAATTATCAATTTCTAATGCATATATAGCTGATAATAAATGCTCAATAGTATGAATTTTAATATTATTTTTTCCAATTACTGTTCCTCTGTTTGTACTAACAACATTTTCTAATATTGCTTCAATATAAATAGGTTCATCAAAATCAATTCTTTTAAAGATAATTCCTGAATTTTCTTTTAATGGTTTTAATGTAAGATTAGATATTTCTCCAGTATGAAGACCTATCCCTGAAAAAGAGACTTCTGAAGATATCGTTTTTTGTTTATCCATTATTTATTTTTTATTTAATATTTTATTAAAGGCAGCAATCTTTTTTAATCTTAATTTGTGATCTTCTGCAGGATCACCTGACACAAATGAATTTTCTTTAATAGATTTCCATACAAATGAATTGCCAGCAATAATAGAATTTTTACCTATTTCTAAATTATCAATAATTCCTGTTCTACCACCTACTTTAACATTTTTATATAAAACAGTACTTCCAGCAATCCCAACTTGACCAGCTATAACACAATTATTATTAATTTTAACATTATGTGCAATTTGAACCATATTATCTATCTTAACATTATCACCTATAATGGTATTATCAATTGTTCCCCTGTCAATGCAAGTATTTGAACCAATGCTTACATTATTACCTATTATTACCTTCCCAATATGAGGAATATTATAAAATATATTATTATTTTCAATTAAGCCAAAACCATCTGCTCCAATTATACAACCTCCATCAATTATACAATTATCTCCAATTTCAATATCATTATAAATAACAACATTTGGATATATAGTAGTATTTTCACCTATATTAGAATTATCTCCAATAAAACAACCTGAATGAATAGTAGAATTATTACCAACAATAACATTCTTACCAAATTTAACATTATTCGATATGTTAACATTATTGCCTAAAGAAGGAGTGTCTTCTTTGATAATTTCTAATTTATTTTTAAATATTTCTAAAATTTTTATAAATGATAATCCTGAATTTTTGACTTTAATAAAAGTTTTATTTTCTAAAAAACTATTATAATCATTATCGATAATAAAAACTGATGCTTGACAATCTTTAATATACTTTTTATAAGAATTATCCTTTAAATATGTTAGATATCCTTCTTTACCATCCTTAATACCACATATGCCTTTAACTAAAAGGTCTTTATTACCAACTATTTCACCATCTATTAGCTTTGAAATTTCAGAAACTGAAATCATAAACTATTCTTTAATCTCATTAACATTAGCCTTTTTTAATGCATCTAAAACATCCTGCGTTAAATTATGAGAATCTAGAGCATAAACAATAGAACCTTGAACAGCATCAAAAATATAGTCGTATCCTCTTTCTTCTCCAATTGATCTAATAACCTTATCAATTGTCTGAAGGATCGGTGCCAAAAGCTCATTCTGCAATTTATACAATTCACCTTCAGGACCAAAATATTTCATTTGCCAATCTTGAATTTCTTGTTGTTTTCTAGTTATATCTGATTCCATTTGTTTCTTTTTTTGCTCACTTAAAATGATACTACCAGTTTGATATGCATTAGTCAAACTATCAAGTGATGTCAATTTTTTTTCATATATTGTTTGCAATCTTTTTTGTTCTTTTTCTAATTCAACTTGTATTTGCCTCACATCCTCATACTCAGCCATAATTATTTGAGAATCAATATACCCAACTTTAGTATCAGCATAAATTGATGNAATCATCAAAGAACAAATTATTAATATTATTTTNTTCACATTTTCTCCTTTTTTATTAATTCATTGGCATTCCAAATAGNANATGATGTTCCCACCCAGATNGTGAATTAGAATCATCATAGATACTATCAAAACCATAACCTACATCATAACCCAACATTCCAAGCATTGGCATATGTATTCTTACTCCTANACCAANAGCTCTCTTTAAATTAAAAATATCAACNGATTCAAAGTCTTCCCAAACATTNCCNGCATCTCCAAAAATTAATCCATANATCGTTGGAGAATCTGAAAANTTATAACGTAATTCCATTGAATATTTAACCATAATTTTACCACCATCAGAACTTAAATATCCTGAGCTTATTTTTTTAGGNCCAATACCATTATCAACATANCCCCTTAACATTTCTCCATANGGGATTCCNGTNCCACCCATAACAAATCTAGCACTATAAGGAATAAACTGATTATCATCTAANTCTAATAAAGCTCCAAATTTAAAATTTTGGAACATTACTANTTCATTATAAACAGGAGAATACCAATCAAAACTAAAAACTTGCTTATGATAACTTTCATTACCACCTANNAANGANCCTGAAAAAGTAGATGACCATATAAACTTAGAGCCTTCAGTTGGNAATTCAGGTCTATTTCTACTATCTCTAGANATAACTTGTGAAATAGCAATCCCTTTNCTTGAAGCATACCCAGANNNACTANTTTCTTCTACAATTATTGACTCGTCAAAATCATCTAATAGNTNAGNAAGNTCACCTCTATAATCAGTATTTCTNATAGANAAAGACCAATTCCCTTTNAAAAAATAATCAGGCCATTCAAATCTGCGNCCAAACATTATTGANATTCTATCAGAAATNGTATCATATTTTAANAAACTATTAGAACTTTNTCCTTGNTCNCTATGAGATATAGAAAATCCAATNGAATTAGGAGTNTCAAATAATCTAGGNTCTCTNAAGCTAAATGAGAATGATTCATAATCATTATAATTAGAANTATTNGATGTNATTGATTGATTTTGNAGCTGATTTTGAAGACCTTTTGAATAATTAATTGANANCATCTGTCCTTTNCCCATAAAATTAATAAATTCAAAACCTCCTCCNCCAGTTAAACCTTGCACTTCATTATAACCCATACTAAANTTAGCTCTACCTGTTTCTTTTTCAATAACTGANAATTTAATATCTACCTGATTATCTGAATTATTTATTGTAGAGATATCAGGAACAACATTTTCAAAATAGTTTAGTAAAAAAATACTGTTCAANCTATCATAGATTTTATTATANCTAAANANATCTCCAGGATAAATTTTCATTTCTCTTCTAATTACNTTCTCNTAAGTTTTATTATTACCAGAAATAGATATNTTCCTTATTTTAGTTTTTTCATTTTCAGTAATAAAAAAATTAACATCTAAATTATTTTCTAAATCTGGAATNATTTCATAATCCATTTGAACAAAGAAATATCCTTCATCTAAATATTTAGATCTAAGGTTNCCTAATCCAATATCAAATTCAGTTTTAGAAAAAATTTGATTTTTNGAAAAACCTAAATCATTTAATAATTCTGAATCATTAAATATATAGTTACCTTCAAAAGANAAATCATNATAATAACTTATTTCATTTTCATCAATGTAAACATTAATTTCTATTCCATNACTATCTACTTTAATTTCTTTATTAGTAACTTGCATATCCCTATAACCATTATCNTTATAAAAAGTTTCTATTTTTTTTANATCTTCATCAAAATCTTNATCAATATATTTACCTTTCCAAAATTTATACCATCTATGCTCACTAGTATTAGAAAAGTTTTTTANTAACTTAGATTTAGAGTANNTATCNTTNCCNATTAAATTAATCTTTTTTATTTTTATTTTATTTCCTTCNATTATCTTNAATAAAATACTTTTTGAATATAAATCATCTGTTTNTTGAAGTTCATAATCAACTATAANATTATGATAATTTTTACTTTTATATTCATCTATTATAATATTCTTAGCTTTNATTATATCATNTTCAGATAGCCTTTGCATCTTTAAAAGATTAATTTTTTCTAANANTGTACTATCTTTTATTTTATTACANCCTATAAAATTAACCTCTTTTAAAACNGGNAATTCTTCTACAACAATTTTGATATCAACAAAATTTTCATAATAACCAGTTACNTAAAATTGAACATCTGAAAAAACTTTTAATCGTAATAANCTTTTNATTGCTAANCTAAATCTTTCAAAATCAATTTGAGAATTTTCATTTGATATTAATGAACCTTTATCAAATTTATTATTAAAGTTTTCATCAATATATTTTTCATCAGAATCATATATTCCATTTTTATTAAAATCNTNAAAGGACTCNCTNGGATANAAACCAATATTTCGATATATTTGATTTTTAGTTGCAGTAACTATTCCTTCTATTTCAATCTTAGATAAATAAATATCATCTGATATTANAAAAGAAAATAAAATCAATAAAGATATTATANTATTTNTATTAATCCAATTTNCCATATCTTCTNTCTCNTGAATTATATTGATCTATTATTTTTTTTAACATTTCTTTATTNAAATCAGGCCAATAATCATCAATNAAAAAAATTTCAGAATAAGCTATNTGCCACAATAAAAAATTTGATAATCTTTTCTCATAACCTGTTCTAATTANNAAGTCAGGGTCAGGNATTTTACCTGTATATAATGATTNTGAAAAATCTTCCATATTTATTTTATTCTTTTTNCTNTTCAATAATTTATTTATTGATGAAATGATTTCTTGTCTACTNCCATAACTTAAGGCTAATGTTAATTGCATTNTCTTATTATCTTTTGTTTCTTNCTCTAAACTATNTATCTTTTTCNTNGTTAATAAATCTAATTTTGNTTTATCACCAATAACTTTAAATTTTATATNATTATCTTTTATTAGATTNATTTCTTTAGNNANTGTTTTTCTAAATAAATTCATTAATGATANAACTTCTGAAGCTGGTCTATTCCAATTTTCATTTGAGAAAGTATATAGCGTTAAAAAATCAANTCCTAAATNCAAACAAGATTCTGTTATTTCTTTTACAACCTCAACACCTTTTTCNTGTCCTTNAAATCTATCTAATTTTTTACTTNTTGCCCANCTACCATTACCATCCATAACAATTGCTATATGNTTNGGNATTTTATTATTATTCATTTTCAAATTTAATNAANAATTTTTNTAGATATATTTTGAAANTCTTTANCATTATATGTATCTANATCTTCAAATACATACGGNGTTCCNTTNTCNGAACATAAAGATAATTTAGAATCTATATTTAATTTCCCTAAAAGAGGAACTNNAAGTCTATTACTTTCTTTNTNTCCACCTATNCCACTAAAAATATTTAATGAAATCTNAAATCCNCCATCATTACTNANATCAATATTTTTNCCATCNAATGATAGNTTNATNNCATTATAATTTTCTANNCCAGAAATANNTCCTTNAATACAATAATTTGACATNTTTTCAACAATNCCTANNATAGGAACATTAACTTTTCTAAACATATCAGAACCTTTTTCAACATCAATNAAAGATAAATCTTGNGGNGTAGTTACAATTATAGCTCCATTTAAAGCNATCTTNTGAACAAGAGTNAATTGGATATCTCCTGTTCCNGGNGGAAGATCAATNAANAAAAAATCNAAATCTCCCCAATNNACATTATCAAAAAACTGNTGNGTCATTCTTGCTACCATNGGNCCTCTCCANATAGTAGATTTATTATCATTATTTATAAATCCAAANGACATGAATTCCATATTATATTTCTTAAATGGTATTAANTTATTATCAATCAANTNTGGNTGTTCATAATTTTTAATCATNGTTGGNAANCTNGGNCCATAAATATCAAGGTCAAGNAAACCAACNTTATANTTNTTNGATAATTCACATGCTAAATTAAGNGCNACNGTAGATTTNCCNACTCCACCTTTACANCTTCCTATAGCTATTATATTTTTTATATTNCTAAGGCTATTATTATTGTCTTCTTTTAANTCTTTAAGNAAATCNATAANAATATCTTNAAAATCAAAATTTTNATTAATAATTTTTANAATATCATTCTTAATTATTTCNNTNTGANTATCATTGTTTGTATTNAGNTTTAAAATTATCTTAATATTTTNTTTATCAANTANTATATCCTTTAAAATACCAAAAGAGATTATATCTCGATTGAATTCAGGATATTTTATTTTTTTTAATACTTCAATTATGTTTTGTTTTAATTCATTCATGTATAATTTTCAATTATTATTAAACTGATTTATTATGTTATAATTTAAGGTTAAAGAAAAAATCAACAAATATATAAATTTTATAATTTATTAGTATTAAATTTATACAGTGATATAAATATTTATATTTGAATATTTGGAATTAAATTACTNTTTTTTTGTACTTATAAATTATTTTATATAATTACTTTTTATTGATTATAATTTTTTTACTTTTAATTCCCTCTAATAAAATTCTCAAATAAATATCTGTCTCACTTATAAATAAATAAGAAAGAGGTACGTCTATATGAAAATTAATAGAGAAATCTATATTAATTCAACTATAGGTAGCTCAAGAGCAGCAATACTTGAAAACAAAGTATTAACTGATTTATATATAGATTTTCCTGATCATAAAAAAATGGTGGGGAACATATATAAAGGAAAAGTTCAAAATGTGCTGCCAGGAATGCAAGCTGCTTTTGTTGATATTGGATATAATATAAATGCATTTTTACCATTTACTGAAATAAGCGGTATTAATAGTTTAAATAATGTTTCATTTGAAATAGAGGAACAAAAAAAAACAAATAAAGATAAACAAACTAATTTAGAAATTGGTGATGATGTCATGGTACAAGTTATTAAGGAACCTTTTTTAGGNAAAGGTCCAAGGGTAACAATGGATATTTCACTAGCTGGGAATTTAATCGTATTAGTCCCAAATCAAAACTACATAGGAATATCAAAAAAAATAAATGATAAATATGAAAGAAAAAGATTAAAAAATATACTTAGCAATTTTAAAGATAAAGACTACGGAGTCATTGTTAGGACAATCAGCTCATCAAAAGATGAAAAAATTATTAAAAATGATTACAATGAACTGATTACTGAGTGGAAAAATATTAAATCTAATTTTGATTCATTTGAACCTTGTAATGAAATATATAATGATTATAATTTTTCTAAAATTATTTCAAGAGACTTGTTTTCAGAATCAATTAATAAAATTTATATAGATAATAAATCTATTTATAAAAAAGTTTATAAAAGTATAAAAGGTTTAAATCCAGAAAAAAATAAAACCGTTCAATTATACAGTAGAAAAGTTCCAATATTTGACAACCACAATATAGAAAATCAAATTTCAAAATCGCTAAAGAATAAAGTATGGCTTAAAAGTGGTGCTTATTTAATAATAGATCATACAGAAGCAATGGTAGTAATTGATGTAAATAGCGGAAGGTTTGTTGGTAAAAAATCTCATGAAGAAAATTCCTTAGCTATTAATATTGAATCGGCTAAAGAAATAGTTAAACAACTTAGGATCAGAGATATAGGTGGATTAGTTGTTATTGATTTTATTGATTTGGCAAATACAAAAAACAGAAAAAAAGTTTATGATGAAATTAAAAGAAATCTATTGAAAGATAGAGCTAAAGTTTCTATCTCAGAATTTTCTGAATATGGACTACTTCAAATGACAAGGCAAAGGATTGGATTAAGTTTACTATACTCATTAACTCATGAATGTAAAACTTGCAAGGGGCTTGGTAGAGTAGAATCATATGATTTCTCTATGACTAAAATTGAAAATTGGATTAAGAGATTTAAAGCAAAACATAATGATAAAAGGTTAATTGTGTATGTCAATAATGAAATGCATAATTACATAAATAATAGTAAAAATAAAATTATCAACACATTAATCTTTAAAAATTGGATTTGGATTGAATTAAAAATTGATGATTCTTTAAACTCAAATAATTTCAGAGTATATTCTAAAAAAAGAAAAAAGGATGTAACAAATGAAGTTTAACTTGTTTTTTAGTTATTCATGTGAATATATTATCAAGCTTAAAATGAGGAAATATGTACGCAATAGTTAATTATAAAGGTAATCAAATATTAGTTAAAGAAGGAAAAGATACAAGAATTCCTTTTCAAAAGGATTCTAAAATCGGCTCTACATTAAGTTTTGATAATGTTTTATTTTTTGATGATGGGAAGAAAAAGCACTATGGAAATCCTATACTTAAAAACATTAATTTTAAAGCAAAAGTTGTTTCTCATGAAAGGGATTCAAANGTTATTGTTTTTAAGAAAAAAAGAAGAAAAGGCTATCAAAAAAAGAATGGNTATAGAGATCAATTTACTGTAGTAAAATTTGATAAACTTTCTGCATCAAAAAAGACTGAGGCTAAAAAATCTGTAGCTAAAAAGACTGAGGCTAAAAAACCTGTAGCTAAAAAAACTACAGCTAAAAAAGCTGCAACTAAAAAGACTACAACTAGTAAAAAAAAATAAAAAAATAGGATTTATTTATGGCACATAAAAAAGGAATGGGTAGTACAAAAAATGGAAGAGACAGTAAATCAAAACGTCTCGGTGTTAAACGTGCTGATGGGCAATTTGTAACTGCAGGCTCAATACTTGTTAGACAAAGAGGCACAAAAATTTATCCTGGTAAAAATGTAAACAAAGGTAAAGACGATACACTNTTTGCTTTAATTGATGGTAAAGTTAAATTTCATCGCNTAGGGAAAGAAAAAAAACAAGTTAGTATTCTAAATTAATTTTNCTCTTTATTAAATAAAATATTTCTTGTAATTCCACTGTATTTAGTCCTTTTAATAGCACTTTTTTTAAATGTCTTTTGATATTCTTCTAGCGATAAATTTTCCCAATCTATTTTATTTTTATTTTCAATTTCAATTCGCTTCATAAAATTGGGATCATCGCTTNTCTTTTCGTATTTAATATTCCAAGGACATACCTCTTGGCAAATATCACATCCATAAATCCAATTATCAAAATCACCGGAAAATGAATTTGGAATTGAATCTCTATGCTCTATAGTAAGATATGATATACACTTATTAGAATCTAAAATATAATTATCAATAGCACCTGTTGGACATGCATCAATACACTTAGTACATGAACCACACAAATCATACATAAAAGGTTTATCATATTTCAATTCAAAATCAATGATAATTTCAGATAAAAAAAACCAAGAACCAATTTTGCTATTAATTAAGTTAGTGTGTTTTCCAATCCAGCCTAAACCTGCCTTTTGAGCCCAATGTTTTTCCATAATAGGTGATGTATCAACNCATACTCTATAATCATAGTCTTTATTATAAATATTAATAATCTTAATTATTTCATATAATTTTTCTTTTAAAATTATATGGTAATCATTTCCCCACGCATAATTTGAGATTTTATAATCATTNCTATTTCTATTGTTGTCAGTGTAATAATTATAGCCAAATGAAATGANAGTTTTTGCTTTAGGAAAATATTTTAGGATATTTCTTCTTTGATCTAAGCTTGTCTTCATCCAATTCATAGATGCATGAAANTCTGAATCAATCCATTTATCAATTTTTTTATTAATTCCAACTGCAGGAGCAAAACCAATCAAATTAAAACCTAATTCTTTTGATTTTTCTATTATTATTTCTTGTANTGAATTATTTTGCAATTATTAGAATGAAAATTTTAAAAATTTTCAAAGTATATGATCTTTACTTCTCTATTCATAGAATCATCAGATTCATTATTCTTAGTTATATCATTAANATTAATTTCTAACATTAGACTATTTGTAGCTGACCATCTTAATCCAGCATTTAAATACCCTCTACCTTTTCTGATTACTAAAGATTCATCATCTATTGTATTATCATCATCTCTAGCTAGATTGTATTCAGCTAAAATTGAAAAACTTCTATTTAGNGCCTTATCAAAACCAAAAAATAAATTTATATCATCATCATTATCATCATTTTCAAATAAATTTTTATTTAAGCCAAGATGNAATCCTAAATTACCNAANAANTNNTAATTNCTACTAAGNACACAATAAACACCCATNGCTTTATGCTCATATCTATTATAATGNGGTCTATCAAAAAACTTTCCTTTTCCTTGAGTGTCAAGACCAAGTAAAACAGCTGGCGTAAATTCTGTTTCATCATATATTCTATATTTAAGTTGAACTTCAGGATATGATTTATTTTTTTTCAAATTTCCTGTACCAATAAATTCCTGCAAACCAAAAGAAACACCAAAAGTCAAGTTATCTGTTATTCCTAATGCAAATGAAGGCAATATTCCACCCTCATTCATTAATAATGTCTCAATTGTATATGTTCCCTTCGGTAATGTTCCACCTGTTGGTAGAGATACTAATTTTAAAGGCGGATAAGGCTGTTCAACCTGAGAGAATATAAAATTAAATGTAAATATTAATATAATTATATTTTTCATATTTAAAATTAGTGATTTTATAATAGTAATAAAATAAATAAATCAGTAAATAGATAGTAAAACGGGCATATGATCTGAAATATATTCTTCATATATGGAATAACTACCCATATAATCATCAATAGGCAATGTCTTTACCGTATAATTTTTACCATTAACTAATGAATTTGAAACTAAAATATGATCCAAAAAACTTACGTAAGGCTCCTTAGGATAAGAAGCTTGATCTAAATCATAAGTTATATCTAATGTTGGGAAAAACATTGAACTATCCTTCATAAATAAATCAAAGCAGTGTTCTCCTACATCATCTTTCAAATCATCATTCCAATCTCCAAGAATAATATATTGATTTGATAATGATTCATCTAAATTCGACTTAACATAGTCATATAATTGTTTAGCTGCTAATTTTCTTCTGTTGAGGCCTGAATCACAACATTTCATATGTAAATTTATTATTGATAATTTCTGATTATTATCTTTAAATAATAAATCACATTGGAGAGGTGGTCTGCCTGCAAAGAAATAATCATTTTCAGCGAATAATTCCTTCCTTGAGACTAAATCAAAAAGATCTTTTTTATAAATAATTGCTTGATCCATAAAAGATGATTGCTGAGAAATAATAAAATCATAATCTGGTAGATATAGCATTAATTTACTAAACCAACCTCTTTTTTTTATTTCTTGAAAAGCAACAATATCTGGATTCATTTCTATAATAGCTTCACTTAAAGCATCAATTGTCAAACTACCATTAGCTGGGAAAAATTCACAATTCCAAGTTATAATATCTAAACCATCTATATTATTAATATTAGGGAAATCCCAATTATTGCTTTTTTTATCAATAATAATATCATCATCATCAGAATTAATTCTAGAATCCCAATCTAGTTTTTTATAAACATTATTTATAGCTAATTTATTTTTTTCTTCTAACCAATTATGCATATCTATATCATATGTAAAATCATCAATAAATAAAGTCTGAGATATACTATTTGTTACTGCACTTTTATATCCAGTAAATAATTTTGAATCAAAATCATAATTCATATAAAAATGNCCAAAGCTAGTACCATTACCATAATTCTGAAANATGTAAGTATGACTATTATTATCGTACCAAGGAGTTCTATAACCCTTACTAATTCCACCTGAAATAATTAGATCGATATTATCTGCATAGTATCCTAATTCTATAGCATTTAAATCCTTATCAATTATTTCTTCACTTCTAACTAAATCAACAAAGTCCTTATAAACTTCATCTCTATCCCAGGGAACTCCTGAACTTGTAAGNAAGATTATAATATCTACATTACCAGATAATTCAGAAACCCAAAAATTCATNCTTTCTAAAGAAGATTCTATACTAATACCTTTGATATTTTTTTCTAAAACAGTCTCTTTAATATTTGAATTTGATAATCCTANGACTCCAACTTTTAATCCTTTTANATTAATTATTTCATAAGGTTTAAATAACAATTTGTTAGTTTTTTCATACTTAATATTGCAAGATAAAAAAGGGAAATNAGCGATGCTCGATAATTCCAATAAGTTCTCATATCCAAATAAAAAATCATTACTCCCTGGTACTATTGCATCATAACCAATTTTATTCATCCACTCAANAANNGTTCTTCCACTATCGTTAATACCTGTNGGATGACCTTGAAAAAAATTACCACCATCAAAAATTAAAATATCATCTGATTTNTTCGGCAATTCTTTTTCAATATCTTGAATATATTTATATANTGCNGAAGCNCCTACAATTTTAGGAGGAAAATTAGGATTCATAAAGTGAGCATCCTGCTCACCTAAAAAACCATGTAAATCATTTGTAGTTATTACATCAATATAAGATTCTTCTGCAAATANNNTTAAAGAAAAAAATATAAGGATTTTAACTATTTTTACCATTTTCCGTACATTGGGTTAGGAAAAACAAACTGATCTAGACCAAATCTATCTAAACTCTCAGTTTCAAAATCACCAATTGCATCTCCTAAATATTGGATAATCTTAAATTCTTTATAATCTTTCATTCTTCCTGTAGAATTAAAAATTTCAGCTCTTCTTATAGTTTTTTTATCAGNCCTATCTATNCGTAGAAGATAGATATCATCACTTGAATAAATTTTCATTTTTTTCATATTACTTTTAGTTTCTTCAAGTCTTTTATCCATTCTATTGCTAATGAAAATAATTTGGATATTATTATTTCTTAAAAAACTAATATATTCATAAGCACCTGGAACTAGCCTNGCTTCTTCTTTTAAGACCCATTCATCCCAAGANTCAGGATTATATTTTTCATTTTTATCATATAACATCACTTGATAATCTGAATTATCTAAAACNGTTTCATCTAGATCCATTACAACNGCANANTTATTATGANNAATATTTAATGAATATTNATTAGNNGATATAGTATNNTTTAATTTNCTAATTGCATTAGCATAAANCTGATTACATAAAGCTACATACTCTTTAGATTCTCTAACCCANCTTACATCATTNGGAAGTGNTGCATATATAANTGTNAAATAANATNTTACTAAANANAAAAATATTNTCATATTAAAANTCCACTTTTAATGTTGTTAAAAAACTTANATTATTTTCCGTNACNGTATCACAGTCNANNANATCNCAACTANAATCAAANATATCTTCTAAAGGAAGTANATCATAATATTTATAATTGAATGTTGAATAGTTCATAGCAACATCAAGATTAATTCCTTTTCCAAAGTCTATTCCTGTACCTAATGTTAAGATTGATTTAGGAGAAATAGCCTTAAAAGGTGATTCGCTATATACTAACCCTGCTCTTATTGGATAACTGTTTAAAGGAGCATACTCAAAACCTAATTTATAATCATTTATCTCATAATCAATACCAGGGACACTTGTCGTATGCTCAAAGTATTTATTAGAAAGTTCAAGAGCAAGAGTCATATTAATATTTGATTTAGGTGAATACAATATTCCTAAATTCTTTTTTTCAGGCTTATTGTAATGAAAACCACTTAATGAATATGTAAGCTCTCCATTTTGGAAGTCAAAAAATTGTGGTAGTCCCACTATATTTGACATCAATTCAGATGTTATTCCTAAGCTATTATTATTATCTGATATTAATGCTCCTTCTTCAAATGAAAATGAAAAATTTAATTGATTTAACATATTAAAATCAATACCGAGTGTAGCAAAAGTACTTCCTGAAACTGAATATGAATTACTAAAATCAGTAATATTTGCAAGATTCATTGCTTCATAATTATTATCTACAACTAATAGTTTTACCGAATCATTTACATTAGTATCTTTCAATCTATTAATACCTAAACCAAAAGATAAATTT
>PAJD01000026.1 GCA_002705605.1 Fidelibacterota bacterium | reverse complement strand
TAAAACTAACAAAACCAAGTTTATGGGCAATAATTAGTTATTGCCCATAAACCAAATTAATCTAATTTGGAGGCAATTAATGAAAAAAGCAATGGCAACAGTTACTACGTGGCTTAATGATCTAACAGATTTACTTAAAGCTCTAATAGTTTTTGGAATTTTATCAGGTATAATTTGGGATGATTATTTTGGGGTTATTGGTGGAATTGGCAAGCTAATGGGTAGTATTGATCAAGGTGGTTTAGCTGGACTAGTTGCATTAGTACTTGTAGTAACGTGGTGGAAAAAAAAGTAATATAGTTAGAAAACGATATTAAATTCTCGTCGGAAGTAAATATAAAAAAGTCCTATTTATAGGNCTTTTTTATTTTATATNAATTATAGCNCTCACAGATAATAATCCTTTTTTAAATCTACACTCTTGGATATAACCTTTATCATTAACTAATATAGAATTATTAGTATTTGGTAAAAATAGGCCCCATAAAAAAATATCAGTATGCTCAATTAAACCCTTATCTTCTATGTTTTTATCATTTAATATTAGCTCATAAGAATTATTTTCATTTAAAAAGGAAAAATCATAATATTTACCTTCCCTTTCAATTTGACCAATACTATCCATAAATTCTTTTTTATTATTTGATATTAAATATAAAATTGAAAAAATATTAAAATCTTCTTTACCTAAATAAATATTACTATTTTTATATTTTATCTTATTATCAACGATTTCAGTTTCAACATAATTAACTACATGAGGCTGAATTGTCTTCTTTTTATAAAACAGGGTATTATATNTATTTTTGTCTATAATTATAGTATAATAATTATCAATATTAAAAAAATTATCAATAAAGGGTTTCGTTCTGACTTTATAATCAAGTCTAATNGCATCTGTATTATAGACTGTAGTATCTGATATATTAACTTTACAATCAGCTACATAAATGCCAAAAAATTTAATCTTATAATCTAAATTTGATGAAAATAAGAAAGAGTAAAACAAAATTATTAACCATTTATATCTAATTTATCTACCCTTCCATTTTANGTTGCTTGCATAAAAACTTCCTAATCCTACAATAATTATATATGGAATTTGNAGAAAAAACCATAATTGAAATAATGTATTGTTAATATCATGATTTAGTTTTTTACAGCTTAATATATAAAGCCAATACTCAAAAAAATATTTNATCAAAAATAAAATAAAAAAACTATAATAATTTGCNCTACTTAATAATAAGATGAATAGCAAATTTGAATAAAATGTTGATAATGATATAATATAAAGGAGCTTATTATATCTCCACATTATATTGGCATCACCTGCCCATCTAATNCTCTGCATAATTAAACTCTTCCAAGATAAATGCGTTTTAGCTAATACATAAGAATTTTTATGTGCACTATAAGAAACCTTACAATTTTTATTTTTCATACAAAGGTGCATAAATATAGAATCATCACCTTGTAATAAATTTTTAATTTTACTAAAGCCTTTATTCTGCTTAAAGATTTTTTTACTGTATGCTTGATTTTGGCCTATACATGCAAGAGGAAACCCTAAGGCTGCTGATGAAAAATTAGCTACCATTAANATTTTAAAATCAATATGTTGAAATTTAGAGGCTATAGTTTTACTTTCTTCTACTTCAGAAAANCCAATTATATAATTAGACTTATTAAAATTTTTACTTATTTCTAAAGACCAGTACTTATTAAGCCTACAATCTACATCTGTAAATAACAACCAATCAAATTTTGATTTAGATATTCCATAATCTAAAGCTTTTTTCTTGTGTTTTAAATCCGANTGATAATCTTTAGTATTAAGATATTTAAATCTTTGATCNNCTAAAATAAAATTATTAATNATTTTTTTAGTATTATCATTAGAATCATCATCTACTATTATAAATTCTAAGTTNCCATTATAACTTTGTGATTTTAAATCTNTCAATATATTTAAGACAGATTTTTCACCATTTCTAACACAAACTATTATGGAAATATCATCATAATTTGAAGGACGATNATGATTATCTTTAATTTTAGAAATCCCAATAATAAAAAAAATGATACTAATTATATATATTGAGAAAATTAAATAACTTATATATAGAAACATGATTNAAAGAATTAAATAAATTTATTAGATTCCATCCAATCATCATCAGCTAATTTTGACATATAATTTCTAATAGAATCAGGCAATATAACTAAACACTTTTGATTTTTATTAAGATTCTTAGATGCTTTTAAAGCTGCCCATACAGCTCCNCCTGAAGAGCCACCTACTAATAAACCTTCTTCTTTAATAAGTCTTCTAGCCATGATAAAAGAATCTTTATCATTAATTTTAATATATTCATCAACTAAATTATTATCTAAAACATNAGGGAAAAAATCATACCCAATGCCTTCTACTTTATATGAATATACTTCATTTCCTCCACCTAAAATTGAGCCAAAAGGATCCACNCCAATAATTTTAATGTTTGGCAATTTTTCTTTTAATTTTTTTGCAACTCCTGTAATAGTGCCCCCTGTACCTACTCCCGCAACAAACATAGATAAATCTTCACCCATATCATTTAAAATTTCATTTGCTGTNAATTCATAATGTACATCAGGGTTATTCACATTAGAATATTGATCTAAAATATGAGAATTNGGAATTTCCTGATTTAATTTTTTTGCTATCTCTATATGGCTATCTGGATCATCCCAAGCAGCTTCCGTNCTAGTTCTAATAATCTTAGCTCCAAGAGATTTTAAAACAACTTCCTTTTCCTTACTCATCTTTTCAGGCATTGTTATTATCATTTTATAACCTTTAACAGCTGCNGATAATGCTAACCCTATACCAGTATTNCCAGATGTAGGCTCAATTAATGTATCGCCTGGTTTAATTCGCCCTTCTTTCTCAGCCATCTCCAGCATATGCTTCCCNATCCTATCTTTTATAGAACCTCCAGGATTAAAAAATTCACATTTAGCATANATATCACAATCTAAATTTTGTGCNACTTTATTTAAGCGTACTACAGGGGTTTTCCCTACTGTATCTAATATATTATTTACTTTCATTCCTTATACCTCAATATTTCCTTTAAATTCAATTATTGCTTTAGATGAAAAAAAATTTGTTTTATAATTATTATCAAATAAAATCTCAGAATTACCTCCATCATTAATAATTTTTATTGATTTAATATTACTATTCTTACTGTAATCATATGCACAAGCGAAACTTCCAGAAGCGCAAGAATTCATAAGCGATTCAATGCCTTTTTCATATGTTTTTACTTGAATGGTATTTAAATCTATTTGTTTATAAAAGTTAACATTAATTCCATCAGGATAAAACAATTTATCATACCTCATTTTTTCCATTTTTTTCTTCAACTCTTCTTTATTACTCCAATCATCATCATAATTTATTACTAAATGCTTAGCTCCTGAATCTAAATAATTACCACAAGCATTATTTATTTTTATGTCCTTTTTTTTATAAACAGGTTTATCAATTTGAACTCTAACAATATTTCCCTGATAATTAATTGTTTTATATCTTATTTTATTTGAAATAATATCAAAATTATCTTTTTTAAATTCATTTTTTAATACTAATGATGAACATATTGCTCCATTTAAACAAAATGTTTCCCAGCTTCCATCATTATTAAAATAATCCATAAAAGCCAAATCTTCTTTATAGTTTAATAAAATTAAACCATCTACAGATGATTCCCTTTTATAACTACATATTTTTCTAATTGTATCTATTGAAAAAACAGAATAATCAAGATTATTTTCATGTAATATAATTTTAAAATCATTCCCATTGCTGTTACACTGATAATATTGGATTTTCATTTAATAAACTAATCTTTCTATAAAAAAGGTAAGCTTCTATCTTTATCAGATAAAACAATTTTTTTCTCATCTATATCCCAATTAATACAAATATTTTTATCATTATATCTAATACCAGAATCATAATCTTGATGATAAATTGAATCAACCATATAAGAAACTATTGCTTCTTTACTAAGTGTTAAAAAAGCATGCCCAAAACCTTTTGGTATAAAAAGTTGTTTTTTATTTATATCATTTAATTTTACAGATACATATTTTTTATATGTTTTAGAATTAGGTCTTAAATCTATTGCTATATCTTGAATTTCACCTTTTATAACTCTGACTAATTTTGATTGTTCAAATGGTTTTTTTTGGAAATGAATTCCACGNATAACTCCATATGTTGAAAGGGACTCATTAGATTGAACAAATTCACAGTTAAGACTTTTTGATAAATCTTGATTAAATGATTCAAAAAAATAACCTCTAGAATCATTATAAATTTTAGGTTTAATTAATTTAACATCATCTATATTTGTTTTTTCAATAATCATNAATTTANTTACTTAATTAAATTATCTAGCCACAACTTTTTTTGTCTAGAATAATTNGATCTATAGCTTTTATAATTTTTACAACTATATAATTTATTAAACTTTTTCTTTAATCTAATTTCTTTAAAAAATTTTGTNTATTTTTTCCATCTTTTTGAAAAACTATCATAAGTAGAAATTTGATTTGTATAACATCCANTAATTTTATACTNATTATAATAATTATANAGCTTTATCCAAAAATCAGAATCAACCGCACANGAAAATTCNGATGTCCACTCTCCTAAACCTCCAANTTNATTAAATATATTTTTTTTTATTCCTATGGTNGTTCCTTGAACTCTATGGCTATCATANCTTCTATATCTATTATTATTATCTTTAATTTGNCCAAATACTAAATCATAATTTTCAAANAACTTAACTAAGCTCTCTATNGANTTTTTNGANATAAAATANTTATCATCATCTAGTAATANTAAATTTTTGCTTTTGGATATATTNACAGCACAGTTTGTAATAAATGCTTTATTCATACTATTATTNATTTTAGGATAATGTNCCCATTTAGATATACCTTTTATATCAAGANNTTGNNCTAATAAAAATTCTTTTAAAATTTTATCATNTAAAANATANACATCTTTTTCTTTAAAGCNACNTATAGANGAATANTTTTNTTCAAAAGGATAATCATACAAAGAACCATCATCGGCAATAANAATCTCNATCTTATACTNACCTTTTTGATTATTAATTTCACTAATTGTTTTNATTAAAGGATTACNNATTAAATCCCTAGGCTTAAAATGAGCTATTATAATTGATAAATCATATTGCATCTATANCTCCCCTAAATAAATGCATATCAATATTATTAGTAATTTTGAAATTTTTANTTTCNCCTTTAAAAAATTTTACNGATATATCNTTATTATAATGAATTGCCATTGAAATATCATCAGATCCAAANGGTTTCNTTTCTAGAAAAATCATCTAAAATATTTNTTTTAAATCCTTGAGGAGTTTGAATTTTTTTTATTTCATCTCTATTTAAATAATTTATTGATTTTTTATTTTTAGATANTATAGAATCTACAATATCTATATANGGACATGCTGCATCATATTTATTTAAATGATTAATACATTTATCAATAATTTCNTGNGAGACTAAAGGNCGTGCNGCATCATGTATTAAAATATTTTTTGATTGATTAGATATNTGATTATANCCATTAAGCATAGATTCAAATCTTGTTGAACCCCCNNNAACTACTTTNCACNGCTTATATTTTTTCTTAATTAAATCTATCCATNGAANNGGAACAACTATAATTACTTCATTAATCAAATTATTGTTTAAAAAGGTATGAATNGAATANTCTATAATTTTTTTATTATTAAATTCAATAAATTGTTTNGGAATATCAGCTCCAAACCTTTCACTAANACCACCTCCTAAAATTATTGCACTATTCATTTTTATCCTTAAATTGAATATTATATAATTTTTTATAATANCCATTTTTTTCAATNAGCTCATCATGNGAACCAGTTTCTTTAATCTTACCATCNTTTAATACAATNATTCTATCNACATTTTTAATAGTAGTTAATCTATGNGCAATCATNATTACAGTTCTATCTTTAACAAGATTATCAATTGCCTGTTGAACNTTTTGTTCTGANTCTGAATCTAANGAAGATGTNGCTTCATCAAATACTAATATTGGNGGATCTTTTATAATTGCTCTNGCTATAGANATCCTTTGCTTTTGNCCACCAGANAATAANGAGCCTCTTTCACCNATCAAAGTATNATATTTTTNATCTAAAGANGAAACATATTCATCAATNTTNGCAATTTTAGAAGCTTCAATTATTTTATGANTNGNNACATNCTCATGCCCATATGTAATATTATTTTTTATAGTATCATTAAACAATATAGGCTCTTGAGTTACAAGACCAATTAAGTTTCGTATTGATTTTGTATTAATTTGATTATATGATTTGTTATCTATTTTTATATCTCCAGAATTGAAATCATAAAATTTTAACAATAGATTAGTAAGCGTTGTTTTACCTGAACCACTTGTCCCTACAAGAGCAATTTTTTCTCCTTTATTAATATTCAAATTAATATCTGATAAAATATTACTTGAATTATTTGAGTATGAGAAATTTAACTTATTAATTTCAATTTTATTTTCAAATTTTTCTATTTTTTCTAAATTATTTTCATCTTTTCTACTGTAAGGCTGATCTATCATAAAAAATAACCTTTCAGATGATGCTAACCCAGTTTGAATTGTTGCTATACTATTTCCAAGTTTCCTTGCAGGCTGTAGCATTGCAAATAAAAATATTATAAATCTCATAAAATCATCAGAAGACATCTTATTATAGACTAAAACTTCTTGCCCACCATACCAAAGAAGACAAACACCTAAACTTACTCCTATAATATCATTTATAGGAGTTGTAAGACCAAACAATCTCTGATGTTTAAACTCTAATCTAAAAAACTTATAATTTTCTTTTATAAAATTTGAAATTTCATTTGACGTCATATTAAATGCTTTAACTATTTTGATTCCAATAATTTTTTCTTCTGCATAACTTGATATATCAGCAATTTTAATACTTGCGCGCTTTACTTTACGTTTAATACTTTGACTTATTTTTAAAATAAGAAATCCAGAAACAGGGACAGTGCACAAGATTAATAATGTAAGAGAAGGACTTATCAAAAATAGCATATAAACTAAAATAATAATATTTATTAATTCATTTATAAAAACTTGTAATGATTTATTAAATGCTACTTTTATCCAATTGATATCATTCAACATAATAGAAAGTATTTCACCAGTTTTATTTTTATCAAAAAATTGCAAAGAAAATCTCTGGATAGAACTATAAAATTTATTTCTTAAATTTTTAATAATATTTAATTGAATGTAAGAAATGCTAACCCAGTTTATATAATAAAATATATTTTTAAATAAAAATGTTATAAATAAAAATATACAAATCATCTTTAACTGGACAATTTGTGATTCAGAAGAAATTAAATTTGAAAAAAAAGAATTAATTTTACCATTAAGACCATCAATATTTTGGCTATCTAATGTCTGTGAACCAAATAGATTGCCTATTAATGTGCCAACAATCCACAAAGAAGCAACATTAAATAAACCATATAATATTGAAGCTAAAATTGATATAAATAAAATAAATTTATATGGTTTAAAAAAAGACAGTAATCTTCTTAATGTTTTCAAATTCCGTCCCCTTGTCTTACAATAGTCATGCAATCCTTTGTACAATCAATTATTGTAGATCCTTTTGAACCCTTATTTACTATACCTGAAAAAATATTTAAATCTGGAAATTTATTCTTTATTTCATATATATCATTTAATGAATCTTCATTGTGGATATTAACACTCGTTGTAACAATTGGCTTATTAATGGTATCTACTAATTTAATTGCAAAATCTGATTCAGGCATTCTTATTCCAATTTTTTTAGAATTCACTGTTAAAATATTAGGTAATTTATCTTTTTTATTAAATAACAAAGTATAAGGACCTGGAAAATATTTATTTAAATCAATTTTATTTTTATCAACAAAACATAAATCATACAACATATTATATGAACTAACAATTATACTTAAAGGTTGAGTTCTTTTTTTTAATTGATTTAATTTTTTAATTGCTTTTTCATTTGTTGCATCCACTCCCAATCCATATAAAGTATCTGTTGGATAAACTATTATTTCTCCATTTAAAAGAGATTGAACTGCTATATCTATATTTTCATTTAATGCTTCATAAATCATTATTTATAAATTCCTTTATCCCACTTTTTATGGAACCAAAAATACTGTTCAGGATATTCGTTTATAATATCTTCTAGCATTTTTGAATATATCTTATTTATTTCTACAATTATATCTTGTTTTTGTTCAGACTTATTTTTCAATTCAATATTTTTAATCTTTAAAAAATAAGTTGAATCATCTTTTAAAATACAAAAACCAATTAATAATTTTGACTTAGTAGAGCTATAAAAATGCCCTGCACCTTTTGGTATAGAGCAAGGCTTTCCAAAAAAATCAATATAAGTTCCATGCGTTTTAGCATTCTGATCACTTGCAATTAATAATATTTTCTTATCAATTAAAGTTCTAAGCATTTTTCTTTTAGAACCTTTATTTGAAATTAAAGTAACATTATTCAACAATCTAGATTCATTGAAAAATTTATTGCCCCCATTATTCTTCTGCTGCCTAGCTATCGCAGTAATATGTTTATATTTATGAAGTAACGATGTAATAACTTCCCAATTACCAAAATGAGCTGTCATAAATATTACTCCATTATCAGATAATAAATGACTCTCATACTTCTTATCAAATTTAATTATTGCATTATCTAATCTAATAGTATGCATTCTAATAAATTCAATTATTAATTTCCCAAAATGCTTATAAGTATTTTTTAAAATAATATTGATTTCTTTATTATTTTTATTTTTAAATGCTATAGATAAATTAATCTTTGCAACTTTACTTCTTAAGGGAAAAATATAGTACATAAACAATCCAAAAAAAGAGCCAATATAAAGAGAAAATTTTCTAGGGATTAATGATAAGATAAAACTAAGAATTCTTAAAAAAGAGTATGTTATTAGGTTAGTCAAAGGGTAATTATAAATTATTAATTAAAATAAACATTATTGATTAAATTTAAGCACTTTTTTATAGTAATATGAAATCAATAAAAAATATAATACCAAAACACTTAAAAAAATATATTGTTACGCAAGATTACTCTCAATATAATGAAATAAATCAATCAACTTGGCGTTTTATTATGAAAATTTCTATTGATTTTTTTAAAAAACATGGTCATGAAATTTATCTAGATGGCCTAAATAAAACAGGAATTTCTTTAGATAAAATTCCAAAGATCAGCAATATTAATAAGAAACTTAATAAATTTAACTGGACAGCAATTCCTGTTAGGGGATTTATTCCACCTAATGTATTTATGGAATTTCAGTCACTTAAAATACTCCCTATTGCTGCGGACATGCGAACTCATAAACATTTGACATATACCCCCGCTCCTGATATAGTGCACGAAGCAGCAGGACATGCTCCAATTATTGCTAATAAGGATTATTCAAACTATCTAATTAATTATGGAGAAGTTGCCAATAAAGCCATTATGTCATCTGAAGATATGGATTTATACTACGCAATTAGAGCTCTTTCAGATATAAAAGAAAAACCTAATACATCTACGGATGATATAAAAAAATATAATATCAAATTAAAAAAAGCATATCAAAATATTACATATACAAGTGAATCTGCATTACTTTCAAGAATGAATTGGTGGACAGTCGAATATGGTCTGATTGGAGATATTAATAGTTATAAAATTTATGGTGCTGGTCTTCTTTCTTCTGTTGAAGAAAGTGAAAATTGTTTAAATAATACTATTAAAAAAATACCCTTTTCAATTGATTGTATTAATTATAAATATGATATAACTGAACAACAACCTCAACTCTTTGTTACAAAAAACTTCAAACATCTTTCAAAGATATTAGAAGAACTTTCTAATAAAATGTCATACAAAATCGGAGGTGAGTATGGGTTAAAAGAAGCAATAAAAGCAAAAACATTATGCACGATTGAAATTGATCATAATATTCAAATATCAGGTATTGTTGATAGCTTTATATCAAAAAATAATATTCCTGTTTTTATTAAAACTACCGGAAAAACACAATTAAGTTTTAATAAAAAAGAACTAAAAAATCATGGAACTGAGTATCACATTAATGGATATTCTTGTCCTATCGGTAAATTAAAAGCATATAATAAATCTATTGATAAATTATCAAATCATGAAATTAAAAGATTAAACATAAAAATTGATCAAACTATTAAATTAGAGTTTTTAAGTGGAATAAAAGTGATAGGTACTATAAAAGAAATTAATAAAAAATTATCACGAATTATTATTATTAAGTTTAACAATTGTACTGTTAAATATAATAGCAAGATTTTATTTAAACCTGAATGGGGAGATTTTGATTTGATTTGCGGAGAATCAATTAATTCTGTATATGGAGGAGTTGCAGATAAATTAAATTATAATAAAAGTGAATATAACAAATCAAAATATGTGCAACTTAATAAAAAGCAGCCATGTAATAATAATGAATTAAATAAATTACATAAACAATCTAAAGATTTGATTAAAAAATACTCAGATAAAAAGTTATTAAAAATATTTAATAAAGCTATTGAAAAATATCCTGATGAGTGGTTAATTCTATATGAATTATTAGAAATATCTAATACATATTCAAATAAAGAAATAACAAATAAAATTAAAAAATCATTTGATAAATTTATAAATAAAAAAAGCTCTGAATCTAAAGTTATTAAACGTGGACTAAACCTCATTAAATAAAACTTTTATTACATTTATTCTCTATTTAAATTATATGCGATAAAATAACTCGTATACAACATGTTNAAAATCACTAAAACAGCTGAATATGCATTGATAGCTATAAAACATATGAGCAATATAGANTCTCTATGCTCATNAANNTNTATTGCTAATCAATATAATATTCCTAAAGAGATAATGGCTAAAACATTACAAAAGCTATCTAGNAAAAATTANATTAATGCANTAAAAGGACCTAAAGGTGGTTATTTAATTAATAANTCAATCAAGAATATAAACTTAATTNAGTTTATTGAAGATATTGAAGGNCCTATTGGNATAANTCAATGCTCAACAAATGAAGATTGNAACTTNATTGATTGTTGNAACATTAAAGATCCAATTAANAAAATCAATAAAAATATTAAAAATATTTTAAGTAAAGTTAAACTTAAAGANATAGCCTTTTAAATNAAATGAATAAAATTAAACAAACAAAAAAACAAATAACAGATATTTCAAATAGNGAATACAAATATGGNTTTAAAACTGATATAGATGAATTCAGATTACCAAATGGANTAAATGAAAATATTATTAAATCTATNTCTNAAATTAANGANGAACCTAAATGGTTATTAGATTTTNGGNTAAANGCATATCATAAGTGGNAAAAAATGAAGGAACCAAATTGGCAAAACTTAAACTATCCTAAAATTGATTTTAATGATATTTGTTATTATTCATCACCAAAAAAAAAGAAATTAAAAAGTTTAGATGANGTTGANCCTGAATTATTAAAAACATATGATAAACTAGGNATNCCATTAGATGAGCANAAAATGCTATCTAATGTNGCTGTTGATGCAGTTTTTGANAGTGTCTCAATTGCAACAACATTTAAAGATACTTTAAANAAAGCCGGTGTAATCTTTTGTTCTTTTTCTGANGCAGTTATNAAANATCCNAAATTANTAAAAAAATACTTNGGNACTGTTGTNCCNNCAACAGATAATTATTATGCAGCTTTAAATTCAGCAGTNTTTAGNGANGGTTCTTTNGTTTATATTCCTAAAAATACAAAATGTCCTATGGAGCTCTCAACCTACTTTAGAATAAATGCTGCAAATACAGGACAATTTGAAAGAACTTTAATTATTGCTGATGATAGCTCATATGTAAGTTATTTAGAAGGTTGTACTGCTCCAATGAGAGATGAAAACCAACTACATGCAGCTATTGTTGAATTAATTACTTTAGATAATGCAGAAATTAAATACTCAACTGTTCAAAACTGGTATCCTGGAGATAAAAATGGTAAGGGAGGTATATACAATTTTGTAACAAAAAGAGGACACTGCAGGGGNGTTAATTCAAAAATTTCATGGACACAAATAGAAACTGGTTCATCTTTAACCTGGAAGTATCCAAGTTGTATTTTAAAAGGAGATAATTCAATTGGAGAATTTTACTCAGTAGCATTAAGTAATAATTATCAGCAAGCAGATACTGGCACTAAAATGATCCATTTAGGCAAGAATACAAAAAGTACAATTATATCTAAGGGGATTTCTGCTGGTCATGGTCAGCAAACATATCGCGGAGAAGTNAAAATAATGAAAAATGCTATCAATTCACGAAATTTTTCTCAATGTGATTCAATATTGATAGGTAATAAATGCGGTGCACATACACAGCCTTATATAAATATAAAAAATGCTTCATCTAAAATAGAGCATGAAGCAACCACATCTAAAATAGGTGAAGATCAACTTTTTTATTGTAATCAAAGAGGGATCTCAACAGAAAATGCAATATCTTTAATTATTAATGGATTTTGTAAAGATGTTTTTAAAAAATTACCAATGGAGTTTGCTATTGAAGCACAAAAATTAATGGAAATAAGCCTGGAAGGATGTTCGGTAGGATAAATGTTAAAAATAAATAATCTAAATGTTGGTGTTAATGATAAAAATATTTTAAAAAATATTGATTTAAATATAAATAAAGGTGAGTTACATGTAATTATGGGTAGAAATGGAACGGGGAAAAGTACTCTTTCAAATATAATTGCTGGTAAAGAAGGATATAATATTAATAAAGGTAAAATATCATATAATAATAAAAATTTATTGGAAATGAGTATAGAAGATAGAGCTCTTAGTGGAATCTTTATGTCATTTCAATATCCTGTATCAATCCCTGGTTTAAATACAATGCATTTTTTAAGAACGTCAGTAAATTCAATTAGGAAATATCAAAAAAAAGAAGAATATAGTTCAGGTGAATTTATAAAGATATTTAAGGAAAAAATGAAGCTAGTTGGTCTTGATGAATCTTTTGCAAGAAGATCAGTTAATGATGGCTTCTCTGGTGGAGAGAAAAAAAGATTTGAAATATTACAGATGCTTTTAATAGAACCTAAATTAGTTATTTTAGATGAAACAGATTCAGGACTTGATATAGATGCTTTAAAAATTGTTTCTAATGGAATTAACAGTTTTAGAACTAATAATAATGGATTTTTATTAATAACACACTATTATCGAATAATAAAATACTTGAACCCAGATTTTGTACATGTGCTTTTAGATGGAAAAATAGTTGAATCTGGAGATCAAAAACTAGCATTAAAATTAGAAGAAGAAGGTTATGGTTGGCTTGAAAAATAAATTAGAATTAAAAAATGATTCAATTAATAAAATTAATACTTTCAAATTCCTAAATAAGGAACAATGGAAGTATACTAATTTTAATTATTTAGCAGGTTTCAATTTTAATAAAAATAATATTTCAAAAAATCCATTTTTTATAAAAAAAAGTGATTCAATCGAAATACTNTCTTTAAGTGACTTGATTAAAGAAAAAAATGAGCTGTATTTGAAATTTTTTAATAAAATAATACCTCAAGAAAATAAATTTATTTTATATAATACAGCTTATTTCCATAATGGCTATTATTTTGAGATAAAAAAAAATTCTAATAACGAATATATTTTTATTGATAATAATATTGAAACAGACTCAAAAGATAATTTTACTAATGACCGATTAATTTTTAATTTTAATAAANATTCTAAANCAACAGTATTTTTAAATGAAAAAAATATAAAAAATATAAAAAACAATTCAGTTTATGAATTATANCTAGATGATAACTCAACTGTTGACTTTATCATTCACTCAAATCAGCCNAATGCTACAAAAATTTTAAATTTAAGTGCAAACATAAATAAAAATTCAACGCTAAATTTTTATACTNTCAATATATCNGGAGAATTAATTAAGANTAACTACTANATTAGNCTTAANANAAAAAATAGTACATGTAATTTTAATGGNATTGGATTGCTTGATGGAAAAAATCATATTGATAATTATGTNGAAATAAATCATAATAAAAAANATACTANCAGTAATCTTAATTNTAATAATATCCTAAGCGACTNCTCTAANGNAATCTTCTATGCNAAAACAACTATAAATNAAAAATGCANCCAATCTGAAGCATNNCAAAGTAATAAAAATATGNTTTTATCAAAAAGTGCATCTATTCAATCAAANCCNCAATTAATTATAAATAATGANGATGTGCAATGCTCNCATGGTTCTACTACTGGAGAGATTGATGCTGATGCATTATTTTATATGCAATCTAGAGGAATTAAACTTGAACAAGCAAAAAAAATACTACTAAATAGTTTTTTATCTAATTTGGTAGATGAAATAAAGGATGAAAAAGCACTAAAAACAATAACAGAACAAATAAATTCATGGATTAAAAATGTCGATTAGTACAAGAATGGATGAAATAAAAAATATTTTTTCAATCTTTGATGACCCTTTGGATAAATATACAGAAATAATTGAGTTTGGTAAAAAGAATGATTCTTTTGACAATACCTATAAATCAGATTTATATAAAATTCCAGGTTGTGCCTCACTTGCATGGGTATATGTTAAAAAAAATAAAAGTAAATATAAAATACATACAAATTCTGAAGCATTTATTGTGAAAGGATTACTTAGTATTTTAGAATACATTATAAATGANTCAACAAAAAATGAAATTTTTAATTTATCCATTANNGAAATATTATCTGAAATAGGGCTTGATAAATCAATTACAAGTCAGCGTACAAATGGATTTTTAAATGCNTTNAATAAAATAAAANAACAAATTNATGAATATGAAAAATGATGANTTTATAGAAGTTTTAGAAGATTGCAGTGCTCATTTAATTCCATCNGGAGATGCNATAAANTTAAAAAAAGGAACTAGAGCAAAAATCACACAATCATTAGGAGGTGATTTTACTTTATATGTTAATGGNAANCTTGTNAANGTAAATGGNAAATTTGCAAAANCTNTNGGTCAAGAAGANCAGATTNTTGAAAAAGATGAAAATATATTNGNCTATGATGAAAAACANATTTGGGAAATTTTAAAAATGTGTTATGATCCNGAAATACCAGTNAATATAGTNGATNTAGGATTAGTTTATGATTTAAAATCTGAAAAATTAAATTCTGGTAAATATAAAATAAAGATTAAAATGACTTTAACTGCTCCTGGNTGTGGTATGGGCCCAGTAATTGCACAAGATGTAGANGATAAGGTNTTAGGNATTAGNTTTGTAGAAGATGTNTTAGTNGAAGTTGTATGGGANCCNCTNTGGAATCAAGACATGATGACAGAAGAAGCAAAATTAAAATTAGGNATGATGTANATGAAATTTGATGTNAATAAATACAGAGANGNAGTTCCCTATAATNAATGATAAATTANTTTATTTAGANANTGCTTCTACAACTCAAAANCCAAATTCAGTTATTAATTCTATTTCTAATTTTTATAAAAAATCTAATGCAAATGTACATAGAGGAACTTATCAAATTGCAGAAGANGCAACNCTNCAATATGAAAATTCAAGAAAAATANTNGCACAATTTATNAATGCTANAAATNAAGAAATAGTTTTTACAAAAAGNACTACAGAGTCCATTAATTTAATTGCTTATAGTCTAGGATTTAATTTTTTTAATGAAAATGATGAAATTTTAATTNCTGAAATGGANCACCATAGCAATATTATTCCATGGCAAATAATATCTAAAAAATTTAATCTTATTTTAAAATATATTCCCTTAAANAATAAAGGTGAATTAGATATTTCTAATTTATCAAACCTTATTACAAATAAAACAAAATTGATATCAATAACNCATATGTCAAATGTATTGGGATCAATAAATCCTATAGAAAAAATTATTTCTATTGCTAATAAAAAAAATATTCTAACCTTAATTGATGCAGCACAAAGTATTTCTCATATACCCATAGATGTTAAAAAATTAAATTGTGATTATTTAGTTTTTTCTGGTCATAAAATAATGGGTCCAACTGGTGTAGGCATCCTTTATGGAAAAAATGATTTACTTAATTCAATGGAACCATTTTTAACTGGTGGACATATGATTAAAGACGTTAGTATGGATAAATCAACATACAGCTTATCTCCATTTAAGTTTGAAGCTGGAACTCCAAATATTGCTCAGGCAATTGGTCTAGGTGAAGCAATTAAATTTTATACACAATATAACTACAATGATATGCATGATTATTTACATAGACTTTATTTATATTTAATTGAAAATTTACAATCTATACCAGAAATTAAATTATATTCATATAATAAAAACAATGGTCCNGTTATATCATTTTCAATTAATGGAATACATGCATATGATGTTGCAAAATTATTAGATACATCAAGAATTTGTATTAGAGCTGGACATCATTGTGCCCAACCAATTTTAAATAAATTTAATTTAGAGTCTATAAATAGAGTAAGCCTATATTATTATAATACATCAGAAGAAATTGATTTGTTGAGAAAAAATTTATTAAAAATAATAAAAATTTTATCTTAAATATCTTTTTCTAAAACTGACTTAAGTTGGCCTTGCTGATGCATTTCTAATGCTATATCACAACCACCTACTAATTCACCTTCAACAAATAATTGTGGTATTGTTGGCCAATTAGAATGTTTTGATAACTCAACTCTAATATTTGGATTTTCTAAAACATTAGTTGCTTCAAAATCAACTTCATAATAATTTAATATTTTCACTATAGTTGCTGAGAAACCACACATTGGACGATCTTTAGTGCCCTTCATATAAAGCATAATTCTATTATTATTAATATCATTAATTATTTCTTCTTTTAATTCCATTTTACTCTCATTTTATTTAAGGTTAGAATTACTGTTCTAAATTTATTATAATTTACAGAGTTAATTATAATAGTTTTAAANTTAATAAATGAAAAAATATGTAACAATACTATATTTTAGTNTAATTACTTGCATTATTGCNGANAATANNCAAAAAGTTGCTGTTGTTTTATCTGGGGGTGGATCTAAAGGNATGGCTCAGATTTCAACNTTACANATTATAGATTCTTTAAATATNCCNNTAGATTANATNATTGGAACAAGTATAGGNTCAATTACTGGAGCTCTTTATTCAATGGGCTATTCNAGTGATGAGATNTTNTCNGAAGGTTTTAAAACTAATTGGGATATTATTTATTCAAATTATAAAAAACGTAAAGATTTATACTTTTTCCAAAAAGAAGATTATAAAAAATATCCAGTTATATTTAATTTTTCAGGNATTNCTCCTCAAGCTCCAATGGCANTAACAAGTGGNCATACAAGCTATATGGANCTTAACAGTAAAGTAGCTGTTTATGAANTACTNGATGATTTTGATAAATTCAATATNCCATTTAGGTGTAATGCGATGGATTTATTATCAGGTAAAGAAATTATTTTCAAAGATGGNTCTATATCAAAAGCATTAAGAGCTAGCTCATCNATTCCTTCAGTTTTCAANCCAGTCGATGATAATGGTTNTCTTCTTATAGATGGAGGAGTNTCTAATAATTTNCCAACTGATATNGCTAAAAATATTGGAGCNGATATAATTATTGGTGTNAATGTTTCNAAACCATTAAAAAAAACTAATGANATAAATACTGTTTTTGATATTTTACGTCAAACAATATCNTTAAATGGNATNCAAAAAAGATTAGANAATAAATATNATGCAGATATACTTATAGAACCAGAAAATTTAAANTCTGGCAGCTCNTATNATCNAAANTCACTTGAANAAANNTATAAAAGTGGTCAGAAAGCTGCNTATNAAAATATTGATAAATTNTTAGCNCTNCANNAACAACTNAATATTGAAAATNAATCAATTATTCTATCATCTATAAAAGAAGATNATTTNANAATAAATAATATANTNATTGAATCAAATGACAATATTANNAAGACAGAANTTTTCNNAGAATCTTTACAACCTTTTTANATATCAAAAAATTCTTTTTTAAANCGAATATCTGANATAAGACAATCNAAAAAATATCTNAACTTNAGNTATAAAATTTTAAANGANTANAATGGATATAATCTAGTTNTANATATTGAAAAAATACCTTTNNTNACTATTAATAATATCGAAATTGAAGGCAATAAAAAACTTTCAAAATCATTTATTAAAGAANTNNTAAATATAAANNANGGTGAAAATNTAGATTTCAATTTATTNCAAAATAATATTGATAAAGCTTATAACTTAGATTTATTTAATAATATTCGATANGAANTAAATAATTATNNTAATAATAAAGTTGATTTAAAATTTTATATAAAAGANAATGTTAATAATAAAATGAAATTAGCTGGNAGATGGCATGATTATTATAAAATTATTGGTGATATAAAATTTGATTTAATCAATAAACCAATAGACAAATTTAGAATTACTAACCAAGTTNAAATTGGTAATACAATTAAAGAAAATCATATGAGTATTTATTATATTGAAAATTTTAATTATCAATCAAAATTTATNCCTGTTATTAATCTNAAAAATATAANAAAAGAAATTAATTTTTATAATCCAGATAATTCTATTAATAANCAAAATATATACGTTAGAGATTATTCATTTAATNCTATTTTNAATCTTAAACANTATGGATTTATTGATTTTGGAATACATAAACAAAAAATAAACTANCAAGATTCTTCAGAATNAGAAAACCTTCAGTATTATAGCTTNAATTTAAATATNGANCAAATTGATGATATACTTTATCCNAAANCAGGATATAAATANAAATATTCATTCCAACAAANTAATGATAATTATAAATACTATTTAGGAAAATTAGAATTCAATCATTTCATACCTATATCTCATGTATATNGAATTAAATATTATGGAGATATAATTCATAGTAACTTAAATNATAGNGATAATCTNCTAAAATATAAAAGTATACANTATATNCCNTATGATAGNACNCTTTCATATAGTCAATTNANTCTNTTTGTAAATAAAATGTTTTCACATGGNCTNGAAATAAATATAGANTATAAAAATAGTACTACAATAAGATTNTTATATAATAATNTATATGAANCTGAATTTAAACATAATGGNGAAANATATAATAATCTAAGAAGCTATGGATTTGGTTTAAGAATTAAATCNATACTNGGNCCATTAAATTTTATGTGGACAACAACAAATAATCCTATTTACAATGGNAANCAAAATAATTATTTTTTTAATTTAGGTTTTAATTATTAANTATGTTTTNATATATGAANTAATATAAATTTGAACCTTGATTTAGTTGCCGGGGTGGTGGAATTGGTAGACACGCTGGTCTTAGGAACCAGTGCTTAACAGCGTAAGAGTTCGAGTCTCTTCCTCGGCACAANCATCAGCTAANNATATCATTAAAAAAATATTTTCTTTTAATAAAATAACTCCATACTATACTATTTGAATAAATAATTTTTTTATTNAANAAANCACTATCATCATTAANTCTTATTTTTCTAACTATTCTTCTCCTTCTAAATAAATANAATATATTAAATAAGGATANAATNGCAAGATAGTGAGAAAAAAAATGCANTATTTTTAAACTAAATANATCCNTTATTGATGAAATAATTTCTAAAATTATNCTTAATGGNAATATTTTAATTACATTNATAAATTGATAATTNCTTAATAATAAAATCATACTATTTCTATGATTTAAATATGTTTTATATGGAGAATCATAGCCTAAAGTTTTTGCTCCTTCATGATAAACAACTGATTTTGGATTAACAATACATTTATAATNAGCNANATTACATTTCCAACAATAATCTATCTCTTCCATATGTGCAAATAATTTTTCATCAAAACNACCCATATTTATAAAAATAGANTTNCTAGTTAGAAAAGCAGTNCCNGAAGTCCAAAATACATCNCTAGATTNTTCATACTGNNNAANATCNTNCTCTACAGTATTAAATATCCTCCCTCTACAAAANGGNAAAACNAAATAATCAATATATCCNCCACATGCACCAGCATAATCAAATAAATCCTTANTNTTAAAATTTTTTATTTTAGATTGNACNGATGCAATTTTTTCATNTTTATCCAAACTATCAACCATATNATTTAAAAAATGAGGNTCTTGTACCGTATCATTATTTAAAAANAANAAATAATCACCNGTAGCAAAACTTGCCCCTAAATTNCAACCACCAGNATATCCTAANTTTTTTNNAGATTTCTTTAATATTAAATTTTTATAATTATTTTTAATTTTTTGAAAACTATCATCATATGAATTATTATCAATAACAATAATTTCTANATTACTATATGTAATATTTTCTAGTGATTTTAAACATTGATCAAGAATTGNAAAATTATTATAATGAGGTATAATAATTGAAACTTTATTCATAATTAATTAATTGAATTAATTTGAATTAAATAATCATATAATTGAATGAGCTCAATATTATCAGGATTTTCATCAAGAAAATCTTGAATAAGGCTAATTGCTTTTTCTGATTCGCCTAATTCATCATAAACTCTAACGACAGAATACAATAATCCAATAGGTCTATGATTTTCAAATATTTTATTAGAATAAGAAATAAAATCAGAAGATTCTAAATTATCAGATAAAATATCTCCAATATATTTCTGTAGCTCAAAATTTAAATTATCAGATTTTTCTGTATATAAAAGTGTTGCTCTTTTTTTAACAAATTCAACATCATCAAGCTCAGCTAATTTATGAAGAAGATATATTTCAGTTTGGATGTCAATTTCTTTATTAAATAAACGCTTTAAAATCTCTAACTGCTTTATATTATTATTTGAAGCTCCATAAATGGAATCACTTATCAATACAACAAGTCCTGGTTCGATATTAAGCATATCTTGGGGAAAATATTCGTCCATCATAGAAATTAATTTTTCTGCTTCAGAATAATTACCATTTTTAATATCACTTTGAGCTAAGCGAATAAATCCAATCCTATAATTTTGAACTAAACGCTGAATATTGTCATTGAAGTAAATATTATTGTTATTAAGACCTGAATATCTATATACACCCTGATTGTTATCTAAGGTTTTTTTATAATCATTCTTAGAAATAATTATTTCATCTAAGTTAGATTGAGTTAAATTTTGTTTCATTTTTTTATAATTTATAGGATCAATATTATTTTTATCCTTNTCTAAAATAATTTTATATGTCATCCCCTCCATTGATAAATAACGATCCAATCCTATTTGATTNTTTGGAGCAACTGTTGCCGCAAAATAAATTGGTCTCTCAACATTTATATCATTAATTATTTTTAAAATCATGTAGTCCTGAACTCTTAATAGTCTACCTATAAGTGTTGGTCTAATATTAAAAGATACAAGATTACCATTAACACTCAACTCACATTCTAGTTTATTCCATGACTCATCATCATTAAATTTTTTACCACATAATTCAAATGCAGATTCTGTTGCATACCAAGGATCAATTTTATAAAGATCATCACTAAACATATCATTACTAAAATCAAATTTTAGTTGAGGCTCATGTTCCATTAGTTGTTCAATATACCATGGTGTATTTAATAAACTCAAATTTANAACTTTAACATCNCGTCTAATATTCTCTACTTCTTGCAAATACCATAATGGGAAGGTATCATTATCTCCATTAGTAAAAATNATTCCATTTGGTTCACAAGAATTAAGCAAATTATATCCATAATCCCATGCAACATGATTATCATTTCTATTATGCTCAAAATAATCTGTTGCTAAAATTTTCATTGGCATAAAAATAAATATTATTATTAAAAAAGATGATAAAATAATAGATGATATATTATTATTTTCGACAAAATTTTTGACTTTTTCTAGCATAGCTGCTAATCCAATTCCTATCCAAATTGAAAAAGTGAAAAAACTCCCTACAAAAGAATAATCTCTTTCTCTTGGCTGAGGATCATATTGATTCAAATAAATTATAATCAATAATCCTGTAGCTAAAAACAAACTTAAAACTGAAAATGCTCTTTTGGGATCTTTCCTAAAATGAAAAAACAAACCAAATAAACCCAATAAAAATGCCAATGGCAAACCATATCTAAANATATTTATTCCATCTAATTTTTCATTTCCAATCAAATTTCCATTTAAATCATTTATATACCATGGAAAATTTTCTTTATCACCNCTACCAATAAANTGCCATGCAAAATATCTTAAATACATTTCATTAATTTGATAATTAAAGAAAAAACTTATTTGTTCATTAAATNTTGGATTATTTTTATCTAATGTATATCTTTTCCAATTTGTATTTTCTGGCCTTAACATAGTCGACTTCCAATTCAGAATTTCCCAATCTCCATACTGGTCTCTNTTCATATAAGATAAAGCTCTGTCAACTGTATTCGGATTGTTTTCATTTATACGGGGATATTGTTCTGCTCTAATAAATATTAATATGTATGTTGAATAACCNATTAAAACTAATAGCAGACTTGAAAATATAAATTTATTAACTAATTCAAATTGATGGNTCGAGACTGTATATGAACGATAAAATATAAAGCAAATTGATACTATTAATAATGCTATTAAGAATAAGTTTATTCTAGATTGCCATTTTAAAAGATCAATAAATGATAAATTATTTTTTATTTTTTCAAAAANGATATAATCATCATATAAATATTTAAATTTATCAACTTCATTATTTCGTGTTACAATAATTGAATTAACTTTATCTCTNAATCCTTGTTGATTAATAGTTCCAGGATTATTATCAATTTTATTTGTTAGTTGATATATTTCCTTATCATATAAATCAATTTTATTTTGAATATCAATTAATTCTATATGAATATTATCTGACAATTGTGATGGACTTTTAATTAGTAAAGAATTTGCAANTAAAAAAGACATTANACAGAAGGAAAGAGCTGAAANACAATATGCATATATCTTTAAAGATCTATTTTTATTTTTTAAGATTAACAATCCAATTGAAATCATTATTANAATTGGCAATAAAATAATAAAAAATAAATTGCCATTTAGTTTATTCATTAAATCTGGAATGCCTTTTATAATTCCTATATAAATTGTTATAAAAATAATTAATGATAATATAACNGGTATAAAAAATGTTTTGAGCTTAAAGTCAAACTTTTTAAAATATATAATTAACATAACAAAGGGGAGTGTTAATAAATTTAAAAGATGAACTCCAATTGCTAATCCTANCATATAAATAATAATTAATAAATACCTTAAATTCCAATTTTGATTATGATTTCTTGACCATTTAAGAATCATCCATACTACTATAGATGTAAAAAAAGTAGATACAGAGTATACTTCAGCTTCTACAGCATTAAACCANTGAGAATCTGTAAAAGCAAANGTTAAAGAAGCAATAAAAGCACTGCCATAATTAATAATTGCATCAAAATTATCTTTAGTTTTACCTCTATATTCTTCAATTAAATAAACAATAATTAAATATAANAACATTACAGATAATGCACTTGCAATAGGAGAAATAAAATTAATCCTTGCTCCTATATCATCAAAAAGTGGTAAAGAGCTAAAAATATTACCAAGCAATAAATAAAATNGTGCTCCNGGTGGGTGNGGNACTCCNANTATATAAGATGTAGCAATAAATTCCCCNCAATCCCAGAAAGATACTGTCGGTGCCATCGTNAAAATATAAACGATTAGAGGAATAAAAAATGATANCCCTAATAATATTTTATTTATATTCTTATACATTATTAACCAATATTAATAAACTCTAACATATCCTTATAATTTATCATGAATTCTGATTTAATTAATTTATTTTTTTCTAATTTTAACTTAGGATCTTCATCAATAATTTTAAAAGCAAGATTTCGTGCTCTATTTATAATTTCTCTATCTTGACTAAAATTTATTAAACCAGAATTTAAATATCCATGCTGCCTAGTTCCAAAAAAATCTCCAGGACCTCTTAATTTCAAATCTTCATCAGATATAACAAATCCATCAATTGTTTGCTCCATAATTTTTAACCTTTGATTTGAATTAAAAGTATTTTTTCTTTGAATTAGATAACAATATGATTGTAACGTACTTCTACCAACTCTACCTCTTAACTGATGTAATTGAGTTAATCCAAAACGTTCTGAATTCTCAATAACCATAATAGTTGCCATTTTATGATCTATTCCAACTTCAATTACAGTCGTTGAAATTAAACATTGAATTTCACCATTAATAAATTTATTCATTAATATATTTTTCTCATCTTTTAATAATTTTCCATGCATAAAGCCTAACCTGTAATTACTAAATATTTTTTGTAAAGATTCAAATCCAGACTTTGCATCTTTTAAATCCATTTTATCTGACTCTTCAATAAGAGGATATACAACATAACAATAATGGCCTTTATCCATCTCTTTTTTCATATGCTCATAAACAGTATTAATATTTTCTTCATAAATTAATTCTGTTTTTATTGGCTTTCTATTTTGAGGCATTTCATCTATCCACGAAATATCCATATCACCATGAATAGTAAAAGCTAAAGTCCTTGGTATTGGGGTAGCTGTCATAGATAAAACGTTTGGATTATTACCCTTATCTAATAATCCCTTTCTTTGATCTACTCCGAATCTATGTTGTTCATCAATAATAGCAAGTCCTAAATCTTTGAATTTAACCTTTTTTTGAATTAATGCATGAGTACCCACAATAATATTAATTTTACCATTTTCTAAATTATTATAAATATCATTTTTTTCTTTTTGATTTATATTGCTGATTAATAATTCACATGAAATATCATAATTTTTAAAATGCTTTACAAAACTATTATAATGTTGTTCAGCTAAAATTTCTGTTGGTGCCATAATTGCAATTTGAGAATTATCACCAGCAACAATAGCTGCCGTAATAACTGCAACAATCGTTTTTCCACATCCGACATCTCCTTGAATTAATCTATTCATTGGTTTTTTTAATTTTAAATCTGATCTAATATCTCTAAGAGATTTAATTTGTGATTCAGTTAAATTAAAATCTAAAGATTTATAAATTTCTATAGCATATTGTCCAATTTCTTTATATACTTTTCCTTTATAAGACTCTATCTTTTTTTTATTTAATGCCTTTAATAATTGAAGGAAAAAATGCTCATTAAATTTTAATCTATAAAGCGCTGTATCTATAGAATATTGATCAATAGGATTATGAATTAAATAAAATGATTTATTCAAATCGATAAGACCTTCCGCTTTCAATATTGATGGATTGAAAAATTCTAAAAGAATTTTTTTATTTTTTTTGAAAACTTGAATTAATAAACGTCTAATACCTCTAGTATCAAATCCTGCTTTTTTTAATACATTGTTGGATGAATATAAAGGAACAATTCTTGATGTATTTATTGGATCATCATCTGCATCCAAAATATCAAATTCTGGATGAATAATTCTAAACCCTTGATAAAATTCAATTTTACCATAAAGAGCGACAATATCACCTTCATTAAATTTTTCCATAATCCATGATACCCCATGAAACCATAAACCTTGTATGGTTTGCTTTGTATCAGACAATGTTAATTGAAAAAACTGACCTTTTTTTGTTCGCTTAACACTCATAGAAATAACTTTTGCAACAACAACTGCTTTTTCATTAACAGTTAAATCTGATATTTTTTTTATATTTGTTCGATCTAAATATCTTCGGGGATAATGCTTTAATAAATCAGAAATAATATAGATATCATTTTGATATAATGCTTGAGCACGTTTTGGACCAACACTTTTTAAAAATTTTATATCTGTATTTTTATCAAATGTGTAATTAGAATTATTCAAATTAATAACTTTATGATATTAAGCTTTCTAAGTTTGCAACTAGCTTATCATAATCATTTTTATAATTGCTAAATTTTTCTTTTTCATGTTTAACTATATCTTCGGGAGCTCTATTAATAAAGTTTTTATTATCTATTTTTTTCTTTACAGAATTCATCCTACCTTTCATATCTTCTATATTAGATTTTAAACGATTAATTTCTTTATCAATATCAATTAAACCAGCTAAAGGCAAAAATATCTCCACATCATTAACAACCGCAGTTGAACATTGTTTTGGTTTATTAATTTCTTGTCCAAATAATATTGATTTTATTTTTGTTAAAGACTGAAAATATTTTTTATTATTATTAATAATATTAATTTTATTTTCAGGGCCACGACATATTAATTCAGCTTCTTTTTTAGGAGATATATTTAGCTCGGATTTAATATTTCTAATTGAAGAAATAATATTCATTACAAAGCTTAATTCTTCTTCTATTTCATTATTAATCATATTTTGGTTAACAATTGGCCATTTTGTTTGGACTATAATACTTTCATCTTTTGTCTTAAAAAATGACCAAATTTCTTCAGTTATAAACGGAGCATAAGGATGTAGTAATTGTAATATGTTTTTTAAAACATAAACTGAAACTGAAAGTGTTGTTTCTTTTTCTTCATTATTATTTCCATACATTCTAATTTTAGAAAATTCAATATACCAATCACAAAAATCTCTCCATACAAAATTATATATTGTTTTGATTGCCTCATTTAATTTATAAGATGATAATTGATTATTAACAGAATCAATTGTTCTATTCATTTTTGATATAATCCAGAAATCAATGGATTCTAAATTTTTTATTTCAATTTTTTCAAAAGTTTTTATATTAATATCATCATTGATATTCATCATTAAAAATCTAGATGAATTCCAAAGCTTATTCATAAAATTTCTACCTTGTTCTAATCTATCTACAGAAAACAATACATCTGTCCCTTGAGGAGCAATCAATAAAATACTTACTCTAACTGCATCAACGCCATATTCTTCAAATAGTTCAATTGGATCTGGAGAATTTCCTAATGATTTACTCATCTTTTTACCATGTTCATCTCGAATAATACTTGTAAAATAAACATTTGAAAATGGAATTTCTTTTTTAAAATAAAGTCCTGCCATAATCATTCTTGCAACCCAAAAGAATATAATATCAGGGCCTGTTACTAAATCTTGTGTTGGATAAAATTTATCTAAATCTTTTGTTTTATTTGGCCAACCCAATGTTGCAAGCGGCCAAATCCATGAACTAAACCAAGTATCTAAAACATCTTCATCTTGAGTCCAACCATCTCCATCAGGTGGATTAACACCGCAATAAATTTCTTTATTTTTATACCATACTGGAATTTGATGTCCCCACCATAACTGTCTGGAAATGCACCAATCATTGATATTATTTAACCAGTGATTATATATTTTTTCCCATCTTGATGGATGAAATTTAATTTTCTTATCTTTAACAACTTTTAAAGCCGGCTTAGCTAATTCTTTCATTTTCATAAACCATTGCTTAGAGATACGTGGTTCAATTATAACATCCGTTCTTTCTGAGTACCCAACTTTATGTTTATAATCCTCAATTTTATCTAATAATCCTAAATCTTCAAGTCTTTGCACAATTTTTTTTCTAGCTTCAAATCTATCTAAATTTTGAAATTCATCTGGAACATTTTCATTTAAAGATGCATTTTCATTCATAATATTTATAATCTCTAAATTATTTCTTTGTGCCATTTCAAAATCATTAGGATCATGTGCCGGTGTAATTTTAACACATCCTGTTCCAAAATCTTTATCAACATACTCATCTGAAAAAATTGGAATTTCTTTATTTACTATAGGTAAAATAATTTTTTTTCCTATGAGGTCATTATACCTAGAGTCACTTGGATTTACTGCTACACCAGTATCACCAAGCATTGTTTCTGGCCTTGTTGTTGCAACAATTAAATAATCATTCGAACCTTTTATAGGATATTTAATATGCCATAATTTTCCATTTTTTTCCTTATAAAAAACTTCTTCATCAGAAACTGCTGTCAAACCAACAGGATCCCAGTTAATCATTCTCTCACCTTTATATATATATCCATCATTATAGAGACTAACAAATGCATGAATTACAGCATCATAATATTCTTTATTCATTGTAAAGTTTAATCTATCCCAATCACAAGAACAGCCTAATCGTTTTAATTGATTAATTATTATTCCACCATATTTTTCAGTCCAATCCCATGAATGCTCAATAAATTTTTCTCTACCTATCTCTTTTTTATTAATGTTTTCTGATAATAATTTTTTAGTAACTTTTGTTTCTGTTGCTATAGAAGCATGATCAGTGCCTGGCAACCATAACGTGTTTTTACCCATCATGCTTTCTTTTCTTATAAGTATATCTTGGATTGTATTATTTAATACATGACCTAAATGTAAAATTCCTGTTACATTAGGTGGTGGAATCATTATTGTAAAAGTATTTGAAGAATCATTTTGAGAAAAAACTTTATTTTTTTCCCAATGATCATACCACTTTACTTCTACCTCTGATGGATTATATGATTTTGGTAATTCCATTATATTATATATATTAAAAAAATATTAGGTTAAATTTAAATACTTACTATATATGATAATATTATTAAAAAAAATAATTTAATGAAATATGGAAATATATCAACTGGCTCTGAAGAAGCCAGTTTAGCTGCAAAAGAAATTTTGAAATTTGGAGGCAATGCATTTGATGCTGCAGTAAGCGCCATCTTCGTATCAATGACTTCAGAATTTGCTCTTACAGGTGCTTTTGGAGGTGGTACTTTACTAGGCATACAACATAATACAAGTCCTTTTGTTTATGATTTTTTTGTTGATTCACCTATAAATACTAATAAAAATAAAGAATTTATTAATATAAATGTAGATTTTGGAGAGACGTCTCAAAAATTTAATATTGGCAAGGGCTCGATAGCTACCCCTGGAAATTTAATGGGATTAATAGAAATACAAAAAAAATACGGAGTGCTTAATATTAATGATGTTTTACAAAATGCTATTTATATAGCAAATCATGGAGTGAACATTACAAGCTATCAAGGCTATATATTAAGTCTTATAAAACCAATTCTTGAATTTGATGATTATACAAAAAAATTACTCTTCAAAAAAAATAAACTTATTAATAAAGGTGATACATTTAGAAATCCTGAATTTGGTAATTTTTTATCTTTATTACTAAAAGAAGGATACGATTATTTTTACAAAGGTGAGGGTTTAAATACTATCCTAAAATTTTTAGATAATAAAAGCAATCTTACAAAAAATGATTTTATAAACTATAAAATTTATAAAAGAGAACCTCGGTCAATTAATTTTAATAATCATATGATATATACTAATTCTTCACCTTCTCATGGTGGACCTCTTATTGTATTTTTATTACAATTATTAAAAAAATCAAATTTAGAAATTAATAATGATAATTTAATTAACGCGATGAATATTACATCACATGCAAGACAAAATATTTGTACAAATCCTAATGTAGAAAATGAAATTAATAAAATATTTATAGATAAAAACTTTAAATANTTTCTAANTGAGTTTAAAAAAANTAANCTNAATTTTTCAAAATCAANAGATGGCTTTGGCTCNACTACACATGTTAGTATTATTGATAAAATGGGNAACGCTGCAAGTATNACAACAACNAATGGAGAAGGNTGTGGNTATATCATTCCTGAATATGGAATAATGATGAATAATATGCTTGGAGAAGAAGACTTAAATCCATTTGGATTTCATAAATGGAGTAAAAAGAGAAGACTTCCAACTATGCTTTCTCCTATNATNATAACAANNGATAATAAACCAAAATTTATTTTTGGAAGTGGTGGAAGNAATAGAATTAGATCAGCAAATATTCAAGTGATTTTGAATCTATTAATTCATAAATTAAATCTTAAAGATGCTATCTCTAATTCTAGATTACATTTAGAAGGTGATACNTTATTTCATGAACCTGGAATAAAGTTTTCTAATAATANNATGAAAATCAAAGCCTTTAATGATAAAAGTTTATTCTTTGGNGGGGTAAANGCTGTTAGCAAAGAATTAGCAATTGCNGATGAAAGAAGAGGTGGANATGGTATTATTTACTAATTTTAAACCTATTTTTCTTTCTAAGAATAAATATTAAAAATATACCAATAAAATTAATAATCATTATANATGGATTTGACCAAGGAACTCCATCAAATCTATAATCTGAAATTGGCCAAAATATTGGNGTNGGGAAATATTNTATACTATGTGTAAAAAAATCTAATATAATATGAAATGGCCATGCAAGCATGGGNAANCAAAAATCTTTATTTATTTTAAAAACAATTANAATAAATATAAATGCAATAATTATACTATGAGAAAAATCATATAATTTAAATACCNAAATAGGTATTTCTGAAATNTCAGGTTTTCCTAATTCCATNTTAAATGGATTNGTTATAAGATTATATAAAAAATATAATCCAAATGATAATAAATCAGGGATGGCACCAAAAANTAAAGAAAACCATCTATATTTTCTATATCCAAATAGACCTTTNCCCCATAATGCATGACTAAATGTATCCATNGTNATTATTTATTAAATGGTGAATGAAAAAACGTTGTCCATAAAAGACCATCTAAAAACATTGTATGAAAGACAAAGAAGCCAGCTCCAATAACAGATATTAAATAAATTATTTGATTAGAGTTTCCAGAATCAACAACAAATAAAAATAANAAGATAGANGATAAGCCAACACAATATAAAGCAGANAAAACATAAANCCAATGTAATGGNACNCCTGATTTTAAATACTGAAATGTTAAATCAATCCATATACTTGATGGTATTAAAATTAATAAATAAATAATATGTAAAGACCAACCTGGGAATCTACCTAAAAATTTCTTTTCATGTAAATTAACATTAAATATAAAATTAGATGTAAAAAAGAAATAACCTATTGCTGATATAAACATAGAAGCAACTATAAATGTTCTCAAAGATTCAGGAACTCCACCCCAAAGCTTTGCACTTAAATCAGGATTTTTTGTTACTCCATTATAGTAGCTAAATAAAAGTAAACTACCGAAAATTAAATTAATTAACACTAAAGTAATCTTGTACATATGAACTCCTTTTATTTATAAGAACCATCAATCATTGGATAATGTAAAAGTCTGCTATCTATTTTTCCATTTTTTAGAATTGTTCTACTTTTAGATCTTAATCCTATAGATTTTATTGCATCTAAATTACCTGAAAAAACAAATACATTGCAACCAGCACATTTAGTTTTAAACAAGTCTCCTAATTGTTTATACAAAACTTTAATAGCATTTGGATCTCCCAAACGATGTCCATAAGGAGGATTAATTATAATAGTACCTTTTTCACTTGGGATAAAATCCTTAATATTTTTAACTGAAAATTGAATACTATCTTTTAAGCCTATCAATTTACTACTTTCATATGCTAGCGAAATATTAGCTTTAATATGATCAGATCCAAAGATTGAAAATTTTTTATTATCAATAATTTTATTTTTTGAATTTTCTATTAAACTATCTAATAAGGTTGAATCATAATTTTTTAATTTTTTAAATGCATAATATTTTCGATTTAATCTTGGTGGAATTTTATGAGCTATCATGGCTGCTTCAATAGGTATGGTCCCAGAACCACACATAATATCATAAAATGGAACACGAGGATTCCAATTACTAGATAAAATTAATCCTGCAGCCAAAGATTCATTTAATCCTGCCCTATGAATTTTAGCTCTATAGCCTCTTTTAAATAGTGGAATGCCTGAAGTATTTATATATATAGTAATTTTATTTTCTTGTATAATAACGTATAAATACAAATCTGGAGATTCTTTATTTATAGAAGGTCTTTTTCCAAATTTTTTTCTAATATTATCAACAATTGCATCTTTAATCTTCAATGTCACCGTATTTGATTTATTAAATAAGGTAGATCTTATTTTAGTTTTAATCATAAAAGATGTATCTGGCTTAATGAATTTATTCCAAGGCAAATCATATATATTTGAATAGAGTTTTTTTGAACTATAAATTTTAGAATAAAATAATTTCTCTAATAAATGCATTCCTGTCCGAGAATATAAATTAACAGCATACATATCTTTTTTATGCCCTTTAAATTCAACNCCACCATTAACAATATTAGATTTTTGATTAATATATTTTGAAATATCTTTTNNGGTTACTTCTTCAAGACCTCTAGGACAAGTTAAGAGATAATCTTTCATATNATTGATTAATATTATTATAAATAATNATGTTTTGTATAAATGCAGGGAATTTTTCATAGAAATCTAACANNATTTTTTTACTTAGTATACTANCTTCTCCNTCTAAAAGATTGTAAGACTCTTTTGANCACTGATTATTATCATTGTTTTTTGCTATGAAACGAACGGAATTATCTTGNCATAAAGATAAATTATTTTCACAATCAAAATAATCATTTTCAAAATTAATNATATCATAACATTCATCATTATACTNTTCTAAAGTATANTCAAGACATATCCCTTGNCCATCTANAGNCCATTGTCCTGTTAANATCTCATTTGTNCTATCATCAAAATAAATTATTTGTTCAAAGTCTAAAGTTCCTTCTAAAAAATTAATATAAAAATCAAGAACATAGCTAAAACAATTAGCATTATTTTCTAANCATATNGTATCATTTAATATNTANGAAGGAATTCCATAACAATCTNNATTATTCCAAAACTCAATTTTTGAAAAATTCCAATTTTGAAGAGTAAGTAATCCTAAATTACATGAAATATTGTTNCCATTGCATACNCCACATAAATCTTTTGAGGAATTTGCNTTCTGATCAAACTCTGAGTCTGAATCAAAACACATACCACAATCATCCATNAANCTATTTTNAACNAAANCCGTATCACCTCCATAACANTCTCCACAATCATCCCATAGNGCCGNACCATTTTCAACATTATTACAATCTAAAGTACAATCATTGCTACTATTATCATCACATNTACCACATCCATCTAAAATGTAATTACCAAAACAAACATCGTTACAATCTTTATCAGAATTTGGGATATGACCTGTAACTCCTCCAGAACAAATATTGCAATCATCATAAAATCCACCTAATTCAATAACGCAATCTCTATTATCATTATTAATTAAAGGATTATCACAACCTAATAAAAATAAAAATAAATAAAAATAAATTTTCAATTAACTATTCCCTATATCTATTATAATTCAACCTNAAATNAAATTAAAAATCGAATTAAAAAATCTTTTAATATCCTTAAAAAAAAGAATACAATAATTGGTGATAAATCAANTCCTCCTATAGGATTGATCATATTTCTAAAAGGAGCNAATAAAGGATCTGTAAAGTTATAAACAATTTTAATAATAGGATGATATCTATTATGAGGAAACCAAGACAAAACTATTCTAGCAACTAAAAAAAAATAAATAAAATCAAATAATAAATTTATGATTTCTATCATAAAATTTGAATTTCTTTTATTTTATCATTAATTAAATCCAATTGAATATTATATAAATTTTCCAAACCAAATGCAGATACAGTAAATGAAGCAACAGCAGTTCCATGCATCACTGCTTTAACAGGGTCATCTAATCCATTCTGAGCAATATAACCTAATACTCCGCCAGCAAAACTATCACCTGCACCAGTTGGGTCAACGACTTGAACATTTGGAACACATGAAACCTTGATAATTTGGTTATCAAAACCAATCAAAGAACCTTTAGAACCCATTTTTATAATTACAATTTTAGGACCATAAGATAAAAATTCCTTAATAATTTTATTTAAATTACTATGACCACACAATTGCATAGCTTCTTCATCATTGAGTAAAAATATATCAACTTTATGAATCAATTTAATTACATCCTTAGGAAATAAATCAATCCATAAATTCATAGAATCAGCTGCAATTAAAAAGGGGTCCTTAACTTTTGATATAACATCAAATTGCAATTCTGGTTGAATATTCCCTAAATATAAAATTGGATTATTATAATTGTTTATAACATTGGGTTTAAAATTCTCAAAAACTCCAAGATTAGTAAAAAGTGTATCTCTAGAAGAAAAATCGTGATTATATTTACCGCCCCAACTAAAAGTTAATCCATCGCTCTTATCCACAGAATCAACATTAATATTATATTTTTCAAATACTTCCCAATGTTCTTCAGTAAAATCTTTACCAACGACACCTATTAAAGAAACATCTGAATATAGAGCAGAAGAAACACTGAAATATGTTGAAGATCCTCCCAAAATATGTTCTCTTTTTCCTTTAGGAGTCTCAATTGTGTCAAATGCTATCGAACCAACAGCTAATATATCTTTAGAATCATTCATTATTATTATATATTATATTATTAGATGTATAATTTATAAATTAAGTCAATAAAGTTCATTATGAAAAAATTAATTTATTGTTCACACTGTTCAAATAAAAATTCCTATTCACAAATAGATGGAGCAATTAGGTATCATTGTAGTAAATGTAAAACAATCCATTATCAAAACCCTAAACCTACAGCTACTCTAATATGTATGAAAAATGATGAAATCCTCCTTGTTAAAAGAGCATTTGACCCAGGAAAAGGAGAATGGAGTTTGCCGGGTGGTTTTATTGAATTAGGTGAAACTCCTGAAGAAGGAGCAGTGAGAGAATTAAAAGAAGAAACAAATCTTGATGGAGAAGCGGTTAAATTAATTGGAAATTGTTCTCATTTTAATTCTGTATTTGGTGATATATTGCTTTTAGGTATTATTATGAAAATTAATAATTGGGGTAATTTAATACCAGGTGATGATGCTCAATCAGCCGGATTTTTCAAATTAAATGAATCTCCCAAAATGGCTTTTGAATGTCATAATAAAATTCTTTCAATTTATAAAAAATCATTACATAAATTATAATCATGAAAATTTTAATTATACATGGCCCTAATTTAAATCTATTTGGACTCTGGTCAGCTAAGCAAAATAAAAAAATTACTATTAATAAAATAAACAGTAGTATAAGAAAACATACTAATAATAAAAATTTAAGTATAAAAATTATACAAACACATAATGAAACAAAAATTGTTTCATATATACAAAATAATCGAAATAAAATAGATGGTATTATTATCACACCTGGTCCATGGCAATACTCTGGTTATATATTATCTGAACTATTAGACCTGGTTAATATTCCATTTATTACGATAACATATAAAGTTAGAGAGCATATTAAATTATTAAATGGATTTGAAAATTTAGTAGATGATGATTTAATAAGAGCATATAAAGATGCAATCGATTTAATGTTAAAAAATATTAATACCAATGAAGCCAAATAAAAAAATATCATTAGAAGATTTTTCATTTAAACATGAAATTAATACAAGATGGAGAGATCTAGATGCATTTAATCATGTAAATAATGCAACTTTTTTAAGCTATATTGAAGATGCTAGAACTCTTTTTTTTCAACGATGGGAAACAAACTTTGAAGAAAAATCATTAATTGTTGCATCTGTAAAAATTGATTATATAAATCAAGTTAAACATCCTTCAACATTAATTTTAGGACAAAAAGTATCAAGATTGGGGACCAAAAGCTTTGATGTTCAAACTGCAATATTTTCAAAAAAATCCAATCAACTTATATGTATTAGCACTGTTACAAGCGTTTGTTATAATTTTATTTTAAAAAAAACAATCCCTATATTTGACGAAATCAAAGAAGATTATAATTTAACTACCTAAAATTTTATTCCAATCATCTAATCTTAATTTGATATCTTCACTTGGAGAAAAATTTCCTACTATTTCAATGGATATTATTTTATCACCTTGGACAATTTGATTCACAATATCTAAATCATCTTTATCAATAATTTCTCCAAAAACTGTATGATTATTATCNAGCCAAGGTGTTTCTAAGTGTGTAATAAAAAATTGACTACCATTTGTACCAGGNCCAGCATTTGCCATAGACAAAATACCAGCCTTATCATGTGTCAAAGATGGATTGAATTCATCTTCAAAGTNATATCCAGGACCACCTGTCCCAGTACCTAAAGGACAACCGCCTTGAATCATAAAATTATCAATTACTCTATGAAAAGACANGTTATTATAATACCCTCTTTTAGATAAGTTTATAAAATTAGCAACAGTTAGTGGTGCTTCTTTATGAAATAGTTTTATTCTTATTTTTCCTTTATTTGTCTCTAAGTGCGCTTCCATACATATCCTTTTTAATTAATTGAATTTAAAAACTTTTCTTTTTGATTTATATAATATTGATTATCTGGATCAGTAGAAATCGATTCATTGATTGTAATAATGGCTTTATCAACCTCACCAAGTTTCCAATACACTTCTGCCTTAGTATCATTAATCATTGCTTGATTTTTATCATCATTTTCAATTAATGATAATGATAAATTAATTTTTTGTAATGCATTATCTAAATTAATATTTAATTCGGTCATTCTCCATGAATATTGATTTAGAAATAAAGGATCATTTGAAAATCTATCTATATATTTATTATATAAATCTAATTCCTTTTTTTCTAAAAAATTGAATTTGTAATACATTAACAAATTTATAATTGATTGCTTCAATAAAAATGATTCAGGATATTGTCTTATATATTTTTCTAAATTATTTGATTCATTATTTTTTAATTTAATCATTCCTATTGAGTAATTTGTTTCATGGAACATATTGTAAGATAAATCTTTATTTTCCAATACTTTTTCATATAATTGCAATGCATCATCATATTCTCCTCTAGAAAAATATTTTTTTGCCAATTCAAAAATAGTAGAAGAACTATTATCACCTAATTTATATTTAGTAAGTAAATCAGGGAAAGTGTGATCTCCTGATAAGATATTATTAAGTTTTAAAATAAAATCATTTGGAGGATAAAAACCATAAAATCTATCAATCTCATTTTTTTCTTTATCTAAAAAAATAATCATGGGATAGCCAGTACCTTTAAATTTTTCATATAAAGGCATACCATATTCTGATTCAGCATTAATTTTAATTGGAATAAAATTATTATCAAGATACTGTATTACTTCTTCATTTGTAAAAGTATCTGAATCAAGTAATTTGCAGGGAGCACACCAATCAGTATAAAAATCAATCATTATAATTTTATCATCTGATAATGCGAAAGCATCTTCTAAAGAGCCTTTATACCAATTTAATTTTTGACTATTACAACCAAAAATTAATAACAAAATAAAAAAATATCTTATCATTAATTTTGAATATCAATCAGCTCAACTTCAAAAGTCAAAGTCGCATTAGGTGGAATAACATTCCCAGCACCTCTGCTTCCATATGCCAAATATGCTGGAATTATCAATGTTCTTTTTCCTCCAATTTTCATTGAAGATAAGCCTTCTTCCCAGCCTTTAATGACTCGTCCTTCACCAAGAACAAATGTAAATGGATTTCCTCTGTCATGAGAACTATCAAATTTCTTTCCATTATCTAATTTCCCTGTATAATGCACTATTACCTTTTGGCCACTTTTTGGAATTTCACCAGATCCCACTATATGATCAATCATCACCATACCACTGTCTGATACTTTTTCTTCTCCTGGTAATTCAAAGTCTGTATCAATAAAAGGTTTTTTTATATCTAGCAATTCAACTTCAAAGATTAATGTTGAATTAGGTGGGATTCTATCACCAGCTCCTCTAGAACCATAACCTAAATCTGGAGGAATAATTAATGTTCTTTTTCCTCCAATTTTCATTGTTGCAAGGCCCTCATCCCAGCCTTTAATAACTCTGCCTTGACCTAGAGGAAATTCAAAAGGAACATTTCTGTCTAATGAAGAATCAAACACAGTTCCATCTTCTAACTTACCCGTATAATGGACAACAACCTTATCTCCTTTTTGGGGATAATTTCCTTCTCCAATTTTTGATTCTCTATATTTAAGTCCTGAATCTGTTTTAATTAACTCATTATCCATATTTTCTCCTATTAAACATCCAAATATCATACACAAAAAAACTAATTTCATAAATTGTCTCCTAAAATAATATTTACAAGCATAACAATATCCGTAATATTAGTTACACCATCGTTATTTACATCTCCNAAACTATTAGTAGATCCACCTATAATCAAATTTACTAAAAATATTACATCTGTAACATTTACTGTATTATCATTATTAATATCAGCACAAGTTAGATTATATCCATTAGGAATACCACAGCTATCAATACAGCTTGAATTATTGCCACCACATACACCACATNCATCTAATTCTAATCCACTGTTTGGAACTCCATCACATCCAATTTCTGATTCATNATAAAAATAGCATCTATATANNAATGTANTATCTANAATAAAAGGATTNGGAATATTATTNTGGTATCCTGCAATTAACCATGTTCTNCTAATTTCATTATTAGTNNNNGGATCATCTAGATGCCACTGATATAAAATNTCTTTTTGATCATTAAAAAAATTATTATCNGCTTCATTTGTATATATTGTATAAAAATAAAACATACTTCTAGCTATATCNCCCTTAACATCNTCTCTNGGTTCAAAAACAAATGAATTNTTTTCACTNTATTGATCTAAATTGCTTGATGGTATTGATGAATAATTATTACCTAGCCAAAGCCAATTAGTTGTAGAATTATCAGGNCTNTTATTAAAAGGTTTATTACTNCTATAAGAATTAACATTTTCTTTACAAGGTCTTAAATGNTGCATATCACTTTTCATTGGAGAACTTCCAGCACCTAAACTTTGGGGCCATAGATGTTCACAATTCATACCATTTTCATATAAGTATGTACTTGGATCAACATTATTTGGTAAAGTAGTATAATAGTTTGTATAAATACACTTGACTTGATTATTGCTTGAATTTTTATCTATTTCTGAATAAAGTATGTCTCTAGCATTATTATAACTCAGAACTGTATTAGTTTTATAATTAGCATTTAAATAATTAATTAATTCAGCACTATGAAGTCCAATTCCTATTTCATCTTGCATAAATAATAAAGAGATAAATAGTGTATATATTAATTTATTTTTCATGATTACTTGTTCTATATTATTTTTAAATTCTTATATATGCAAATAAAAAGAAAAAATATTTTTAAACAATATAAATGG
>PAJD01000025.1:47443-60660 GCA_002705605.1 Fidelibacterota bacterium | reverse complement strand
TAATACACCTCAACTAAAATATAGTCCAAATCATCGTCGACAAATAGATTTTATCAAAACGGATTGCTAATCCGTCATGGTGTAAAAATCATGCATGAGTTCAAATCTCATACTCTCCGCTCGGAGAAAGAAGAAACCCCTTTATAATTAGAGGGGTTTTTTATTTATAGTCCCCCACTCTTTACTTATTCATTTAGAATCATCTATATTCAACTATATGCAAATTAATACCCAAAAATTAATACCCAAATTCATTCTGCTTTAAATTTTTATGTAAGTGTGTTAAATTTCACCTCTATGACAACAGATCAAATAGCAATATTTTGTATTATAACGTTTACTTTCGTTTTATTTATATGGGGTAAATTCAGATATGACATTGTATCTATTATTTCTTTATCTACTTTATTTATAACTGATTTAGTTCTTGGAGGAGAAAAATCAAATCTCATTCTTAATTCTTCAAATCTTTTTATAGGATTTGGACATCCAGCTGTAATCACAGTTGCTTTAGTACTTATTATTAGTCAAGCATTGAGAAACTCTGGTGTTGTAGACTTTATATCTAGAAAAATATCTCCATTATCAAATAATCAATCGACTCACATTGCAAGCTTAAGTGGAGTAGCTACTATTTGTTCAGCAATAATGAATAATGTGGGAGCACTTGCATTAATGCTACCTGTTGCTCTTAAAACTGCAACAAAACAAAATCGTTCACCAAGTATTATTTTAATGCCATTAGCTTTTGCAAGTATTTTAGGTGGAATGATAACAATGATAGGAACACCACCTAATATTATTATTGCAGCATTTAGAAAAACAAATCAAATGAATCTAAAACTAGAAGCAATACAAAATACAGATTCTCAAGCTGCTAAATACTTTAACGAACAAAATATTAATATTGAAAATTTCACTCCAAGTTCATTTGGGATGTTAGACTTTAGTCCGGTTGGGCTATTAGTTGCTTTTTTTGGCGTTATTTTTATAACTTTTATTGGTTGGAGATTAATCCCTAAGACTTCTCATAAAAAACCTAATTCTGGATCAAATTTCTCAATTGATGATTATGTTACTGAAATTAGGATTCCTGAAAATTGTAAACTTATTAATATGAAAATTAAACATGTTGAGAAGTATACAGGAAATAGATTGGAAATATTTGGTTATATTGATAAAAATGAAAAGTTTTCTATATTAGAAAATAATACTTATATAAAAGAAGGTGATAGATTCTTAGTTAAGTCAGATCCTGTTGATTTAAAATTAATGATGGATGAATATAATATAAGATTTACAAAAAAAATGAGAGAACGTATTGATAAGCTCAAAGATGAGAATACAATATTCAAAGAAGTTGTAGTAACACCTGACTCTCCACTCTTGAATAGAACTCGTCAATATTTAAGAAGAAAGACATCAAATACTTTAGTATTAATGGCAGTTGCAAGGCAAGATAAACCGATTCATAAACGATTAGATAAAATAATATTTTCTGTTGGAGATGTACTACTACTTCAAGGTAATTCAGATTATCTCAAAGAAAGCGTTCGTTCTTTACAGCTTCTTCCTCTTGAACAAAGAGATATTGAAATAGGTCTTTTTTCAAAGGTTTCACTATCTCTCTTAATTTTCTTTTCTTCTATAACATTAAGTATAGTTGGCATATTACCTACTACTCTCTCCTTCATTATTGCTATTTTATTATATATTTTTACAGGAATTCTTCCAGTTCGCCAATTATATGATAAAATAGATTGGCCTATCATTGTTTTATTAGGCTCTATGATTCCTGTTAGCAATGCTCTTGAAACAACTGGAACGTCTCAACTATTAGCTAATAATATGGTAGCTATGACTCAAAGTCTACCTCATTGGTTAATTTTAGCTTTAATTATGGTTATAACCATGTGTCTTTCAGATGTTATTAATAATGCTGCTACCGCTCTTATTATGGCACCAATCGCATCAGGGATTGCAATTTCTCTTGGAGTGAATATAGATCCATTTTTAATGGCAGTTGCAGTAGGAGCTTCATGTGCTTTCCTTACTCCAATAGGACATCAATGTAATGCTCTTATATTAGGACCAGGTGGATACAAATTTTCTGATTACTGGAAAATGGGTTTGCCTTTAGAAATACTTATTGTAATACTTGGAACTCCATTAATATTATATTTTTGGCCATTATAATACCATTGTACTTTAATATTGATTAAATAAGTTTTAAATTGAGATTCAATTATTATTATTAAATCAACTTTTAGGAATGTAAATGGAAATCTTAAATAATTATATTCTAAATATTCAAGAAAATAAATATATCTTATTAGGCATTACATTACTGCTTAGTTTTTTTTCATATATTGTAATCAGATATGTAGTATTAAAGGCTATATCTCGTTTATTTGAAAAAACATCTACAAAGCTTGATGACATTCTAATTGAAACTGGATTCTTAAATAGAATATCATATATTGTTCCCTTATTTATTTTATACAATTTATTCAACTCATTTATAGGAAATTATTTAATTATTAATAGATTGCTCTTATCTCTAATTGCAATTGTTATAATCTTATCTTTTAATTCTTTATTAAATGTTTTTAGTGATATTTATAATCGTAGTAAATACTCAAATAATATAAATTTAAAAAGTTATTTTCAAATTCTAAGATTAATTATAAATCTTTTAAGCATTATTATAGTTATTTCTATTATCAGTGGTCAATCTCCTCTTTACCTTCTTAGCGGATTAGGTGCATTAACAGCTGTATTAATGTTAATATTTAAAGATACAATTCTTTCTTTTGTTTCAAGTATCCAAATAAACTCAAATGATCTCTTTAAAATTGGAGATTGGGTTGAAGCCCCTCAGTTTGGTGCTGATGGAGATGTAATTGATATTGCTCTTCATACAATAAAAATTCAAAACTGGGATAAGACTATTTCCATAATACCAACACATAAACTTATTGATTCTTCATTTAAAAATTGGAGAGGTATGAGTGATAGTGGTGGAAGAAGAATTAAAAGGTCAATAAATATTGATATGAATAGTATAAAATTTTGTAATGATGAATTAATTAATAATTTTAAATCAATAACTATTATCTCAGAATATATTGATAAAAAACTATCAAATCTTAGAGAGCATAATGCAAGCATAAATAAAGAATCTATAATAAATGGAAGAGCATTAACTAATATTGGTACATATAGAGCATACATTAAAGCTTATTTGAAAAATAATAAAGATATTCATAAAGATATGACTTTTTTAGTTCGACAATTATCTCCAACATCCAAAGGATTACCTTTGCAAATATATGTTTTTTCAAATAATACTAATTGGATTGATTATGAAGAAATTCAGTCTGATATATTCGACCATCTAATTAGTGCTTTAGATCAATTTGATTTAAAAATATATCAACAACCATCAGGGAATGACTTATCAAACATTAGTAAAATTTAAAACTAGTACCCCAATATAAAAAATAAAGGAGAAAATATGAAAGATGTAAAATCATTTGCTATTGGTTTTTTATTAGCAACTTGCATGTTTTTATTTATAGGAGCATCATCAGATACCTTAGGATCAAATCCTTACAAACCTATGTATGTAAAAATTGTTAAATAATAACTACTATGGATTTTTCAGAATTATCTTTTGAGCAAATTCGTTTAATTTTTGTTGTTTATTTTTCTGCAATAACACCAATTTTTTTAGTTCCTTATTTATATTTTAAAAAACGAATACCATCTTGGTCATTGCATATATACATATTGTTCTTTTTGGTTTGTGCATTTGGGTGGGAGATATGGTTTAATTATGGTCTTTTAAATGGAGATAATGTAAATATAAGAAGAGCTGATATACTTAATTCTTTTTTACCTATTCACTTTAATTGGCTTTTAAATTCTTTAGCTGATTCTGGAACAATATGCTTAGGAGGATTATATTTAGCTTTAAAAATTTCTAACAATAGTACCAAAGTATTATATAAATGGAATTGGAATTTCTTCTTTGTGCTTTTAACAGTATTTATAGCCCAAAATCTATTTGTAGAAATGTATTTATATCATGACCAATTATCTATTGGGAAATCTTTATCCTGGTCACCATTTTCACCTCTTGGATCACAGATAAATCCTATTTTATTTACATTTAACCATAGGACAATATCCTTGCAAAGCCAAATGCCTTGGTTAATTATGACACCACTCTTTTATAGATATTTAATATATTATTCGAATAAATAATTCTAATATAATTGATAATTAACGTACCTAATTAGAAGTCTTATAAACCAATTTAAATACCAAGTTAAAAATAATACACCAACAGTAAGCGCCGATGATTTTAATATTTTTCCACTTAATGTTTTATCAGAATCTTCAAGTTCAAATTTATACAATGAAAACAAAGAAAATAAAACAATAAGTATAAATATAAAATTTATAAATATTTGCGTAATGGACACTTATTTAACAGGTGTAAATTTTATAGCTTGTCCTCCACCTTCAGGAAGGTTCATTTTATATAATGTAGTATAATCAACAACCATATTTTCTATAACAACTTTCTCAGGATTTTTTAACCATCCACCTCCATTTGGATCTTTGTATATAGTTGCATTATATGATTTGTTTGGTTCTAAAAAGGAAAAAGATACTGTTATACTTCTATCTTTTTCATTGGTTATACTACCCAAATACCAATCATCACTATTTACATCTTTTCTCGCCATTGTAATATATTCACCAATCTCTCCATTTATTGCAATTGACTTATCCCAATCAGTTGGAACATCTAGTATAAATTGAAAAGCTGGATGACCTTCATAATTTTGTGGCAAATCTGCTGCCATTTGCATAGGTGCATAAATCACAACATATAAAGCTAATTCTTTTGAAATGGTACTTGGAATATGATGATTTTTATTAATTGTCCTATCATCATTACTATTATATCTATACTCCTTTAAGTTAAAAATACCAGGAGTATAATCCATGGGACTACTTAATAACCTTGTAAAAGGTAGAATTGTTGTATGATTTGGCTTATTATTATAATCAGTTGGCATAAAACCATTAAATTCCTGACCTCGAGCTCCTTCTCTAGATACCATGTTTGGATAAGTCCTTCTAAGCCCCGTATCCTTAATAGGCTCATGAACAACAATACTGACTTCATATTTAGCAGCAGTTTCTAATACTTTTCTAAAGTGCTCAACCATATATTGTCCATGGTGCCATTCCATATGCAAATCACCGTTATCATCAATTCTTTTTATATTTTGGCTACCATCATTAACATATCCTGTTTTTACAACTCTAATACCATGATCTTGACAATATTTAAATGCTTCTTCTAATTGAGACTCATAATTTTTAATCTGTGTGCCAGTTTCATGATGTCCAACTAATCTAATTCCTAAATCTTCAGCAACTTGAGCAACTTTCTTGTTATCAAATTCAGGATGTGGCTCATAAAACTTAAAATCCTCACCATCTCCAGTACAACACCAGTTTTCATCCCAACCTAAATTCCATCCTTCTACTAGGACACCATCAAAGCCATACTTTGACCCAAATTCAAGATAATCTAAAACTTTATCAGTTTTTGCACCATGATGAGGTCCTGAACCCCATGACGATTGGTTTGTCCCAATCATTTCCCACCATAAACCAATATATTTTCCAGGTTCAATCCAATCAGTATTTTCTAATTTATTTGGTTCATTCAAGTTTAATGTCAATGTAGACATAACAATTTCACTTGGATTATTACCTACAATAATAGTTCTCCAAGGACTATTTAAAGCACCATTAGCTTTAACTTTAACGCCATCTGACCATGGTATTAAGTCACATGTCATATTTTTAGTACCATCAGCTTTTAAAGTCATACTAGAATAATTTGTTAAATTTGCTTCATGAATAGCTATTGTTATACCATCTTTTCTTTGGGTTGTAAAAGGTGTCTGAACAGCTTCAGGTCCAATTCTTGGTCCATTTAAATACTCAACCAATTCTGAAAATTTATCTCTTGAAATTTCACTTATTAATGTATTTGCATATAAAAACTCGTACCTTCTATATGCATAAGCAGGAATCCACCATGAATTAGAATCTTCAGAAAAATTAAATTCAGTTAATTCATTCATAATATTATATTCATCTAATCCATTTTGGTCCATAAGCTCATATCTAAAACCTAACCCATCATTAAATAATCTAAATCTTAAAGTCATTTTTAAATTTGTATCTAATGATAACAGATTTAATGCAACTTCATTATGATTATCTTTAATAATCTTTTCTTCTCCCCAAACCTGAGTCCAATCTTCATTCTTACTAGATTTAGATATACCTAAAATTTGAATATTATTAGAAAATTCAAATTTATCAGTTTTCAATCCTAACATAGATTTATCAATAATTGGTTTATTATTTTTATATAATGAATAATATATACTATTATTTTCAGAATGGATTTCAAGCTTTAATGATTTATCTGGTGAAACAGATGTATTTATAATACTTGTTTCTAAACATGAGAATAGAAACAAACTAAACGCTAATAACAAACCAAATTTTATTTTTTTAAACACAAACATAATATATCCTTTCAAATTTATTTATCTGGTACTGGATCATATCCAGAATTTCCCCATGGATGACATCTTAATATTCTTTTAACACTCAAATAACATCCCCTTATAACTCCAAATTTCTCAAATGATAATTTAGCATAGCTAGAACATGTTGGATTAAACCTACAAGTTTTACCTAAAAATGGAGAAAAAACTATTTGATAAATTTTTATAATACTTATAAAAAAGAATATAAATAAACTTGAAAGATAATTCATTTACAAGATTCTATTATCTATCTCTTTTTTAATATTTTGGATAAAATCATTTAATTTCAATGAGCCTTGATCACCTTTAAATTTTCTTCTAACAGATATCGAATTATCAGATACTTCTTTTTCACCAATTATTGCCATAATTGGTATTTTATTAATCTCTGCTAATCTAATCTTTGCTCCCATTTTTTCACTTCTATTATCAATATTTACTCTTATACCATTAGATTTCAATTCCTTAAATACATTATTAGCATAATCATTAAATTTATCTGAAATTGTAATAACTACCACTTGAACAGGTGCTAACCATAATGGAAAATTTCCTGCAAAGTGCTCAATAAGAAAACCAATAAAACGCTCATGAGTTCCAAGAGGAGCCCTATGAATACATAAAGGAGTTTGATTTTTATTATCTTTATCAATATATGTTAAATCAAATCTAGATGGAATAGCAAAGTCAACTTGATTTGTTGCGAGTGTAAACTCTCTCCCTATTGCGCTCCATACCTGCACATCTATCTTAGGTCCATAAAAAGCAGCTTCTCCAGGAATTTCAACAAAATTCAATTCACCGTCTTGCAAAGACTCTCTCACAAGTTTTTCAGTTTTAATCCACAGTTCAGGTTCATCTACATATTTCTCTCCTAATTTTTCAGGATCATGAAGACTTAGTCTCATTTCATATTTTTCAATTCCAAAAATTTTAAAATAGTATAAATACATATTGCATACAGAAAGAAATTCATTTTTAAATTGTTCCTCAGTACAATATATATGTGCATCATTCATTTGCATACTTCTAACTCTCATAAGACCAAATAATTGACCAGATTTTTCATATCTATAACAAGTACCATACTCAGCAAGCCTTACTGGTAACTCCTTATAAGTTCTTGGTAAACTTGCATATATTTTATGATGATGAGGGCAATTCATTGGTTTTAAATAATATTCGTTACCATCAATATCCATTGCAGGGAACATACTATCCTTATAATGAGATAAGTGACCAGACTTTTCATATAATGAACCTTTTGTTATATGAGGAGTTTTCACCCTATCATAACCTGCATCATTTTCAGTTTCTTTAGCTAAATTTTCTAATTGTTCTATCAGTACAGAACCATTTGGTAGCCATAGAGGTAATCCAGCTCCAACTTCTTCATCAAATGTGAAAAGTTTCATTTCTTTACCAATTTTTCTATGGTCTCTTTTTTCTGCTTCTTTTAGCATATTTAAATAAGTTCTAAGCTCTTTATCAGTTCTCCATGCAGTCCCATAAATCCTCGTTAGCATTTCATTATTTTCATTACCCCTCCAATAGGCTCCTGCAACTTTCATAAGCTTAAATGATTTACCAATATGCTTTGTTGTTGGTAAATGAGGACCTCTACATAAATCAAGCCACTTTCCTTGTCTATAAATAGTTATTTCTTCAGATCCAGGTAAATCCTTAATTATTTCAGCTTTATATAATTCCCCTTCATTTTCAAAGAATTTAATAGCCTCTTCTCTATTCCATACTTCTCTTTTAAATTCAAGACCTTCATCAATAATTTCATGCATCTTTTTTTCTATTTTTTCTAAATCATCAACAGTAAAAGGTTTATCTCTTGCAAAATCATAATAAAATCCATTTTCAATAGCTGGACCTATTGTAACTTGAGTTCCGGGATATAATGCTTGCACAGCCTCTGCCATTACATGCGCACAATCATGCCTTATTAATTCAAGCGCATAGTCCGCATCCTTTTTAAGTATTTTCAAGGAACAATCTTTTTCCATGGGATAAGATAAATCTTTAAACTCATTATTAATTTCAACAGCAATTGATTGCTTGGCTAGAGATTCAGAAATACCAAAAGCAATATCATAACCTGTACTACCAATTGGTTTATTTAAAACTGTACCATCAGGAAGAGTTATATTTATTAATTTATCAGCCATTTTATTTTTTTCTCCAAATAGTACCATCTGGAGTATCTTCAATATCTATACCCATATTAGTTAATTTATCTCTGATTTCATCAGCTTTGTTAAAATCTTTTAATTTTCGTGCTTCATTTCTATCATCAATCAATTGATTAATTTCATCTTCATTACTACCAGAAGACTTTCCTATCCCTAACCAATTATCAGGAGATTCATTTAAAATACCAAGTATATTAGCTATAGCAATAACTTGTTCTTTTAGTTGCTTTTTTTCACCATCTGTTTTTGCTTTAGACAGTTTATTTACAATTTCATTAAGTTTTGCTAAAGCTTCAGGTGTATTTAAATCATCGCATAGACATTCAAGCACACTATCAGGTATTAAATTTACATTATTTTCATCAATTTTTACATCTTCAACTTTCTTTAATACTCGATAAATACGATTCAAGGTACTATGAGCTTGTTCAATAGACTTATCTGTCCAATTCAAAGATTGCCTATAATGTCCAGACATCAATGCAAATCTTAAAACTTCCCCAGGATATTTGTCAGTATAATCACGTATATAAAAAATATTACCTAAAGATTTTGACATTTTTTTTCCACCAATGTTGAGCATAGCATTGTGTATCCAATATCTAACAAAGATTTTAGGATCATTTTGCTCACCATGTGCGCCACAACTTTGAGCTACCTCATTTTCATGATGAGGAAAAATAAGATCCATACCACCACCATGAATATCAAAGGGCAATCCTAAATTTTTCTCTGACATAGCAGAGCATTCTAAATGCCATCCCGGCCTACCAAAACCCCATGGAGAATCCCATCCTGGATCATCATCAACACTTGGTTTCCACAATACAAAATCGCCAGGATCTTTTTTATATGATGCTACTTCAACTCTACTTCCAGCTAGCTGATCTTCGATGTCTCTTCCAGATAACTTACCATAGGCATTATAAGAATTAACATCAAATAAAACATGATGTTCAGATTCATAAGCGCAGCCATTATCAATCATATCTTCAACAAGTTTTATCATATCATCTATATGGTCAGTAGCTCTAGGCTGAATGTCAGGAGGAAGTACACCTAAAGAACTCATGTCTTCATTATATATCTTTTCAAACTTTTCTGTTATTTCAGCTATTGGTTTTTTTGTTTCTTTTGAAGCCTGAATAATTTTATCATCAATATCAGTAATATTTGAGACATATGTAACTTTTGGATACAAATACCTTAATAATCTAACAAGTAAATCGCTAACAACTGCAGGCCTAGCATTACCAATATGTGCATAATTATAAACAGTTGGACCACAAGTATACATTTTTATATGATTTTTATCTACAGGTACAAAGTCTTCTTTCTGCCTAGTGAGAGTATTATGTAGCTTTAAAATGTTCACAATTATTTCCAATATAATTTATCTATATATTTATCTAGAATTATCCTATAACTTAATGAAAACTGCCATATTTCTGCATCTTGTTCTACTGCATCATCATTAGAATACAAATTATCCATATAAGCTTTTAATATATTAACACCGAGAGATCCACTATTTGTTCCAAATAAAATACTAATACCAGGAATATGAGTATTAGATTTTGAATTAGGAGCAATAACATTATCCCATTTCGCATTAGTGGTATGTCTAAAAGAATAGCTCAATCCAAGTGATGTTATATGGAAAAAATTAGTTTTAATATTTGTTGGTCCACTAAGGGCCATCATTGATATATCATAAATTTTTGAAGGATAAAAACCATAATCACTAGTTTCAAGCGGATGTATTGCATTTGCAGTTATACCCCAAAATACAGGAATTTTTTTCCTTTTTTTAAAAAACTGGAAATCAGCAATTATTTTATGTGTTCCTTCACTTATTGCAAAATGTCTATGATCTGGATATTCATCATTTTCAGATATAAATGGATTATTTGTTAATTGATTATTTGATGGCAGTATTATTCCACCACCAATAAAAAATCTTGAACCTGGACCCTTACCTGTATTTTTCAATAAATATCTAAAGTCTATTGTTGTATCACCAAGATATCCACCCTTTGCATTATCATAATCAGTTGAACTACATTCTGTTCTATGATGAGAACTAGTTTCTTCAGGGTGCCATTCCATACATCTATCAATAATTAATTGCTTTATTGAAACATTCCAATAATCGTTTAATCCAATAGTTAATCCTAAGTTAAGTATTTTACTATTTAAAGCACCATAATGATAAAAAGGTTCATTACCAATTGGGGAATGCTCCCAGTCAATATGATTATAAGCAAAATCAGTAGTTAACATAATCTCACCTGCTCCAAGACCAACACCTTTATCAGCACTACCAACTGGTAGTGAAGGATTTCCTCACATCGCTCATTGAGGGTAAAAAAATGAAAGCAGTATAATTATAATAAATTTTTTCATGAATTTTTCTTTCTATTAACTGGTTTTTTTTTAGGTTTAGTCGATTGCTTTGAATTTAATAATTTTTTTGACACTCTATAATTAGCTTTTGAATTTATATCTTTATTTCTTTGAGATAAAGACCAAATTTTAACCTCTCTTATTCTATTACCATATAAATTATCATCAAAATATGTATTATTATATCTTTTTAACCAAGTTTCAAATCTATTTAAAACACTTTTTCTATTTTTTTTAGAAACTCTACTAGAAAATTTACGCCAAAACTGATTATGATCATGCCATAATACCTCATAATCGACACTATCTAAAACTGGCTTAACTCCAGTAAAAGGATCTATAATATCACCATTAGATAGAGTTGCTTCAATAATAAGAGTCTTATCTGTTGCTAAAACTGTTGGTGAAAACATATTCCATCTTTGAATCATACGTGGATAATATGCAATTTTTTTCAATGTTTGATTATGTTTAAAATAATTCTTACCAAAACCATAATCTTCCATTAAATCATTTACGCCATCATTAGCAGCTAAGCTATAGTTTATACTTGACCAAAAAATAATTAACAATACAAAAACATTAGATGTTTTTTTTATATATATAAGATTTTTTTTATAATAAGGAACAATAAAGTCATTACTATTATCTTCATTAACTAACTTAGTTTTTAAATCACATGCAGGCAAACCAAAATATTTACTTATATTTGTCCTTTTTAAAGCTACAATATCATAANTTTTTCTAAAAATNATNGATAANCCTGGAATAAAGAAAATCCAACCTAACAAAAAACCAAAAGGCAATANAATTAATATTTTTCCAAATACTTCATGTCTNAACCATATTTTCTNATTAGAAGGATTATATAATAACGCCGTATANNTTAAAGNATCATCNAATGATTNAGGTTTNTTNCCANTATAANTTTTATCAGCAAANACNAATCTCTGAAAAACATCTAAACGNTTNATAANACGTATAGAATAGTGACAAAAGCCACAATCTGAATCATAAAACAATATATACTTATTATTTTTATATCTATTTAAAATAAATGATTTAAACTTTTCAATAAAATATTTATCAATNAGTAAAATAAAACAGCACATAAGCACATAGGAAAACAAGCCNACCTTAATTGCTAAACGAATACTAATATGAAATATTGAATATACTATTATAAATAAAAATCTTAAAATGTAAGAGTAAAAAGGAAAAAATAAAATAACTGGTGCAAAATATTCTATTCCTAGAGTTGAGTAGGTGAAAAATTTNGATACTGGGAAAGTNATATATTCTCTTAAAAAATAACCAATTGGAGTTAAAAAAGTATCCAGTTGAAACATTTTATAAACTGCAGAACCATTCATCCAATCATAACCAGTCTTATCAAGACCTGTAAAAAAATAAATAGTAGCAATCTGATAAATCATACAAAAATATGCAAAAGAATAAAGAGTTTGAGATTTATTTACACCAAAGTCTCTATTATTTAAATCATCAANAGAATTTTCTTTATTNTTTTTTAATGTATTAGATAATGAATCAATACTAAAGCTAATACCAAGAGGTAGAAANACTGTCCAAATNAACATGCAATTCATAAAAAAATCAGCTGCATTTTCTAGCATAATAGCTCTATTATGAATACTAATTATTATAATAGCACACATTACTTGAGATAATTTTGTCTTATAACCAATCATTAGCATAAAAGAAAAAACTATACCAATTATAAAGAACAAATGAACTTCCCAAGNAGAAGTNAAAGTATTTAATAAAGTNAAATTTTTATATGAACTAGATGTTAANGATGANTGGATTATTGATGCCTGAGTATAAAAAATATCAATAAACTCCCACCTTCTTAAAATATCAAATAAACACAAATAGCCNAAAACNATTCTAAATAAACCTAAAGATCTTGAATCAACAGCAAACCANGGTTTAAATA